>NZ_JBICYB010000037.1:0-58111 GCF_043200575.1 Streptomyces sp. NPDC048392
CTACCGCCGTCGTGGGCACTCCTTCGAGGGGGGTGCGGGCGGAAGTCGTCCGTGACGGCATCCTGCCCGCTACACTCCCACCGCTCCACGTTCCCCCAGGTCAAGCCACGAAGTACTGCTGGAGTACTAGGGCAGGGGGCAGGTCACCTCCCAGCACTGAGCAGCTGCTGTTCCCAGCCCTCCACCAGCATCGACGCGATCCGCCCGACCCTTACAGGGCTTCGTCCGCTGCCTCGTCATCGAAGTCCCAGTCCGGAACGTTCCCTCGCCACTGGACGTCAACGTCATCGATCAACCGGTGCGCGAAGGAGTTGCGTCGTTTCCGAAGCCAGACCACATCCTCCTCAAGGGCTGCGGCGTCCAAAACCTCCGACCATCGGATAGCGAACTCACGAGCCTTTCGCGTCAGGCCGGCCCGGTGTAGAGCCGCGTCGCCGGGCTGGTCCAAGATCTGGTTCATGAGGGACTCAAGCGCGGCGACAGCAGCCACGATGATCACTCCAGCACTGATCTGCCGGATGTCCGAGTCCAGCGTGAACACCGACTCATCGAGCGCCTCATCGGACTCGCCCTCCCAACCTCTGATCCTGTGCGTCCAGCCGCGCGTCTCGCCCGCAACTCCGACAGTTCAAGGTCGACGTTTTTCTCGATCTTGCCGCTTGGCCAGGCGAGAGACGCGATTCGGTGCTCGAAGGAAATGAACTCGATGCGTGAGTGTCTACTGGAGAAGTACATCTCCTCATCCACTCCGCCCAACGGCTCGTTCGGCTCTTCGAGCATGCGTAGCCCACTTCACACCTGTTCAGATCAGCAAGCATTCCACGTGTTCAGTGCTGGATCACGACCACTCCGGAACTGGCGGGAACGCCCCCGCCCAGGTGGCTGTAGACCCAGAAGAGCTGAGACGTACGCCAGGTTCAATCCCAGGACGGGCAGCCCACCCGCACCCCAGCACCATCCCAGCACGGGAAAAAGCCAAGGGCCCGACTCCAAAGAGCCGGACCCTTCCTGCCCTGCATGTTTGCCAGACCAGCGACGTGGCGGTATGTCGGCCGTTACACGTTGAAGCGGAATGTTTGGTGCAGAGCTCCCACCTGCGAAAACGCGGCTTTCTGGGTGTCCATCCCAGCACCATCCCAGCACAGCAGCTCGTCGCCCGGGCCTACGCGGCGGGTTCGAACGCCGTCTGCATGATGGCACGACACCGGTCCCACGCCTCCGGCACGAGGTGGCCGTAGATGTCGACCGTGGTTGTGATGGATTTGTGACCGAGCCAGCGTGAGACCTCGTGGATAGGTATGCCCGCCGCGAGCGCGGTTGAAGCGAAGAAGTGCCTCAGCGAGTGCGGGTGGTACTTCGGCTTCCCCTCCACATCGACGAGGCCGGCGGCGACGCACGCCTTCCTGAAGTGATACGAGTAGGTGTTCGCCGTGGGCATGGTGCCCTTGCCGCGCTCACGGGGAGCGAAGAAGACGTCGACCTGACGCGCTTTCCCTGCCTTGTCGCGGAACGTGATCGGGATCGGCGGCCACAGCTTCTCGTGCTCGTCGATCTCCGTGCAGATGAAAGGCGCGACCGGCACGTCGCGGTACTCGCCCTCCTCGCGGTGCTTGAGGGGGACGAGCCGTGTTCGGCAATCGTCACGGTGCGCCTTCGCGCTGATCTGCCAGCGGATCCGGACCATGTCGTTGCGCAAGCATCCGACGTGGAAGGCCAGGGCCTCGCTCACTCGCATGCCGACCCCGGCCTGGAGCCACACGGTGAGCTTGTACTGGGGCGACATGTGCTGGTGCAGCAGCCGCACCTCGTCGAGGGTCGGGATTTCGTCCTCGTCGACGGCGCGCGACCCGGGGGCGTTCTTGACGTCCTTGGTCGGATCTTCCTGGATCCGCTTTTCTTCCTTTGCGGACCAGAAGATGTGCTTCACCATCTTCATGCGGTCGTACACCGTGCTCGCGGCCAGCTCTTTGCTGATGGCAGCCTTAAAGTGCTCGATATCCCGCTTGGTCACTCCGGCGAGGGTTTTTCGGCCTAGCCGGGGGACGAGATGGTTATCGATGAAGCCCTTGTAATTGTTGTAGGTTCCGTCGCCGATTATTCGACGTTCGAGCCAGTCTTCGACGTAGATGCGGACGGTGATCTTGCCAGCATCGGGGTCAATGTAGACCATCATCCCCTTGTCGGTCTCGACCTTGGCAGCAAAGGCGTCCGCACCGTCTGGACCGGTCTTCTTCGCAAACGTTTTTTCGCGCTGCCGCGCCGTTCGACCGCCAGGCTCCCGATAGCGGACCGTCCAAGAATGTCCACAGCGCGGCTTGTCGCACGGGTATGTGGTGACCTTGGGATCGGACTTGCATCGCTGGTATACGGTTGCCAACTGACACCCTTCATGTGCGAGGAATGGCCGAGCGGCCGTTATCCGTAGTTGTCTTCGAGATAGGCGATGATGTCGCGCTCGCGGAATCGCAGAAGGCGTCCGACTTTCTGCGCCTTAAGTCCCCACGCTCGATATTTGTTCTTAACGGTGATCTCGCTCACCTGCAGCCAAGAAGCCACTTCTCCCGGAGTGAGGAGCCTGTTGCTCCCGCCGGCGCTCACGACGCCACCTGCATGACAGCAGAAGAGGGTTGCCGTTCAGCGCCGCCGTGGAGGCAGCTATCTGAGCGAAAATGGGCAGGGGGTATCACGGATCGGCGCACGTTTGGGTTCCTTGCTGGGGCGCGTGGTCGATTGGGCAATGCCGACAGCACTACCCATGCCATGAGGGGCTTGGAGCAGAAGCCGACAGCTATGCGGCGGGCGGGCCGGGTACTACCTCTCCACTTGCTGGGCCCTGTCGGTTAGCCCGCTCCGACTCCACCGCCAAGCACAGTCGGGTGCGAACTCCCTCTATGGTCTGCACGATCCCCGGTTTCGGTAACCGGGGATCGTGGGCTACATTCCGCCCCGCAACCGCGGACTACGAGGTAAGCCGGTAGGACCTGAGCGCGGGGTGTGCGTCGTCTTCGACCAGGAGCACGAGCCCGTCTTCGGTGAGTCGGCTGAGGTTGCGAGCCACGACGCGTTCGGGGGCGCAGACGGCTCGGGCGATGCCACGGGCCTCAGCACCCGGGTGGGCCGCGATGTGCGCGAGCACCACCAGGTCCTGGCGATGTCCGCGCTGCACAAGGTCCTCGCCGAAAAGGCCGGCGGCACAGACGCAGAGGCACAGGGCCGTGGAGAGGGCTGCGTAGTCAGCTTTCGTCTGGGCGGTCCATGCGTTCATGGCGCCGAGCGCCAGGAGGATCGGAGCGGCGACGCGGGCCGATCGAAGTGCGACTTTCGGCAGGTGGGCCTCCTTGGTAGGGACCATGGCGCGTGAGACGGGAGGCGGGGGCCAGCGCCGGACGCTGGCCCCCGCTCCGCTTGGAGCATCTCTGACCTGGTGTTTTTCCGGGGAGGTTGTACGTTGACATGGTCTTCGGCAAAGGTTCCAGTCCCACGGGGCCCTTTCTCGTCTGCCGTGGGCGAATCCGTTTTCGGGCCTGCCGTGGTGAGGGCCCCGCTTACCTCGGCGTGAGGAAAGGGCTGGCGCCTTCGGCGCAGCACATCCGCGCCACGTCATCGACCAGCGCCTGGTCATCACCGACGGGCGCCTAACCCTCACGTTCGCCGCAGGTCTGCGTTCCGGTCCGAACACAGCCACTGTGACCTGCGCGTGGGACCCGGTCTCGTCGTACGCGGCATGTCCCGAGGGTGGTTGCGTGTACGTCGCCGCCCGGTTCAGTGTGCAGCTCTGGCGAGCAGGCCCGGGGCAATCCGCGCACACCGCGCGGCGTACTCGTCAAGGTGACGGGTACGGAACTGCTCGGCATCCCAGTCCCCTTCGAGGACCTCGCCGTCCGGCCAGACGTAGGCGAGTCCTCGCCCGCCGGAGGTCAGCGTCACCTCGCGCAGGTCGTAACGGTCATCCTCGAAGGCGTCGAGAATCATCCATTCTCTCCGGCTGAGGTCGGTGAACAGTACGCCGGGCGCCGCAGAGCCGGGCGCCGCTACGAGCCCCGGGTAGACACGCCCCTCCAGCGACGCCGCGCGCCAGCCGGGCGCGCTGACCGACACCTGCTGCGGTATCCGACCGATCAGCGCTTCGAGGACGGCATCGAACTGGAGCGTCCCGTATGCGAACAGGATCGCGGCATCCGGCGCGAGTCGGTCACGGCGACCGGAAGTCGCCGTGACCGGGGTGGGCTGGGCGGTTGCTTGGTACATGATCATTCCGGTCGTCACGAGCTGGGCAGGTACATGGCGTTGTAGGTCGGCGACTCTGGGGCGTGCTTGATCTCCCCCATCACCGTGTACCCCCATCGCAGATAGGCATCGTGCGCCGGCTGATTGTCGATAATGCAAGTCAGGGTGGTGGCACTCTCCGCGCGTCCCGAGATCACGGTGTCATGGATCTTTCTGCCGAGGCCCTGGCCCTGGTACTCGGGGAGGACCATCAGCTCTCGGAGCCAGAAGACCTGCCGGGCATCAGCGAGGGTCTGGAGCTGCGCGGGCCTCCGGTCGCCGAGGGAGATCCACCACGGCTTGTCGGCGGGCAGCGTAGCGCCGTGCACGTATCCGATGATCTGCCCGTCCCGGCGCGCGGTCACCGTCTCGAAGCCCTCGCTGCCGAAGGCAGCCCCCAGCCGCTCCCGGAAGGAGTCGACGGAGAAGAACGGGTCGCCGATGTACGGGGGCGTGTCGTACACCCGGGCGTACACCTCGACCAGCTCGTCGATGATGGCCTTGACCGACGCCCCGTCGTACCGCTGGTACTCCGCATCCACTGGTTGCATCTCTCCTTTGCCGAATCACGCGACGACTGCGCGAATCTCTTCAAGCAGGTCCCCTACCCCGCGGGCGCGGTGATGAGGGGCCAGTCCATCGTGGACGATTTTCAGTTGCTGGACTGCCCGAGCGGAAGACATGCCCGCCGTCCGGATCAGCCCGATGGCATTCCTCGCGGCATCGACGCTGTGGTCGATGTCTCCAGCGCCGATGGCCGCGGTCGCAAGCCGGCCGAGGCACATCCCTCTGTTCCGCGAGTGAGCCACGTCCTGCAGCTTCTCCGACTGCGCCAGGAGCTTCTGGGCGCGAGCAGTCTGGCCGAGGTCAAGTCGGCACATCCCCTCCAGGCACACCAATTCGGCCTGGTTGAGGAACGTCGTCCAATCAGGGTCGCGGTCGTCCGTCCCGCGGTCCCATTCCTTCCAGGCCCGCTTGATCGCGGACTCGCAGTTGAAGGCGTCGCCGACCCGGGCGTGCCCCTGAGCTTCACGGATGGCCAAGAGTGCCGTGACACGCGTCGGCGCGCTCCACATACCCGCGTGTGTCTGTGCCAGTCGGGCGAAGCGGATCGCTTCTCGCCCCTTGTTCAGGTCCACGGCCTGGCGGGCCATGTTGCTCAGCGTGCGGCTGGAGAGCACATCGTCGCCTGTCAACATCGCGGCGTTCAGGGCCTCGGAGAAGTACTGCCGAGCCTGGGCATGGAGCCCGGCGTCGTAAGAGAACCAGCCCAGGCTGGTAGTGAACTTGCCTGCGAGTGCGTGCAGTTGCTGGCCAAGCTGCTCGTCGTAGATACCGCGGTCGATCATGTGGTGTACCCACAGCAGGTGGGCACGCGTCGGCCGCCAGAGTCGGTTGCCGCCGAACTGCTGGTCCTGCGCGTCCATGTCGTCCGCAGCCTCGCGGAGTAGATCGACCTCATCCTCGGCGATCTTCCAGTCCGTGGAGCTGGCCACATCTGTCGTCGTCTGAGCCAGCCACGGCGGCGGGTCCTGGTCGCCTCCGGCGAAAAGCGGAATCGTGGCGGCCGACTGCTCGATGAGCGGGACCTGCGTCACGGCAGGCACAGCAGAAGTGTCAGGAGACTCCTCTCCAGCAACCGGGCGGAGTCCAAGCTCCTCAACTGGCCGCCGGAAGTACAACTCAAGGACCACCCGTGTATCGGGGTGCGGGTATGGGCGCCGCTTCGTCTCGCTTTCCCACTTCGACATCTGGCGGACGGTGAAGGTCGGGCACTTCGAGACCCGCCTTTCGCCAGCAAGCCGTTCAGCTAGGGAGTTGAGTTCATCAACCGCCTTCGCCTGGGTCCGGTTGCGGCTCTCGCGAAGCGCTCTCATCGGGCTGCGGCTCACCGGATACCCCCTTTACCGACTGGTGTCGGCTCACCGTAGCGGTCATCTCGCGGGCTGTGTGAGGCGTCGTCAGTGAAAGCGCTGGTGGGGAGGAAATGGGAGCGGAAAGGGCGGGTGAAGGGCGGGTAGGGGGCGATCAAGGTTCCGGCGAAAAGACCTGTTCACTGCCCCACCTCCTCCGATGCACTAGGTGACGTCGGAGGCACTGTGCGTGCTCAAGGATCGGTTATCGACCTGGGAGGGACTCATGGAGACCTGCACCGTGACTGGCGAGCCCGAGCGCCTGTCCGCGTGGTTCGCCGCAGCCACTGCCTCGCCGGCCGAATCCGTGAGCGCCTGGCGCCGTACGCCCGACTTCCCCCGGCGACTGCCGACCGGCATCACCTTTGATGTCGTGCTGGCACCCCGCAACGTAGTTGAACTGGCGTACGACATCCTGCGCCGCTACGAACAGACCGTAGGGCCGGCCGTCCGTTTCACGAACCTGACCACGGCGGCCATCCTCGTGCCGCCCGGCACCGCAGCCCGCTGGGGCAATCTGGTCGTCGGGGCATCCTGGCTCGACCGGAGTGCCGTTCCGACGTGCCTCGGAATCGGCCACGCGGTTCGTATCCCCGGGCTCGCGCCATCAGCGCAGGGTGTACCGGTGGAATGGCTGGAGGCACCCAGTGCCGAGTCGACCGTGGGCGATACCCCCCTGCTCACCGCACCGGTGCAGCTGGTCCGCTGCCTTGCCGAAGCACGTTCCCTCCTCGCCCCCGAAGACGAGCAGAGCCCGCTCTCCAGAGCGGTATCCGCGGTCCGGGCGGTCCTCCGAGCCCCCCAGAGGACGTGATGACAACGACTACCGAACGACCGCGCCCTGGCCCCAATCGCGATGGTGACTTCATGCGTTCCACGTTCGGCATCGGGCAGCGACCGCCGGGTGAGCTTCCGCCGCCCGAGGACGGCGAAAAGGTGGGCGTCATGCGGCGCCGAGCCCGACAGCGCCTGAGTGCCCGCGGGTTGGCTTACGTCGCCGACGAGGCGGTCCTGATCGTCTCCGAGCTGGTCACCAACGCCATCGTGCACAGCGGCGGCCGGGAGGTCACTGTGATTCTCTCGCTCCGTGCAGGCTTCCTGCGCATCGACGTACACGACGGTGTACCTAGCTGCCACACCCGTCCCAAGGCCCCCCGTGACGCCGACGAGAACGGCCGCGGCCTTGTTCTCGTCCAGTCGCTCGCCGAAGAGGGTCGAGGTACCTGGGGTGTTGAGGATGCCGGCGCCACCACATGGTGCGAGCTCAAATTGGCGGCAAGCTGATGTCCGGCAAACGCACCACGAGGAGCGCAGCCTCGCCCGGCCCCGGCGGCGCGCTGACGATTGGCGCCACGGCTCACAACCGCCACCGTCGGATCAACTGGTCCGCCACAGCGGCCGAATTAGGCGGGCGTGGCGCAGCGGAACCCGGTGTCGTTGTCCTTCATCGACGCAGCGGCAGCGTTCAGCAGGGAAGGCGCTGCCCGTTCGATCGGGGACGTGAACGCGGAGCCCTTCAACTGGCGCCGTCCGTTGCCGGGCTCCTCTTCGGTGCCGCACCACTCCCAGACGTTGCCGCACATGTCGAAGATGCCGAACGGGCTGGCGCCGGACTGGTAGCGGGAGACGGGGGTGGTCGCGTCGATTCCGGCCTCGGCCGTGTTCGCCTTCGCGGCTGTCGGCTCGTTGCCCCAGGGGTAGATGCGCCCGCGCGGTCCGCGAGCGGCCTTTTCCCACTGCCGCGAGGAAGGCAGGGACTTGCCGGCCCATCGGGCGTACGCAGTCGCGTCGTGCCAAGTCACCCACACCACAGGGTGAGTGGCCAGCGTGACGGGGCAGTGGCCGTCGGGCCAGTGCTGGGGTGGTCGGTGCCTGGTGGCCAGCACGAACTTCGCGTAGTCCTCGTTGGTCGTCGGGTAGACGTCCATGAGGAACGGCTCCAGCCAAACCGAGCGGTTGTCTGGGCCGGAGAGGAAAATGCCCTCTTCGACGAGGGCCATGACCTTCCCATCGACCGGGTGCCGACGAGTGCTCGGGTCCCTACGCAGCAGTTCCTCGGCGCGCTCGTCGTGCTCAACTGCGGCGCGTTCGGTCATGAGTGCGGCGAATCGCTGCTGAACGTCGGGCGGGGCCTGGGCGAGCAGCGTGTCCAGGGCCGATTGGTTATCGAGTTCGAGTTCGATGGTCTCCCCCCGGCGTTTCCATCGGGGGATCTGGCGGGGGTTCACACCGACCAGATCGGCGAAGTCCTTCTGCCTCTTGCGCATGGCGATTCGCAGCAACTCGGCCTCTCGGCCGGTCCACCTGGTTACCCCCGCCATGGTCTTGCCCTACAGGGTCTCGCCGGGGATCGACAGGTACGTCTCCTGGAGTTGCCTCAAGACGGGGTGATCTACAGGGAAGTCGGTGTCGTCGATCGCGGCCAGAGGGCGGACGCCGATCGAGGTGTTCGTGGCGAAGGCCGCGGCCATGCCCTTCGCCTGGGCCAGGGTGACAGTTGTAGTGCGGTGGTCGGCTTGCTGCTGGAGCAGGGCCATGGTGACGCCGGGCAGTACGGGAGCGTCGGGCCACACGACGGTGCCCTCCTGGTCGACGAAGGCCACGTTCCAGGTACCACCTTCGGAGACGAAGCCGTCGCGGCCGACGAACAGGGCATCGTCGAAGCCCGCTCGCTGAGCCGCCCCCCGGGTGTGCAGGGCTCCGAAGAGGCCGGTGTGCTTCACCTGGGGCAGGTCACGCTCGAACACCTGGCTCTGGGCGCGCAGCGGGGCTGGAGGCAGGGAGCCGGCGCCGCGTACGGACACGAGAACGTGCGGCTCGTTGGCATCGGCCGGGTGGCCCATCTCGACCTTCGGGTCGTAGATCGTCACGCGCACGACGCACGGAAGGGCCTGTCCCCCCACGGCCTGGCGGACGTACTCGCGGACACGGTCGGTGTTCAGGGCCGCGTGCCACACGATCTTGCAGTCCCGCGTGAGGCGTTCAAGGTGCAGCGTCAGACCGCGGATGCTGCCGTCGGAGTCGACGCGCATGGACGTGAAGTGCCCGACGTTCGTGAGCGCCAGGGGGAGCAGGTCGTCTACGGATACGGGCTTTCCATCGAGAGTCACCATGGCGCCCAGCATGTCAGGACCGTCTGCGCCGACGGCACCCCAATCAAGGTTACTGATGGGTCAACGTCATCTAAAAGTCATTCCCAAGCCTTTACGGCGGGGTGTTCGCTGGTCACCAGGCAATTACGTCGAGTGATCGGCGCTGCTGCCGCGCTCTCCTGCGCTGCCCACCTGGAAGGACCCCGATGAACCCTGTTCCAGGCGTCGCACCAGTCGCGGCCGAGCCCAGCTGGTCTGATGTGAAGAGGAGTTGTGTCATGCGTCTGCCGCTGACTTCCCGTCGGGATGCCGGCCCGCGCGTTGCCCCGAGCAGGCAGGGCGGTATCGGCGCCGCACCCGGCCCGCAGCGCGATCGGGCGGTGGCCGCGGCGGAGACGGTGGCGCTCGTGCTGGACGAGGATTCGCCGCTGCCGGGGAGCGCCGGCGACGTGGAGGAACTTGCGCGGCGCCTTCGCGGTCACATCGGACAGCTCGGGGCCGTCGTACCGCCTGCGGCCTCGGCGCTGCGCGGCGCGCAGCAGCTCGCTTCAGCAGGCGTACCCGACGGTTACATGCCGAGCAGGGTGCATCTGGTCAAGCTGGCCGAGGCCACTCAGGCACTCGTCGCGGCCGTACAAGCGCACGGCGTTGTCCCCGCGAAGCCCATGCGGAGACGGCGTTGGTGGAGGCCGCAGCTCAATGTGCTGCGCGGCTCGGTCTTCGCTGTCGCCTTCGTCCTCTTGGCTCTGGCCGCGTCGGTGCCCCGGGCATGACCGCCACCGGGGCAATTCTGATCGCGGTAGTTCTCGGCCCGATGGCCTGGCTGATTTTCCGCGGTGGCCGAGCACCCGGCCGCACCGTTCCCCAGGACGAGGACTCCGCACAGGGGCAGAACGGACCTTCCCCACACAAGTGACCACCGAGTCCTTCCTCATCTACCGTCCCCGGCCGCTGCGGCGGTCCCGATGCCATCCCCGGATCCGCGGGGTCTACGGAGATCCACACGATGAAGCGTCTTCCGCGTATCGAGCAGTACGGTCTGATTGGCGACATGCAGACCAGTGCCCACGTCTGCGACGACGGCTCGATCGACTGGCTGTGCCTGCCCCGCTTCGATTCGCCGTCCGTCTTCGCCGGCCTGCTCGGCACGCAGAAGCACGGCTCCTGGCAGATCGCCCCGGCCCCGCCCGCCGGCCGATCCGAGGCCGGAGCGGTCTCCGAGCGCCGGTACCGCGGTGACTCGCTCGTCCTCGAATCGCTGTGGCGCACTCCGACCGGGTCGGTTCGAGTGCTCGACTTCATGCCGCCGCGCGACGGGGCACCCCAGGTGATCCGGATTGTCGAGGGTGTGTCCGGCGAGGTGCCGATGGTCTCGGCCCTGCGTCCGCGGCCGGGGTACGGCAGCGTCAGCCCGTGGATCCACGAGGTCGGGGGGCGCATGGTCGCGGAGGCCGGCGCGGACGCTCTGTGGCTAGACACGGGCGTCCAGCAGGTGGAGAAGGACGGCGTCATCGTCAGTGCCTTCACCATCGCCGCCAGGCAGAGCGTGGCGTTCGTGCTCAGTTGGTGCCCCTCTCACGCAGCCGCACCGGAGGTTCCCGACCCGGAGGCCGCGCTCGCCGAGACGCTCGACTTCTGGCAGGACTGGACGCAGGAAGGCACCTACGACGGGCCCTACCGCGAGGCAGTGGTTAGTTCCTCGATCGCGCTGAAGGCGATGACGTATGCACCCAGCGGCGGGATCGTTGCCGCGCCGACCACGTCGCTGCCCGAGGAGATCGGCGGCGGACGGAACTGGGACTACCGCTTCACCTGGCTGCGGGACGCCTCCAACACTCTCGCCGCGCTGCTGGGAACCGGCTACCGGCAGGAGGCCCATGCGTGGCGGCAATGGCTGTTGCGTGCGGTGGCCGGAGATCCGGAAAACCTGCAGATCATGTACGGGATCACCGGCGACCGTGATCTGCGGGAGCGGGAGCTGCCGTGGCTTCCAGGGTACGAGCGGTCAGCCCCGGTGCGGGTCGGGAATGGGGCGGCGGGCCAGCTGCAACTCGATGTGTACGGCGAGTTGATCGAGACCCTGTACCTCGCGCACCAGAGCGGTGTCGCCCACTGCGCCGACACGGCGGTCCTGCACCAGCGGCTCATCGAGCACCTGGTCCAGCGCTGGCAGGAGCCCGACGAGGGAATCTGGGAGATCCGCGGGGCACGCCGACATTTCGTCCACTCCAAGGTCATGGCCTGGGTGGCCGTCGACCGCACCATCCGCCTGGCCGAGGCCGGCGCCCTCGCGCTGGACCCGGGCCTTCTGGTCGAACTGCGGGAGACGATTCACCGCGAAGTCTGCACCCAGGGGTTCGACCAGGTGCGCAACACCTTCACCCAGTCCTACGGCTCGCAGGAGCTGGACGCCGCCACGCTGCTGATCCCCCGGGTCGGCTTCCTTCCGCCCGACGACCCGCGCGTCATCGGCACCGTGCACGCCGTACGCCGGGAGCTGTCCACACCGGACGGGCTCGTGCGCCGGTACCCGACGATCGGCAACCACGCCGGGGTGGACGGCCTGCTGGGCGATGAGGGCACCTTCGTCCTCTGCTCTTTCTGGCTCGTGGATGCCCTGGCCCTGACCGGCCGCCTGGATGAGGCACACGCCCTGTTCAAACGTCTTCTCGCGCTGCGCAACGACCTCGGCCTCCTCGCCGAGGAGTACGACCCCGTCCAGCAGCGCCAACTCGGGAACTTCCCGCAAGCGTTCAGCCACATGGGCCTGATCCAGAGTGCCCTGCTCCTGCAGCAGTTGGCGACACAGTCCTCCCCTCACCGAGGCGCGGTGGCGGTTCCGGCGCCCCGCTCCCCCGCACGCGGGCCGCAACAGAACCGCAAGGCCCTGACGTCGCTGCACGCCTAGCCGTCCCATTTCCACTGACGAGGATTCCCATGTCTGACAGCGCGTACCCGACACGGCCGGCCGCGACCGGCCACCGCCGACGGCGGTCGCCACGGACCGACGCCTTCACGGTGCGCTGCGTCCGTCGTGCCGTGGTGCTGCCCCTGCTGCTTCTTGCGGGCCTGCTGGGCGCCGCCTTCGCCATCTGGGCGACGGCCGCGGTTACTCTCGGCGGGCTCCTGGGCGGCCTGGTCTGCGGGCTGGCCGGAGTCGCGCTGGTAGCGGCTCGCGGAGTGCGTACGGCCGCCGACGCCGTGCAGACAACCGCAGAGGAACGGCGAGCTGCGGTGCTGACCGCCGTCACGGGAGCTGCGGCGGCCGTCGAGAAGTCGGTGGCGTGGTCGGCGGACGAACTGTGCCGAGGGGCACGACCGCCGCTGCCGGACGTGCAGATGCCGCAGCCGGCCAGTGTGACCGCAGAGATCGACAAGGCGCTGAGTGCACTGCAGGTGCAGGCCGTCGCCTCGCTGATACGCGTGCACGACGAGTCCCAGTCCGTCGTCCTTCTGGAAGTGCTGCGCCGCCTGGCCATGCGGGAGCATGCCCTGGTCGGGAAGGCACTGGAAGCATTGACTCAGCTGGAGATGCTGACCGACGACCCGGAACTGCTCGCGAAGATCTTCGAGATCGATCACCTCGTGACGCGGATGCGTCGTCAGGTGGAGAGCACGGCGGTGCTGGGCGGGCAGTCCCTGCGCAGCGTGCGCCAGCCGGTGCCCGTCACGACCACGCTGCGTGGTGCGATCTCCGAGGTGGTGCAGTACCCGCGTGTGGTGGTCGCGGCCGGTTCCGTGGGGGGTGAGCTGGGGCTTCCCGGACATGTGGGTCCGGACCTGACGCACCTGTTGGCCGAGCTGATCGAGAATGCCTGCGAGTGCTCCGACCCGGCGACGAAGGTGACGGTGCGGGCGCAACGGGTGCCGAACGGGCTGGCGGTCGAGGTCGAGGACCGGGCCATCTCCATGCACCCGCAGGCCCGCGCACAGATGAATCATCTACTCAAGGCCCCTGATGAGGTCGATGTCAGTGGTCAGGTGCGAGAGGGACAGCTCGGCTTGCTGGTCGCCGCGAAGATCGCGCAGTCACACGGGCTGTCCGTTCTCCTGCAGGAGAACGTGACGGGAGGCACCACTGCTCTGGTTGTCATTCCGGCCCGGCTCCTCGTAGCGATTTCTCCCGTTGGTGACGCGGGCGCTCGACGCCGGGAAACGCGCCCCTCCACACTCCCGCCACGGCGGGCTGCCGCAGCGACGGCTGCCCCTTCTGCAGGGCAGGTCCAGCACTCGATCGCCGTGGGCCCGCCGGGCGCCGACGTGGCGGGGCACGCTGCTCCAGCGCCCGACCTTCCCCGGCGTACACGGCAGGCCGGTTCCTTCCCTCCGCCACGTGCGCGGGAGCAGGCCCCCGCGACCGCGGCGACGCCAGGGCTCGCAGCCGCCTTCCGCACGGGCATAGAGGCCGGCGGGGCCGCCGGTTCTCCTCCCACTCCGGCTGAGCAGCCCAGGCCCTGACCATCGCCCGTCTTGCCGCGTTCCCGGTGGCCCGGACATATCCGCCGGCCCTTCCCCCTTCTGGAGCGATCCTCATGAGCACCCACCCTGAAATGAACTCGACGACCGGCGTCGCGCCTGCATCCGAGGCGACGGCGAGCCATCAGCGGGATGACATGGCCTGGCTGCTGCGGCAGTTCGCCGACGACGTTCCGGGCGTCCTGCACGCCGTTCTGCTGTCGCGGGACGGGCTGCGGCTCCTGGACAGCGAGGTGGACAAGGATTGGGCGGACGAACTGTCGGCCGCGCTTAGCGGAGTGGCCTCCCTCGCGTCGAACGCAACCGGCCCCAGCCATCAGAAGCGGCCGGCCCGGCAGGTCATCATCGAGCGCGACGACTGCCTGTTCTTCGTCCAGAGCGCCGGTCGCAGCGCGGCCTTCGAAGACCACCCCGGCAACGAACGCGGTGAGGTGGACACGGTCCTCGCCGTCATCGCTGCCCCGGACGCCGACGCAGGCCCCGTCGGGTTCGAGATGGGGCGCCTGGTCAAGAAGTTCGCCCCCTACATGCAGATCCCCGTCCGTGTCGGCACAGGTGATGAGTCCCGGTGAGCACCCACGGCGATGCGGCCGAGGACTCGACGTTCGTGCGGACCTACACGCTGACGCGCGGACGCACCAGGCCGCGGCACCTGCTGGGCCTAGACACCGTGCTGGACGCCGGCCCCGGACGGCCCGGCCTGGGCCAGGCCGAGGAATGCGAAGAGATCCTCGCTCTGTGCCGGGAGCACCGGCGTTCGGTGACCGAGCTGGCGGGACGGCTCGGCCGCCCCGTCACCGCCGTCAAGATCCTCGTCTCGGACCTCCTGGACTCCCAAGCCCTGGTCATCTCCGTCACCGCTGCCTATGCCCCCTCCGACGCAGATGCGGATGAACGCCCCACCACCCACCTATTGGCGGCCCTCTCAGTGGCCCTGAAAAGGAAGTTTCCCGATGCCATCGCCTACCGCCAGGCCGGATGACCCGCCTGAGAGCCTGCGGACTTCGGCGCCCTCGCATGCTGGTGCACCGACCGTGCTGAAGATCGTGATCGCCGGGGGGTTCGGCGCCGGCAAGACCACCGCCGTGGGCGCGGTCAGCGAGATCACGCCGCTGAGCACGGAGGAGTACCTGACCGAGGCGAGCACGGACGTGGACAGCCTGGAAGGCGTCGAGGCCAAGCAGACCACCACGGTCGCCTTCGACTTCGGCCGCCTCAGCCTCCCCGACGCGCCCGTACCTCTGGAGCTGTTCCTGTTCGGCACGCCCGGCCAGGACCGGTTCGTCGACCTCTGGTACGACCTCTCCCGGGGAGCCGTCGGCGCGGTCGTCCTGGTCGACACCCGCCGCCTGGAAAGCAGCTTCACCCCCGTCAGCTTCTTCGAAGACATCGGCCTGCCCTTCGTCGTCGCCGTGAACCACTTCGACGGAGCCCACCGCTACCACCCCGAACAGGTCCGCGCCGCCCTCGACCTGCCCGCCTCTGTGCCGGTGGTCACCGACGTTTCGCCCCGCTGGACGGTGGGGGCGACCTCTTGGGACGCCCGCAATCCGAGCCACGTCGCCGGCGTCCTGCTGACCCTCGTCGGCCACGCCGTGCAGAACGCACCGGCAGGACCCGCTCGCCCCACATCCACCACCACCCTCCAGGACGCCTGATGTCATATCAGCCCAACGATCCCCACCTCGTGCCCCAAGCCGCCCCGCCCGCGCTGTCCTTGCCGCAACGCGGCATGCGCGACGGCGCCCACGGGCTGTCCATCCCAGCCGGTGCTGCCGTCACCGGCCCGCAGGCCCAGCAGGCGACCGAATTGGCGCAGCGGTACGAGCTGCTGGAGCGCCTGGGCCTGTCCACCGCTGCCAGCCAGGACTTCGACGAGCTGGCCCGCGGCATGGCCGAGAAGGCCGGGTTCCTGTACGGGTTCGTCAATCTGTTCCTGGAAGAGCAGACCTTCGTCGGACTGCACCAGCCGCCTGCGGACAGCGGGTATGTCATCGTCGGCCGCACCATGAGCCATGACCACGGCTGGTGCCCGGAGGTCGTGGCGCGCAAGAAGGCCCTCCCGCTGCACGACGTACACGCCAGCCCCCGCTTCAGCGGTAACCACGTGGTCGACGCGGTCGGCATCCGCTCCTACTTCGGCGCACCGCTCATCCATGAGAGCGGCACCGTGCTGGGCACGGTCTGCGTCATCGACCCCGAGAAGCGGCCCCTGAGCGAAGCCCGACGGCTCAGAGACATCGTCATCAGCACGGGAGCTCAGGTGATGGACCACATCGCCCACGCGCCCGTCCGCTAGACCCGTTCCACCGCCCCCCACCCGGGAGCCGCTAGCGATCCCCGGCCGCTTCACCGCGCGACCTTTACCCAGGGAGAGGGAGACGACCATGACCGCCACACCCGCCACACCGCCTCCGGCGCTGCGTCCTTATCTCACCGCCCGCCACGAACTGCTGTGGAACGAGGCGGACGCCTTCGCGGCCGAGCACGTCGCGCCGCGCGCCGTACGGATGGAAGCCGCTCCGGGCCGGGTGGAGCGCAAGGTCGCCGATCTGATGGCCGCGCGGGGCTGGTTCGCCGTCACTGTCCCGCCCGCCTTCGGCGGCCTGGGCGCCGGCCATGTGGCCAAAACGGTCCTGCTCCACCGCGTCGGCTGCGTCTCGGCTGCTGCCGCGGCCATCCTGCAGGCCACCCTGATCCCCGTCGGCGCCCTGTTGCACTTCGCCACCTATGAACAGAAAGTCCGCTGGCTGCCGGGGGTGGCGGACGGTTCGCTGCTTCTGTCGATCGCGGTGACCGAGCCGACCGCCGGCGGGCACATCGGCGGGATCGAGACCACAGCTGAACCCGCCGGCAACGAGTGGGTGATCACCGGCAACAAGGTTCACATCGGCAACAGCCATCTCGCGGGAGCCCACCTCGTGATCGCCCGGACCGCCGAGGCAGGCGTGCGTGCCTCCCATGCGCTGACCGCGTTCATGGTCGAATCCGACCGCCCCGGACTCTCCATCGCTGACCACCGCCCTGGCCTCGGCCTTCACGGCTTCTCCGCCGGCCGCCTCGACCTCGACCACGTCCGCGTCCCCACGGATAACGTGGTCGGCGAAATCGGCCAGGGTCTGAGCGTGGCCCAGAGCAGCAGCATCTTGTACGGCCGTCCCAACCTGGCCGCCGTCAGCCTGGGCATCCACGAGGCGGTCGCCGCCACCACGACCTCCTACCTCAAGGCCCGGCCCCGCTACCGGGGTGCCCTGTCCGATCTGCCGGTCCTGCGGGACCGCGTCGGCGACATGGAGGCCCGCCTGCGCGCTGCACGCATCCTGGCCTACCAGTCCGTGCATCTCCTCGACCAGAGCCTGTCCTGCGACGCCGAGCTCATCAACGCGAAGTACCTGGGCCACCAGTGGGCCATGCAGTCAGTTCAGGACTCCATGGAACTGCACGGCGCCCAAGCCCTCGACCGCGAGTACGTCCTCCAGCGCCTGTGGCGCGACATCCAGCACACCCACCCGCCGGCCGGAACGGGCGAGGTCCAGCGAATACGCCTTTCCGACGCTGCCTTCGACGAAGACCACATCCAGTGGTCCGAACGCCTCGCTGCCGAGGCTGCCTGGGCACAACCCGACCCCACCGCCGCATGAACCCCCGCGCGCGGCACCCCGTGAATCCCGACCGCCGCGCGCGGGCCCGTGCCGCCGGCCGCCGGCCCCCGGGGGGCCGGCGGCACCCCTTCCGGAAACCGTCCACCCAGCCGAGGAAGAGACACCCGTGACCCCGTCCACGACGACCAGCGCACCGATCACACCGCTGAAGCCGACCCACCAGCGCGTCGCCCAGCACCTCGTGGACGGTCTCACTACCCAAGACATCACCACGAGGACTGGCCTGTCGCCCCACACGGTCCGTCAGTACCTCCGCGACATCCGGGTGAGCGTCCACTGCCCGCCTCGCTGCAAGCCGCATGTGCTCGTGCATCGCCTGTTGGCGACCGAGCAGGTAGCCCCGCCGACGACGGACCGGGCAACGCCGGAGCTCAACGCGGAGAAGCGGCTGCTGCTGAAGGCGGTCGCTGAACTCAGCTTCCCCCGCGACATCGCCCTCGCCGCCAAGATCGCCCCCGCCGATCTCCGTTCCGCCCTCGACGGACTGCTCGACGAGACAGGCGCCGCCGACGTCACCCAGCTCGTCGTCCTGGCCCACGCCTGGCACCTACTGGGCACCAAGCCGACCGGCACGGTGGAGAGCGGAGCAGTGCAGTGAACACGTCTCCCGCATCACTGCACCAGCGCGCACCAGAGTTATCAGCCGTGTACGAGATGCGGACTCTGTGCACGGACGCCGAGCGAGACGAGGCCGCCGCGCTCGTCCAGGACCGTCAGCGCTGGCTCACCATGCGCGGCCTCCCGGTACCCGCCCGAGCCGATGTCCCAGCCCTGTTCCGCAATCCGCAATCGAAGCCGGCCGGACTGTTCGAGGACGGTCTGCTGCTGGCCTGCATGATCCCGCAGCGCGCGCCCGACCTCGGCTGGGGCCAAGGATCGTGCCTGTTCCTGAGCTGCATCCACACCCTGCCCGACAGCTCCGACGACACCATCCAGCTGATCACCCTGTGGGCCTCCGACTTCGCCGCCCGACGCGACATGCCCCTCGTACGCGCCGAAGCCCTGGCCCGCCAGCCCCTCGACGTGGATCCGATCGCCCCCGTCCTCCGACGGCTCACCGACATGGGCTGGGACGTACGAGGATCGGGGACCGGACAGCACGAGGAACGCGTCGCCCGTCTCGAACTCATCGCCGAGCAACGTTCTGGACTGAGCGCGCTCATCGCCTGCCGGGTCCACGAACCGCAGTCCCCCACAGACAGCCGGAGCATCGCGTGACGGCCGCCGAACCGCTGCGACCGGACCTCGCACGCGAACTCATCGATCGAGCCACGAAGGCGGCAGCGCGCAGAGCCAAGCGCCTGCGCAACCAGCTGGACGCCGTCCAACTCGGCCAGGACCGTCACGCCGACCACGCCGACGCCAAGGTGCTGCGCCGCGTCCTGGCCGAACACGACTGGCCCGGCCACCGCCTCGTCGGCGCCGAAGCGGCACGCGCCGCCTGGAGCCTGGCTCTTCACGCCGACGACGACCCCGACTTCCAACGGGCGGGCGCCACCCTGCTGGAGCGCGCAGTCCAGGACGGCGACGCGCGTGTCCAGCACTGGGCCCACCTCTACGACCGCACCTTGGTCAACAGCGGTCGCCCCCAGGAGTTCGGGACTCAACAGGCCCTCACCGCAAGCGGAGTTGAGCTGTGTCCAGTGCGCGCGCCCGACTCCTTGGACCAGCGAAGGGCCTCCGTCGGGCTGTCACCGATCGCCACGGCCCTGGAGACGGTGCGTCGCCGGTTCGCCCAGGGTCACCAGGCCGGCGACTCCTCGACCGTCGTGCTCGCGGAGGTCGCATGACCCAGCGTGCCCCGCCCACTCCACCGATCCGACGCACCCACCGTTCCCCCTTATGCGAAAAGGACCGTTGCCGTATGAAGCTCACCACCGCCGTCCTCGCTGCTGGCGCAGCAGTCTCTCTCGCGACCGCCGTGGTCGGAGCCGCCCGGCTCCGGCAGGACGCGCGGCACCAGGCCGAACGGAACGAGGCGCTTCTCGCGGGCAACCAGATCGACTGGCTGGCTCAGATGTCCATCAATCCCGAACTCGCCGAGATCTGGAAGCCCGAGGACATGGAGACCGAGGAGTACATGCGGCTCATGTCGGCCAACCGGCTCCTTTGCACGTTCAGCCTGCGCGACCGCCTCGGCTTCATCCCGAAGGGGCACCTTCCCCTCTTCGCCGCGTGGATCATGAAAAGCGACGTCAGCCGCCGGTATTGGAAGCACTTCGGTGACCTCCGCGCCCAAGAGGCCGAGGGCGACGAGCGGGCCGAGCACTTCACCCGGGTACTGGAACACGCCGCCGAGAACACCCCGCTGGCGCAGCCCACAGCAGCCTGACAGCACCACACCCCCCCAGACGCCATGGACCAGG
This sequence comes from Streptomyces sp. NPDC048392, assembly GCF_043200575.1. Lineage (NCBI taxonomy): Bacteria > Bacillati > Actinomycetota > Actinomycetes > Kitasatosporales > Streptomycetaceae > Streptomyces > Streptomyces sp. NPDC048392. The sequence continues at coordinate 19,776 of NZ_JBICYB010000037.1, forward strand.
CAACTTCGCTGGCCCGCTCGTCGGGCATCAGACCCCGGGACCCGACCGGGTCCCGGTACCCCGCACCACCCACCACTTACAGGAGGCACGCATGACCGCCACCCAGACCGAAAGGCCGACCGCTCCCGCGCAGGCCGACCTTGTGAAGACCGACGACGACCCGTTCGGGCTCGACATCACCTTCATCGAGGGAACGCCGGCGACCGAGACGGTCCTGATGTGCGGCACCGGCGACAACTGCGGCAGCTCCTGCCCCAGCGCCTGCACCACCTCGTAAGCCGGGTCACCCCGGCAGCGCGGGCCGGACGAGGCTCTCCCCGTTCGGCCCGCCCCAGCCCGTCACGCCCAGAAGATGAAGGAAACGCTGATGACACGGCAACGGCTAAGCCTGTACCAGGCCGCGGGGCAGGCCATGCTGCGCGCCGCGGTCCACACGACCGAACCCGCCATGCCGCCGTGGCCAACACGCACGGCACCCGTGGAAGAGTGGCGCGCGTGGCTGAGCACGGTGTGGTCCGACACCGGCTTCCGCCACACCGTGTCGCAAGCGAGCCCCCATCTGGTGGACCAGGTGCAGGCCATCATCGACGGCCGCACACCGAAGGTGCGCCGGATACGCCGGGCGGCGCTGTCCACCGCCCGCTATGCGATCCGCTACGCACGTCGCTCCACCCCCTACGGCCTGTTCGCCGGCGTCGCCCCGCTCGGCTTCGCCCAGACCACCTCCGTCCACATCGGCGACAAGCACCAGGCCGTGACCCGCCCCGAACCGACCGGACTCGAGGAGATGCTCAGCAACTGGGAGAGCGACGCTGCGCGCATGGCCGACGCCGAGGTCTGCGTCAACACCCTGATCCAACAGCGCGACCAGCACATCCACGTGCCCTCAGAAGGCGACGCCGAGTTCCGCCTCGCCCTCAACCCCGCACTGCGTCTCGTCCTCGATCTGGCCCGATCACCGATCGGGTACAGCCAGTTGTCCGACAAGCTGGCCGCGGAGTTCCCCGCCGTGAGTGACACCGCGCGCCACCATCTGCTCGGTGAACTGCTGCGGGTACGGCTGCTGCGCTCGTCGCTGCGCGCACCCGCCACCGTCGCCGACCCCACGGACGTCCTACCGCCCACGGCGCGCGCTCAGGCAGCTGGCCTGCGGACAGCGTGCGACCTGCGGCTGGACGCCGACGTGCGGCTGCCCGAACAGGTGCTGACCGAAGTGGAAACCGCGGCGACCCTCCTGGCCCGCCTGGTCACCCACCCGACCGGAACACCGACATGGCAGCGATGGATCGAGCGATTCACCGAGCTCTACGGCGAGAACACCATGGTGCCGGTGGACATGGCCACGGACCCTGACCGGGGCGTGGGCTTCCCGGCCGGGTTCCTCACGGCGAGCGAACCGCCCCGGCCGATGTCCCGACGCGACCGGCTGTTGTTGGAGCTGGCCGGCACCGCCGCCGCCGAAGGCAGCCGCACTGTCGCAATGACCGGGGCGATGATCGAGGAACTGGAAGCCGCGGCCGGCAAGAGGCCCCACGATCTGGCACCTCACGTCGAACTTGCTACACAGGTGCACGCCTCCTCCGTCTCGGCTCTGAATCGTGGGGACTTTCGGTTGCGTGTGCTGACCGTCTCCCGCTCGGCCGGATCGATGACCGGCCGGTTCTGGCACCTACTGCCGGGTACGGAGGCGGCGTACGCGAACCTGCCCACCGTCGATCCGGAGGCGGAACTCGCGCAGCTCTCCTTCCACGCTGGACGTGTGCCGGCCGACCTGCTCACCCGCGCGCCGCAGGGCCTGCCCCGCGTCGTCAGCGTCGGCGAATTCCGCCGCCCCGGCCCCAACGTCCTCTTCCCCCGCGACCTGTCGGTCACCGTCGCCGACGGCCGCCCCCAGCTGGTGGAGACCGCGACGGGCAAGCCGCTGGAGCTGCTGGCCCCCACCGCCATCAACTTCCTGTGGAACAACTACACCCCGCCGATGGCCCGCTTCCTCGGCGAGATCAGCCGGGCCGCGTCCCCGCAGGTGACCTGGTTCGACTGGGGCGCCGCCTGGGCCCTGCCCTTCACCCCGGCACTCACCTACCGCCGCACCATCCTCGCCACCGCCCGGTGGAAGATCCGCAGCCGCATACTGCCTGACCGCACCGCGCCACTGCAGCAGTGGGCGGATCAGCTCCACGCCTGGCGGGCCCGGTTCCGGGTGCCGGAACAGGTACTCCTGGCGGAGGACGACCAGCACCTCACCCTTGACCTCACCCGCGACGTCGACCTGGACCTGCTGCGCGCGCACCTGGATGCCAGCCCCGTCGGTATCGCCACCCTGCACGACGCGCCCCCGCTGGACGCCGACGGGTGGATCGGCGGCCGGGCCCACAGCATCGTCGTCCCCCTGGCCAGGCGCTCATGACGACGACCGTGCCCCGTACGCAGGACCTGTCCGAGGGTGCCCTGGGCATGGCCCTGCTCGATATCGAGCGCCGTGACCTGTCCACGGCCCGCCGTCACCTCGCCCAGGCCACCGCCCGGGGCGTGAGCACCGGCAGCAACGCCAGCCTCTTCCACGGCGCACCCGCCCTGGAGTTCGTCCTGGCCCTCGCTAACGGGGTCGGCGACGACGTCCGCGCGGCGGTCGACCGCGTCGTGGACGCCCGGCTCGCCGCCGCCCACCGCCGTCAGGCCGCCGGCCCGCTGCCCCATCTCGCCGAATGGGACCTCATCCGCGGTCTGACCGGGCTCGCCGCGCTGTTGCTGTCCCGCCCCATCGCGCCCCGGCTGCACGACGTTCTCGCCTGCCTCGTCGCGCTCGCCCGCCCCGTCCGCGGTGACGGTCGGATGCTGCCGGGGTGGTGGTCGGCGGCCGGCCCCGGTGGGACCGATATGACTGGCGGGCACGGTAACAACGGCATGGCCCACGGGATCGCGGGGCCCCTGGCCGTGCTCTCTATCGCCCTGCGCGACGGCGTCAGCGTTCCCGGCCAGGAGGAGGCCATCGGCACGTTCGCGATCTGGCTCGACCGGCACGGCACCCACTACTGGTCCATTGCAGCCCACCTGGACGCCGACCAACCGCCCGAGGCGGAGCCGGCCCGCCAGTCCTGGTGCTACGGCCAGACCGGCATCGCCCGCGCGCAACAGCTCGCCGCGCTCGCCCTCGGCGACCCTGCCCGGCGCCAAGCGGCCGAGGACACCGTCGAGACCATCCTGACCGACCCACAGCAGCTCGACCGCATCACCGACTCGACCCTCTGCCACGGCTGGGCCGGGCTGCTGACCCTCACCCGCGCGGTCGCCGCCGACAGCCCCGCGCCAGCCCGCTTCACGCCGATCGTCAAGGACCTGCACCGCCGGCTGGCCGCCGACTGGGAGCACCTGCCCAAACCTGGCTTCCTGGAAGGCCGCGCCGGAGCCCAACTCGCCTTGCACGACACCGGCACCGCCGGCTGGACCCGTGCCCTCCTGCTCACCTGACCCCCACCCTGCCGTCCCGCAAGGAGTTCGCTGCCCATGACCTTCGACGACGAGAACCTGCCCATCCCACCGAACACCTCCTGGTGGCACGCCTCCGTGGCGTTCCCCGACCCGCACCACACCGCTGCACAGGCCCTGGCCACCGCGCTATCCGGACGCCGGTTCCACTTCCTGCGCAAGGACGCCGGCGTGCGCCTGCGCACCGAACAGTCCGCCACCGGTCTGCTGGACCAGCTCGTCGCCGACCGTGTGATCACCGGCTGGACGGGCGGGATCTACGAGCCGGAGACCTATGCGTTCGGCGGCCCCGAGGGCATGCAGGTCGCGCACGACGTGTTCTGCGCCGACAGCCCGGCCGCGCTCGCCGAGACCAGTACCCCCGGCGCCCGCGAGCGCAGCGTGATGCTGCTGTCCGCCATGATCCGCGCGACAGGGCTGGACCCGTTCGAAGTCGGGGACGTCTACGCCCGGTGGGCTGCCCTGCGGCATCCCGTCAACCCGCCCCAGGGGGCCGCGCTGGAGCAGGCCGTCTCCGCGATGCGGCGGCTGATGAACGCGGACGCCGCTCTGCGCCCGCAGCCGGAAGCGGGCTGGGGCGAGCGCGTCGCCGCGTTCGAGGATGCCGGCCGCCGCCTGCGCCGACTCGCCGCCGACGGCCGACTGATACGCGGAATCCGGGGCGTGCTCGCCCAACACGCCATCTTCGCGTTCAACCGCGCGGGCGTACCCGTTGACGCGCAGGCCGCCACCGCGTGGCTCGGCCGTCACGTCGCCTTCTCCACCGGAGAAGGCGCTGACGTGTCTACCCGCAAGTCCGCCCCGGCGGACCCTAACCTCCCTCGAATGGAGACCACCGTGACACCCGTGAACGACCCCACCCAGCTGCGCGAAGCCCTCGCCCAGCGCCTCGTCGACAGCGGCCACCTGCGCAGCCAGGCTGCCATCGACGCGTTCCGCACCACCGACCGGCACGCCTTCCTGCCCGGCGTCGACCTGGAGAGCGCGTACAAGGAGGACGCGGTCCCGATCAAGCACGACGAGCACGGGGAGATGATCTCCTGCATCTCCGCGCCGTCCGTCGTCGCCACCCAGCTCGAACAGCTCGGCGCCCAGCCCGGTCACAAGGTCCTGGAAGCCGGGGCCGCCACCGGATACAACGCAGCCCTCCTCGGCCAGATCGTCTCGCCCGGCGGGCAGGTGTGGACCCTCGACGTCGACGAGGACCTCATCGCCGGCGCGAGCAAGCACCTTGCCGAAGCCGGCGTGCAGAACGCCACCGCGGTGATGGCCGACGGGGCGGCCGGGCTGCCCGAGCACGCCCCCTACGACCGCATCCAATTCACGGTCGGCGCGGGCGACGTCCCGGTCAAGATCCTCGACCAGCTCGCGCCCGACGGGCGCCTGGTCCTGCCGATGCGCATCCGCGGCAGCATCTCCCGCTCCTTCGCCTTCGAACGCGACGGAGACACGTGGAAGACCGTCTCCTGCGAGATGGCCACCTTCGTCCCGCTCCGCAAGGGAGTCTGCGACGACGTGTACACCCTCGTCCCCATGTCCGGCGAGGGCAACGTGCGCCTGGAGACGTTCAGCGAGCAGGACGTCAACCGCGACGCGCTGCGCACGGTTCTCGACGAGCAGCAGAGTAAGATCTACACCGGGGTGAAGTTCCGACAGGGCTCGGCGTGGGAGTGGCTGTACCTGTACCTGGCCTGCGCACTGCCCAACGGCCTGTCCCGCCTGCCGGGCCAACGCCCCGGGTTCACCCCGCACTTCGGGTGGGGCTCCATGGCCGCCCTCGACGGCGAGTCGCTGGCCTACCTGACCATCCGTGAAGGCGAAGACGAGAAGGGCCGGTACTGGGAGGTCGGTGTGATCGGCCACGGCAAGGGCGGAGGCGACCTCGCCGAGCGCGCCGTGACCGAGATCCGCGCCTGGGACGCCAGCGGCGGCAACGACGCCCCCGAGCCGGGCTTCCGGATGGCCGTCGCCGACTCCCGTGACCAGCTGACGGTCGACGAGGCGCGCTTCGTCGTCGACAAGCCCTACAGCCGACTCGCCGTCGACTGGGCGCGCAAGGGCTGAGCCGATGATCCCCGCGATAGCCAGCCGCATCCCCCTGGTCCGCCGCACCAAGGCGCCCGCGCTCCCCTTGGACGAGCGCATCAACCACCTCACCGGGCTGACCGTCGCACCCGCAGGTGCGAGCCACCACGACCTGGTGGCCCGCACCTGCAGCATCCTCAACTACGCCGCACTCATCGCCTCCGACGTCGGCCTGCCCAACCTGGCCACCGACCTGTGCTGGCGCCAGCACCAGGTCTTCGCCGACGCCGGACAGCAGAGCGGGCCGACCGGCGTCATGTCGCTGATGCCACTGGTCAACCTCTCCCGGCTACTGACACGCGACGGCCAAGGCGAGGCAGCCTATGACCTCCTCACCTGCCTCAACCACGCCGCCCGCCAACGAGGAAAGACCGAGATAGACGGCCGCACCATCGACCTGTCCGCGCTGACCAGCACCGAGGCCGATCACCGGCAAGTGTGCCAGGAGCTGTGGGTCACCCTGCTCGTCGACGGCGCCCGCGCCCTCGCACGCATCGGCCGATGGACCGAAGCAGCCGACGCCATGGCCCAGCACCGCGGCATCGGCAACCGGCTCCTCGACGGCCGCCAGATCAAAATCATGGCTCTGATGGAACAAGGACGAAGCCAACAGGCCCTCGACCTGATCGACACCACCCAGCCCACGGAATCCTGGGAGACCCCCATCGGCCTGCTCCTGCGCACCCACTGCCGTCCCGTCGGCGTCCCGGTTGCGCGGGCCGACCTCGAACACACTCTGGACGAAGCCACCGTGCTCCTCGCCCCTCCCGATCCGTCGACCGCCGTGTTCCAGACCCGGGCGGGCCTGACCGCCCTCGAACTGGCCCCCGACGGGCAGTGCGCGGACACGCTGCCCAAAACCATCGCCGAGGTGGCCCGGCTCGACGCCTACGCTGCCCGCGACGTACTGCACCACCCCATCGCCGCGTCCGTCCTGGACGCCGGTTCGACCCACGCGCTCCACGCGGTGATCGCCGCAGCCGGACTGGGATCCGGCGTCCTGCCCGCCCACCACCACCAGGCGCTGAAGGGCGCGGTCGCCCACGCCTCCGCAGAGCTGGAAAGGCTGCTGAAGACCGAACCGGAACCCCGTTAGGAGCGGACGACCGGGAGGAGCTGCCGGATTGTCCACGGCGCGCGGCGGTGTCGGCGTTTCGGCCATTTCCCGCCCGGAGCTGCTCCAAGCCCCGTCAGGGATCCCGCGCCTGCAGGGTTCCCTCACGCAGGCAATAGCGGGCTTTCCAGCACGACCGAATGACGTGTGTTCGATATCGCAGCCGTGTCGTTAGACCTCACGACTCTGCCGCAGTGACCGTCCTAGGGGGAACGATGACCTCGGCCATTACACAGGACCAGCCGCCGCAACCACCGAAAGGGACCACGCCGGAGGACGAACCGCAGGAGGCCAGCGTTCGAGAAGAGGAATATCTCTACCGCGACGAGTCACGCCTCCAGGCCGGCTCTCAGCTGACCTCCCGCACCATGGCGCGCCGCCTGCCCTCGCTCGTGCGCCGCTCGGTACAGATGGCGTGGCGTGTGGACCGCGGCGCGACCATCGGGCTGCTGGTGTGTCAGGTCGGGACAGGCGTCCTCGCAGCTCTCGGCCTCCTGGCGGTCACGGGCACGATCACCGCGCTGATCTCCGCGGGCGACATCACCGAGAGGCTGTGGGATGCCGCCCCGCAGCTGGCCGTGATCGCCGCTGCCACCGGTCTGCGCGCGATGCTGGGGATCGCGGTCGTCTGGCTCACCGGCCGACTGCGCCCAGTGCTCGGTCGGGCCGCGGAAGTGACGATGGTCGAGGCCGCGCTCGGCGCGGAACTGGCCGCCAACAACAAGCCCGGCTACAACGACGCCTACGACATCGCCGACCGCGGCGCCCAGGTCACCCCGGACCTGGTCGAGGAAGCGCAGGACGTCCTCGCAGCCACCGCGACACTCGCGGCCGGCGCCGCCGTTCTGACCGTCCTGCATCCGCTGCTCCTTCCCCTTCTCTTCCTCGCGTGCCTGCCGCAGGCCGCCGCCTACGTCCGCTCCGCCCGCGTCATCTACCTCGCCGGCCTGGAGACCTCCGGCCGGCGCCGGATGCTGAGCAAGCTGCGCTGGCACATGGCCTACATGGAGTCCAGCGAGGAGATGCGGGCCTGTTTGGCCGGTCCCTTCCTGATCGGCCGGTACCGGAAGCTGGCCGCCTCCGTCAACGCGGCGGAACGCCAGGCCGCGAACACCGGTGCCTGGATGGGACTGGCCGGAGCCGTGGCCGGCGGGATTGCCTCGATCGCGGTGTGGGCGGCGCTCCTGTGGCTCCTGGCGTCGGGACAGATGGGCCTGGCGGCCGGAGGCGGCGCCGTCTTCGCCCTCCAGACCGCCACCGGCTCGGTGCGCGGCATCATCAACGGCGGGGCCCGCCTGGTACGCACCGGCTGGTACGTACAGGACTGGCAAGGTTTTCTCGACAACGCCCACGGGCAGGCCATGGCCGACTCCCGTGGCACCGAGACGGTGGCTGCCGCCCCGCAGCGCTTCGAGGTCCGCAACGTCACCTACCGCTACGACGGCGCCCCCAAGGACAGCCTGAGCGACGTCTCCCTGCACGTGAAGCGGGGCGAGATCGTGGCACTGGTCGGAGAGAACGGCTCCGGCAAGTCCACCCTTTCGCGTCTCTTGTGTGGGCTGCTACTGCCCACCGAGGGTGACGTGGCCTGGGACCACGTCTCCACGGCGGACCTCGATCCGTGGCGAGCGTGGAAGCATGTCGCGCTGGTGCCGCAGAAGTTCACGTACCTGCCGCTGACGATGCGCGACAACATCACGTTCGGGCAGGGCGACACCAGCGATGCAGCGCTACTCGCCGCGTGCGAGGCATCCGGCGCCGCGGAGATACTGCCGGGCCTCCGCTCCGGCCTGAACACCCTCCTGACCAGCGAATGGTTCGGCGGGCAGCAGCTCTCCGGCGGGCAGTGGCAGCGCCTCGTTCTTACCCGCGCCTTCCACCGGCAGGCAGCGCTGCTGGTGATGGATGAACCCACGGCCGCCCTCGACGCCCGTGCGGAACACCGGATCTTCTCCGGCCTGCGCGAATTGGCCAAGGACCGATCCATCCTGCTGATCACACACCGGCTCACCAACGTGGCCGTCGCCGACCGAATCGTGGTCCTGGACGAAGGACGAATCGTCCAGGAGGGCACCTATGCCCAGCTCACCCAGGAACCTGGACTTTTCCGCACGCTGTGGGAACTGCAGCGACGGATGAGCGGCGACACCCCCTGACCACCCCGCCCTCGCCAGACCACCGCTCCGCCAGGCAAGTGAACCGACCCGCCGCCGATCCTCCCTGCTCCCCATGCTTCAACCGTCCGACGAACACCGGAAGGAATGCCGTGACGACTTCATCGGCCACCGAAGTCAGCGACGCGAGTGAGCTTCGCCACCAGCTCGTCGAGCAGCTCCGCGCCAGCAACCACATCCGCTCCGCCGCAGTCGAGAGCGCCTTCCGAACCGTGCCCCGGCACGCTTTCGCCCCCGAGGTCCCCCTCCCCTCTGCGTACGCCGACGACATCGTCGCCACCCGGCACCGCGACGACGGAACCACCACCAGCTCCATCTCCGCGCCCTGGCTACAAGCCGACATGCTCGAAGCCGCCCGCATCCAACCCGGCCACCGCGTCCTGGAGATCGGCTCCGGCGGATACAACGCCGCCCTGATCGCCGAACTCGTCGGTCCGACCGGTCACGTCACCACCCTCGACATCGACCCGGTCGTCACCGAGAGAGCCGTCCGCTTCCTGCCCGAGACCGGATACAGCCAGGTAAGTGTGGTCACCGCGGACGCCGAGTATCTGCCCTCCAAGGTGGTGCCGGAGGGCGGATTCGACGCCATCGTGGTCACCGTCGACACCTGGGACCTGCCCTGGATCGACGCCCTGTCCGTCGGCGGCCGACTCGTCGCGCCGCTGCGCCTGCACGGCTACCACTGGGCCATCGGCTTCACCAAGGAGAAGGGGGCGCTGCACAGCGACGAACCGCTCGTCATCTGCGGCTTCGTCGCCATGCAGGGCGACGGCGCCTGGAACCCCAACCGCCGCACCGTCCCCGGCACCGGAGTCCACCTCTCCTGGGAAGACTGCACCCCGCTGTCCGTGGACCAACTCGCCCCCGCCCTCACCCGCGAGCCGACCGTCACCCGTACCAACATCACCGTCGAGGGCCAGGAGCCCTTCGATCTCCTCACGCTCTACCTCGCCGGCGCCCTGCCCGGCTTCTGCCGCCTAGAAGCCGACCCCGACGGCGACCACCAGGTCCTCAACCCTCCGCCCCCGCACTGGCCCGCCGCCGCGATCGTCCGCGGAGCCTCCCTCGCCCGGCTGGCCCATGAGCGCATCGGCGACGGAGACGACGGCAAGGGCCGGTACGAGTTCGTCGTCCAGGGTTACGGCGACCACGGTCACCTCGCCGCGCGGGAGATGGCCGAGCACGTCGAGAGCTGGCAGCGCAACCATCGCGGCGCCCGCTGCCCCCTCATCACCGCCCGCCCGGCAGCCGGCCGTGCTCCGGCGGGCCCGGTCCACGAGCCGCACGTGTTCGCCAAGAAGCACACCCGCGTCACCGTGGACTGGCCGATCTTGCCCGTCAGCACCGCCCGTCCCACCGACCTCGAAAGGAACGACGCCGGATGAACGACGGTGCTTCCTGATCACCGCCTCCCACCCGTGCTGCACGTCCACCCGTCCATAGTCGTGAAAGGCAGAGACCCGTGTCCTCTCCTGTCTCCCCTTCGGATCGCGTCGCTCCGGATGCTGCTCTGCCGGCGGCGCAGTACGCCGCCGCCCGGCACGCTGCCTGGCTAGGCGCAGCCGCGATCATCACCGACGAGGTCGGCCGGGTCCTGCTGGTGCGCCCCACCTACCGCAAGGACGGCACGTGGCTGCTGCCCGGAGGCGTCGTCGAACCCGGCGAACACCCCCACGTCACCTGCCGGCGCGAGATCACTGAGGAACTGGGCCTCGTCCTGCCTCTGTCGGCCGTGCTCGCCGTCCACTCCTTCTCCTCGTACCACCCCGACCTCGCACCCCGCTCGACCAGCCCCGGCGAGGTCCGCTTCGTCTTCGACGCGGGAACCCTTCGCCCGAACCAGGTGGAGGCGATCAGCCTGCCCTATGAGGAGCTGTCCGAGTACGCCTTCCTGGAGACCCGAGACGCAGTACGGCGGCTGCGCCCCGTGGATGCGCAAATCATGCTCGCTGCCTACCGTGCCCGACTCGGGAACACCGCCACCGCCCACCTCGCCGACGGCCAGCACATCCTCGACGTCCCAGCCCTGGACCGGCACGACGTCCACGTCCGCTACCGGCCCCTGTGGGACAGCCCCCTCAACCGCGGCCCCGTGCCCGAGCGGCTCCCCGTACGGCAAGCCTGGGCTTGGTGCTTCGTTCCTGACGGCAGGGTCGTACTTGTGGCCGACCCCGGCCCGCGGGGCGCGCTGCCGATGCTGCCCGGCGGCACCGTGGAGAGCACCGACGCGACGCCCGAGGACACCCTGCGCCGCGAAGCCGCCGAGGAAGCCCAGCTCACCCTGGCCGATCCGGTTCGGCTGGGCTGGGTGCTGGACGAGACCGGCGAGGTCTACGGAGGCGTGGGGCCCAACGCCCGGCTCCGCCTGGCCGCCCGGGTCACCGCCATCAGGCCAGCGGCCGTCGACCCCGCCACCGGACGCCCCTTCGCCCGTCTGATCGCCACCCCCGCCCAGGCAGCCGCCCTGCTGGGCTGGGGCCCGCCCGGAGCGCGACAAGCCCAGCTCGCAATGGAGACGACACGAGATCAGTGGCGCCTGCCCACCGCTCGCCCCGCCGCCATCGAGGAGATCCCTGCGGAGGGGATGCGGCTGAGCTGACCCCACCGACCGCCCCGCCTTGACTCGCCCCGCTCACGCCCCCTCCGAGGTAGCCACATGCCGTTGTCGCACCACCACATCCGCACGACCGTCGATGCCTACCTCGCACGCCACCCCCACGAGCGCGAGCAGCTCGGCGTCCTCCTGGACGCCCTCGACCGGACCGGCGAGGACATCGCCAGCCGCTCGACCTTCACCGGACACGTCACCTGCAGCGCGATCGTCGTCGATCAGCTCGGCCGCGTCCTGCACGTGCTGCACCTGGCCAGCGGGAAGGTACTAGCCCCAGGCGGACACACCGAGCCCACCGACGACTCCCTGGCAGCGGTGGCACTGCGGGAGCTGCACGAGGAGACCGGGATCCCGCCCCGAGCCGTCACCGCGTGGCCCGGCTACGAGACCGTGCCGCTGGACATCGACATCCACGACATCGACGCCCACCCGGGCAAGGGCGAACCCGGCCACCAGCACTTCGCCCTCCGCCTCCTCTTCCGGCTGCATACCTCGACCGAGGTGCCGGTCGTGCTTCAGGAGGACGAAGTCGGCGGCATCGAGTGGCGCCCCGTGGACCGGGTGACCTCACCGACCCTGCGCGAGAAGCTGCTCAAGCTCCCGTTCCAGGTCGAACCGGAGACGGCCAACGCCTCGGCCCTGATCCACAACGACCGCGGCGAGTACCTGCTCCACTTGCGCGACTACTTCCCCGGCCAGATCTGGGAGCCGGGCATGTGGTCCCTTCTGGGCGGCGGCCGAGAGCCCCAGGACGCCACCCTGGAACACACCGTCCGGCGCGAACTTGCCGAGGAAGCCGGCCTCGACCTCACCGACCTGACCCCGTTCGGCACCGAGTACGCCACCGACGACGCCGGCGCGACCGTGCCCATCGCCATCTACGCGGGCCGCTGGAACGGTGATCCGCGCGAACTCCATCTGACCGAAGGGGTAATGCTGGCCTGGTTCGCCCCCTCGGACCTCCACCGCCTGCGCATCGCGGACACCACCAGCGACCTCGTTCGGCGCCACGCCGCCCGCAATCCAGCGATGCGGAGCGGGCCCGAACCCGAGGAGGAGCGTCTGGCTTCGCCGCACGGCACGGTCCCCAACATCATCGGCGTCCACCTCTATCTGGAGCGGCCCGACGGGACGGTGCTGCTCGGACTGCGCCACCCCAACTCCGCGTTCGCGCCGTCCACCTGGCACGTCTTGGCTGGCCACTGCGAGCAGGAGAACGCTATCGCCTGCCTGATCAGGGAGGCCCAGGAGGAGGCCGGCCTGCAGATCGAGCGCCAGGATGTCGAACTCGTCCACGTCGTCCACCACATCGGCAAGCCCAGGAACCCACCCCGCATGGGCCTGTTCTTCCGCGCCCGTACCTGGCGCGGGGAACCGAAGCTGCGCGAGCCGGACAAGTGCCTGCAGTGGAGATTCTGGGACCCGACTGCCCTTCCCGATGACCTCGTCCCCTATACCCGACTGGCTATCGCGAAGATCCAGAGCGGTGAGCTTTACAGCGAGACGGGCTGGCCCGCATGACTGGCACCCCGACCAGCGCACCCAGTCGCATGCCCGCTGCTACAGCGGCCGGGCGCCCGGACACCCGACTCGTGGTGCTTCGCGGGAACTCGGCGTCGGGCAAGTCGAGCGTGGCCCAGGGGCTGCGAGATCACTACGGCCGCGGTGTCGCGATCGTAGGCCAGGACGTGATCCGCCGGAACGTGCTGCGCGAGCACGACACCACGGGCGGCGCCAACATTGCCCTGCTCGGCAGGATCGCCCGCCAGGCCCTGGACGCCGGCTTCCACGTGGTACTCGAAGGGATCCTGTACGCCGACCGCTACGGCCACATGATCACGTCGCTGGTACGGGACCACCGCGGCGTCTCGGCCTGCTACTACCTGGACGTGCCGCTGGAGTCGACGTTGGTACGGCATGCGTCGAAGGCGGACGCCGCGTACCTGGAGCAAGTCACCGACAGCCACCTCACCTCGTGGTACCGGGAGCTGGATCTGCTGCCCGGCGGTCTGGAAGCCGTGGTCCCGGTCGACAGCACGCTGCAGGACACCGTCGCCCGGATCGTGCGCGACGCCGATCTGATCCCTGCCGCCGCCCCGCTACCGCAGTGCAAGCCGTCACAGGGAGACTCTATGAACCCTTTGGTGCTGATGTCCGATCCGCAGGTCGCGGCGATCCCGGTGCGCGAGTGCGGAGAGCCGCTCGTCGACGTGCGCGACCACGACTTCCGCGTCGACCCTCGCAAGCAAGACCCGCTGGGCGCATTCGCCCACGTCCATGAAGGCGTCCTCGCCCGGCTGAAGCATGCCCGTTCGCTCCTGCCCGCCGGCACCGACCTGCTGTTCATCGAGGGCTACCGGCCACTGGCGCTCCAGCAGCGCTATTTCACCGAGTACCGCGATGAGCTGGCCGCCGCCCATCCCGACTGGGCACCTGAGCAGCTGCACCAGGCCGCCAGCCGGTACGTGTCTCCGCCGGAGATCGCGCCGCACTCCGCGGGAGCAGCCGTGGACGTGACCCTCGTCGACCAGGACGGCCACGAACTCGACCTCGGCACCCGCGTCAACGCCTCCCCCGAGGAGAGCAACGGGGCGTGCTTCACGCACGCCTTGAACCTCAGCGACCAGGCACGCCACCAACGCACGCTGCTGCTCAACGCCATGGAGAGCGCGGGCTTTACGAATTATGGGACCGAGTTCTGGCACTTCTCGGCAGCGGACCGGTACGACGCGCTGATGCGCCAGGAGCCTCACGCGCGCTACGGACCGATCGAACTGCCCTAGCACGCCGGCGGACTCTACTTCCCCGCCACCCGCTCCGATCCGCAGACACAGGAGTGCGGCGGCCACCGTTCCACGACCGGTCCGGACGACCGCGACGGACGGACAGCACCGAACGGAGGCACGTATGCCCGACGACGCGCAACAGACGATCCCGGCCGTCCCGAGCCCATCGGCCGGAGACGCACCACCCGAGCACCACATGCACCTGCTCGGGAGGTACTACCGCCACGTGGAAGCCGGTCGTAAGACGATCGAAGTGAGGGTGGCCGCCCCGAACAAGCGCGACATCGGCGTCGGCGACACGGTCGTCTTCCACGACCGGGACACCGGGCGGAAACTCGACGTCATCGTGCAGCGGATCACCCCGTACTCCTCCTTCGAGGACCTGCTCCGCTGGGAGGACACCGCTCGCATCGACCCGGACGGGCCGCCCGGAGAGCTGCTCGCCAACCTCCGCGGCATCTACCCACCGGACGAGGAAGCCCTCGGCGTGCTCGCCCTTGCCTTCGACCACCGCCCCGCCCGGCCCGGCCGCCCCATGCCGATGACAGCCGAGCAGTACGCGCAGACCGTCCCCCACCACACGGTGTACGGCTGCCTGTACATCCGCGACGCGCACGACCGGCCCATCCAGCTCCGCTCGGTCTACGGCTCGAGACTCTGGCAGTTCCCCGGCGGCAACTTGGACGCCCCGGACGAGGACCCGCTGCAGACCGCTCAGCGCGAGGCGGTCGAGGAGACGGGCCTTGAACTCGGTCTGGACGCGCCGAAGCTGCTTCTCACGCACTTCATGCACGCCGGTTCACGCCTGCCGTTGAACAAGGTCGGGCTCATCTTCGACGGAGGTCGGCTGACCGCCGAGCAGCTCGGCCGGATCCGCCTCGACCCCGCCGAGCACGACATGTGGGCCGTCCACGACCTCGCGACTTGGCAGGAGCTGATGGCACCGCTCGCTTTCGCCCGTCTCGACGCCATCGAGCGAGCAAGGCGCGGTGACGGCCCCACCTTCCTGACCACGCACACCTGAACCTTCACCATCCCTATCAGGAGGCAACCGTGCCCGCCGAGGACACCAACACCCGGGCCTGGCAGATCTACGGCCAGCGCCAAATGGCCCGCGCCTACACACCGCCCATCCCCGACCGGCTCGGCTGGACGCCCTGGGAAGGGATCGGACCGGGAGCGGAGGTCCTCGGCGATGTCGCCGGCCGCCGTGTCCTGGACATCGGCTCCGGGGCTGGACACCACGCCGTCCATCTCGCCCAGGCTCACGGAGCCCGCGTCACCGGCATCGAGCTGTCCCCGACCCAGCACGAACGCGCAGTCTCCGCCCACGCGGACGTAGGGGGCGTGGAGTTCGTCCAGGCGGACGTGACCGAGTACCTGGCCGGAGTCGAGCCGTTCGATGCCGCGTACGCGATCGGAACGCTCTCCTTCATTGATCCGCACCGCTCGCTGCCGGCCCTGCGCGATGGCCTGCGCCCCGGCGCACCTCTGATCCTCTCGCTCCTCCACACCGACCTGCACGGCCGCGGTCCGTCCACGGAAGTGGCACCGCGCGAGCAGATGATCCTGCTGCGCGACGACCCGCCCCTGCCGACGCAGATGTGGGTCCTGGCACCGCAGCTGTGGGAGGACCTGCTCACCGAATACGGCTTCCGAGTCGAGGCCATCGAGCTGTTCCCGCACCCCGACGAGAGCGCCTCGGTCATCCAGCAGCTCATCCGCGCCCGGCGCCTTCCCAACCGGCCCGCGCGAGTCTCCAGCCGACCCCGCAGCACCCGAGCGCCGGCCGCCCACGCGGCCGTCGGCGTCGGCGCGATCCTGCTCAGCGAACGGGGCATCCTGCTGGGCCGGCACAGCCGCGGAACACTCGAACTGCCCGGCGGCAGCGTAGAGGCCGGGGAAACCTTCGAAGACGCGGTCATCCGCGAGCTCGCCGAGGAATCCGGTCTGGTCGCTCGGCGCGGCGACGTGAGACTCCTGGGCACGCTTGTCGACCACGTCGAAGGTGTCCTGCGGATCACCGTCGGCGCGCTCGTCCACGCCTGGCAAGGACAACCGGCCACGCAGCCGGAGGAGAGCGTCGGCGACTGGGCGTGGTATCCGCTCGATCAGCTCCCCGACGGCCTGTTCGTCTGCAGCGCCCAGATCCTCACCTCTTGGCGGCCCAGCCTGCCCATCGACCACCCGCCGGCGCACTTCACCACCTTCGCCCCAGCCGAGTAGTCGGTGCACTAGCACAACGGCCGACACCGATGATCTGCCGCGACACGAGGTAGGTGCCGCGCTCCTGTAGCAACACACACCACTCAAGATCAAGTTGGAGTCCTCCATGCCACATCTCTCCATGCGCCGGCCCATATCCTCGGACGGCGCCGTCGGCACCGGCCGATTGCATGATCTGGAGCAGACCGCCCTGCGCCACAAAGTCCCCGTCGAGGACGTGCTGCTGATCGCCGTCAACCTGTACGGGATCACTTCGGCCCAGGACCGTCACCGGGCCAGGGTCAACCTCCGCCTCGTGCGCCGCCCCGACGTTGCCTGGCAGATCATCGTTCCGCTGAACCAGCCGGCCAGCCCGTTCCGGCTCCGGGGTGACGAGCTGTCGCTGAACGGCGAGGTGGTCGCACACGTCGAGCGCATCGATGCCGACGAGGCGGTCGGAGGGTACTTCCGAAACGAGGGGCGTGCCGCGACCCTCAATCCCAACGCCCGCAGCCGGTGCGTCGGGTGCGGCTGGTGCCCGAACACCCTGGAGGCCGCCGCCGACCCGAGGATGCAGGAGGACCAGGGGCTCGACGCTCTGCTGCGGGCCCTCGGCGAGCAGCACCCCCGCCGCAACCTGGCCGAGTTGGAGGAGGTCACCGTCTCCACCGGTTGCTTCGAGCGCGAGGGGGCCGCCGTCGCGCACTTGACCGCCTTACGCCCCGCTCTGCAGCGGGCCGGTGTCACGGCTCGGATCGGCTTCCTCACCTCCGTGCTGCGCACCGACGAGGCGTTCGAGACCATCGCATCGCAGGTCTCGCCGTTCGTGCTCAGGCTGACGACCGAGCACTTCACCCGGCGCGAGGCCCTGATGAAAGCGACTAAAGCCGACCTTGGCCCCGAGCAGATGCCGCGCCTGCTGACGCGGGCGCGGAAGGCAGGGCTGGACACCTCGTACACGTACATCGTCGGCCTGGACCCGATGGAGGACCTCATGCGCGGGGTGAACGAGCTGGCGGGTGAGGTCACGGCGTTCCCGAACGTCCAGGTCTTCCAGGCACACACAGTGATCATGCAGGGGATGCGGACGCCGGGCGCGGAGAGCCTGAAGTACTACCTGCAGGCACGTACGGTGATCGAGCGGGCCATGGCGAAGACTGGGCTGCAGCCGGTGGGCTGGGAGTGCTACCGACCGCTGTGGTACTTCACCTACGCGGGAGAGGACCTCGTCGATGGGCCTCGCTGACCCGGCCATCGACCGGGTGAGGGTCGAGCGCCTCGACGAAAACGTGGCGGGCCCGTGGGAGGGCGGCGACAGCCAGTTCGCGGTGGTGGTCGAGTCCGGCGGGGTGGCCGGCGTGTTCGCTCCGGTCGACGAGCTGCCCGCCGCCTTGGTAGCCACCCGGCTCGGGCAGAGCGCTCTGCACCACCCGGTGGTCGACCACGACGGTCTGCTGCGCAGACTCCTGGCCGAACTCGGTCCGCACGCGGCGGGGCTCGGACGCTGGGCGGTCGGGGCGCTGGATTGCGCGGTATGGGACCTGCACGGGCACCTCGCCGGCCTCCCGGTCGCGGCCCTGCTCAGCGAGAGTCCCGCACGGCAGGTGCCTGTCTACGCCTCCTGGCTCTCCCTGGACCTGAACGCGGATTCGGCCATCGAGTCGGTCAAGGCCACCGCTGGCCAGGGGTTCGCCTTCACCAAATGGGCGCTGCGCGAGGCAGAAGCCGACGAATTGGCACTGCTGGCAGAACGGGCGGCGAAGTGGGCGGGTCAGAGCGTGGCGGTGGACGCCCTGGGCACATGGGGCCCCACACGGTCCAGGGAAGTTGCACGACGACTCATCCCGGAGGCCGTGCGCTGGGTGGAGGACCCGCTCCCCCGGACCGATCTGGCCGCTTACACACTTCTGCGCAGGCAGACGAAAGGTCTACCGGTCGCGGTGGGCGAGCGGCTGTCCTGCCTGGAGGAGGTCGCAGTCCTGCTGAGGCGATGCCGACCGGAGGCGTTCACGTTCGACGCGGTGTGGTGCGGCGGCATCACCGAAGCGCGGGACTGGGTGGGCGTCGCTCACGATGCCGGGGTGCCCGTCCATCTGCACGGGCGGGCGTTCCTTCCCGCCGTGCACCTGGCCGCAGCCTTCCCTCACGCGGCGGGCGCGGTGGAGTACCAGGTGGTGTGGGAGCCACGCCGGCAGCGGACGCTGCGCGGCACGCTCCGGCCGGAGGGCGGGCATGTGGCTCTTCCCGACCGGCCCGGTCTCGGGATGGAGGTGCGCTGGTAATGCCTAGGCACACAGGTGAGTTAGTGGTCCGCGGACGACTGGAGCGGCGCGAAGGAGCCGTCCTGCTCGTCGTGGACGAGCGGCTGAGCGGACACGACACTTTCCTGTCGACAACTCTTCGCCTCGACCAGCCGGTGCGCCTGCCCGACCTCCCTGTCCGGATCCTCACGTTCGACGACATCACCGTTCTGGCACCCCTCGTCCCCGTCCTGCCCCAGTCGCAGGACGGGGAGGAGTGGGGCGGTACCTTGCTGATTCCGCACGGCGCCCGCCCGCCGACGATCCCCGACGACCTCGCCCAGGCTGCTGCCGAGGCCGGTGTCGACACCAGCGGCTGGTCGCCGGCCGAAGCCCGGCACCTGCTGACCTTCCTTAGCGAAGCTGGCTCCGGGCCAGTGCGCACCGAGCGGATCGGCCTGATCATCGCGGCTCTGGCGGGTCTATCGTGAACGTGGGTGGGGTGCGGCTGGTGAGCCTCGATGTCGGATACACCCTGGGCGAGCCGTCAGGGACAACGCTGACGCAGCGCCTGGTGGAGCTGTCCCCGCTCCCGGCCCGTGAGGCGAAGCGGGCCGCCCAGCGAATCCTGCACGCCCTGGACCCGCGCCGTGATGCGGCGGGGCCGCAGACGGTGTGCGCCGCTCTGGGTCTCGCGCCGTCTGCCTTCCCCCACGACCACCGCCCGCCTCACTTCGCTCTGTGGCCCGGCGCGGTTGTGGCGGTGGCACGGATCGCGCAGGTCGTGCCGGTGGTCACCCTGTCGAACGTGAGCCACTGGGACGAGCGGGAGACCGACGTCGCCGCCCTTCTCGCCCCGCACCTCCGGGCCCACCACCCCTCGTGGCAGCTCGGGTTCGCCAAGCCCGACCCACGCGCTGTGCAGACTGTTGCCTCGCTGCACGGCCGGGATCCCGCAGAGGTGCTGCACGTCGGCGACAGCCTCGACTACGACGTGCGCGGTGCCCTTGCCGCCGGAGCCCAGGCTCTGTGGATTACCCCGCACCCGCCGTCGGCCGAAGCCCTCCGGCTGCTGGCCGAGCACCCCGGGCGGGTCACGGTCGTACCGGACCTCGCCCGCGCGGTCGGGCACATAGAGCAGACAGTCCTTCCGCCAACCCACACGATCAGGAGCATCATCCCGTGAGCCAGTTCGACGCCACCGCCCCGTTCTACGCCGCTTACCGGCCCGGCATCCCGAAGGAGGCCGTCGAGCTGCTCGCGCGGCGGGTGGCCGGCAAGGAACACCGAGCCCTGCTCGACCTCGGGTCCGGCACCGGACAGGTCCCCCTCGCCCTGGCCGGGACGGTGACGGAGATCGACGTCGTCGAGCAGGACGCGGGCATGCTCGCCGAGGCAGACAAGGCGCTCGCCGGGCTGCCGGTCACCGTCCGCCTGCACAACGCCTCGGCCGAGCAATTCACCCCGCTCTCCTCCACCCGGGCCGATCTCGTCACGGTCTGCCGCGCGTTCCACTGGATGGACCAGGAGGTGGTGCTGTCGCGTCTGGAGGGCATGACCGCGCCGGACGCGACCGTCGCCGTCATGGGCGACGGCAGCCTGTGGACCGCACGCACCGAGTGGACCGACGCCCTGCGCGCCCTGATCCAGGAGTACCTGGGCGAGAAGCGGCGAGCCGGAGTGGGCAAGAAGTACGAGGCACACGACCGGCCATACAGCGAGATCCTCGCCGAGTCCGCCTTCGGCCAGGTCGAGGAGCACACCATCGCCGTCGAGCGAGAGTGGACCACCGACACCGTGATCGGCTACCTGTACTCGACTTCCTTCGCCGCCCGGCCGCTGTTCGGCGAGCGAGTCGAGGACTTCGAGCGCCGTGCCCGAGCTCTGCTCGACGAGCACACCGCCGCAGGCGGGCTGATCGAGCACGCCTCCTTCCAGGTCGTCCTCGGCCGACGCGGCTAACCCGCTCCTCCCTCTTCGCCGGGGCGGCCCCTCTCCCCGCCCCGGCTCTCTGCCCCGTCCCTCCGGAAGGAGAACCACCATGCCCCGACCTCTGACGTGGAGCGACGACGAGCGGCGCCAGTTCATCGACGACGGCGTCCTCATACGCCGTGGCCTGGTCCACGGCGTAGTCCTGTCCCGGGCCCGTGACCTCGTCAGCGACTGGTTAGCCGAGGCGTACGACCCCGCGCGGCTCACCGCCTACACCGAACGCAGCTTCGCCCCCGAGCTGGAGGAGCACCCCGACCTCCTCACCGTCTACCAGCACAGCGGCCTGGCGGAGCTAGCCGGGGATCTCCTGCGGCCCGCGAGGACCGCCCCGGTCACCCGGGCGCAGATCCAGATCCGGCTGCCCCACGGCGCGCAGCAGCCCGTGAAGCGAATGCACGTCGACGGCGTCTCCTGCCCCCACCTGGAACCCCGCGACCTGCGCACGTTCACCTTCATCGTCGGCGTCGTCCTGGACGGCAGCGCCACTGCGGACGCCGGCGCTCTGCACTACGTGCCCGGCGGGCACCACCAGATGGCCCGGTATTTCGCCACGGACTGGGCCCTGGGGCAGCCGGCACAGACCCCCGACGACATCGACGCCCAGGACGGCACCGCCTTCACCGCCGAGCCCGGCGACGTGGTCACGATGCACCACCTCGTCCCGCACCATGTCGGCATCAACACCAGCAGCACCCCGAGGGTGATGGCGTACTTCCGCGTCCACCACGCCCAGCACACCGACCTCGCCCTGCGTGCCCTGTCGGACCCGTGGCTGGAGTACCCGGCGCTCGCCGCCCTCACCCGCCCCGGCACCGCGTGAAAGGGCCGAGCATCGTGGACGTCCTCACGCCCGACCAACTCCCCGACGCCGCCCGGCTCCTGGCCGCCGGGCAGGTGGTCGCCGTGCCCACCCCCCGCTGGTACATGCTGTGTGTCCGCGCCGCCGACCCGACCGCCACGAACGCTGTCTTCCGCGCCAAGCAACGCCCGACCGCCAAGCCGCTGCTGCTCCTGCTCGACTCCCCGGACACGGCCGAGGCTCTGTTCGACCTGAGCGACGACGCCCGTCTGCTGGCTTGCGGCCTGTGGCCGGGGGACCTCGCGCTGCGTCTTCCGTGGAAGCCGGGGGTGGAGCCCATCGCGGCGGTGGGCTCCCCGGCGCTCGTCGGATGCCCCGACGGGGTCCTGGGCCAGTTGGTTCCCCTGGCCGGCGAGCCGCTGGCCGCCGCCGTATGCAGCATCTCCACCCCCGCCGCCGGCGACGAGGACCATCCGGCGCTCACAGTCGGCCAGGTCGCCGCCTTCGAACGGGCCACGGGGGCCGGTATCGCCGCGGTCGTCGACGGCGGGATCTGCCCGCACGGCCGGCACATGACCATCGTCGACTGCCCTATGGGCACCGCCGCGCGCTTGGAGCGGGAGGGCACCGTTCACGCCCGCACCGTCGAAGCCGCTCTCGCCCCGGCTGGAGGACCGCATGTGGGCTGACCTCGCCCGCCGGACGAACCGCCTAGTGCCCGACGCTTCGGTGGCCGCCGTCGCCGACGCGCTCGACTACCTCTGTCTCGCCCAGCTCTACCTGCGCGACAACCCGCTCCTGGCCCGGCCCCTGATTCCGGGCGACGTCAAGACGCGACCGGCCGGCCACTGGGGGGTGTGCCCGCCCACCAACCGGATGCTCGCCGCCCTGGGCCCGCTCCAGGCGGCCGTCCCCGACGGCTACGAGCTGCACGTCCTGCACGGCGCCGGGCACGCCGGGCCCTCCGCCCTCGCCCACGCCTACCTCACCGGCCGACTCGGCCATGCCCATCCTCACCTGCGCCAGGACGCGGCCGGGCTGCGCGAACTCCTCACGGGTTTCCCCCTGCCCGGCGTCGGCGGGGAGATCACCCCGATGATCCCCGGCCACCTGCACACCGGAGGCCAGCTCGGTCCCGCCCTCGCGATCGGACAAGGCACGGTCCTCGACGCGCCCCACCGGCTGTCGTTGGTCCTGATCGGCGACGGAGAATGCGAGACCGGGACGACCGCCGCCTCGTGGCTCGCCACCCGCGCGCTGCACGGTACGGGCGACCACGGCACAGTCCTTCCCGTCGTCCTGCTCAACGGGATGCGCATGGGCGGACCGAGCGTGCTGGCCACCCTGGGCCGCGCCGAACTCACCGCCTATTTCACCGGCCTTGGCCACCGGCCCGTCTACAGCGACGGGCTCGACATCGGCCAGCTCCGCCAGGCGGTAGCCGAAGCACTCGGCGCCGCCCAGCCCTTGGGCATTCCGGGGCCCTCCAGCGTCCTGGTGCTCACCCTGGACAAGGGCCACGGCGTCCCCGCCCGCCTCGCAGGCACCCCGGCGGTCCACAAGACGCCGCTGCATAACCCAGCCGGTGTGCCCGCCGAGTTCGACGCGCTCGCCGACTGGCTGGCCTCGTACCAGCCCGCCCAGCTCCTCACCTCCAGCGGCCGGCCCCGGCCGCATCTGCTGCCCGCGCTGCCGCTGCCCCGGCCCAAGCCCGACTGCCTCCCGGCACCGCGCGGCTGCGTCGCCGCCTCCGCCCAGGTCGCCGCCCGCGCCGCCGGGCGCCCGTTCGCGCAGGTGGTCCCCGAGGTCCTGCGGGCCCGCGCCGAGCAGGGACCGTTCCGCGTGTTCAGCCCCGACGAGCTGGCCTCCAACCGCCTCGACCTCGCCGACGAGCACGGACGCCCGGTGCCGTGGGCGGTGGAAGTGCTCAGCGAGGAGCTGTGCCACGCCTGGGCCCAGGGCTACACGGAGACCGGCCGGCACGCCCTCGTCGCCACCTACGAGGCGTTCGCGCCGATCACCCTCAGCCTCATCCAGCAGCAGCTCAAGCACCGGTCCGTGCGCCGTCACGCCGGGCTCGCCCCGCTGCCCAGCCTGGTCTACCTGCTGACCAGCCTGGGCTGGCACAACACGTTCACCCATCAAAACCCCAGCCTGACTACGGCACTTCTGGCCGGCGGCGACCCCACGCTTCACGTCCTCACCCCCGCCGACTCCGGGCGCGCCGCCGCCGCCCTCACCTTCGCCCTGCGCAAGCTCGGCCGGTGCACGATCGTCGTCGCCGGCAAGCACACGGTCGTCCACCACCCGCTGGAGACCCTCGACGAGGAACTGCGGCACGGCATCGCGATCTGGCCCCATCTGACCCACCCCGGCCCCGGAGAGCCCGACCTGATCCTCGCCTCCGCCGGCGACCTGCCCGCCGAGGCCCTGACCACCCTCGCTCAGCGGCTGCGCGCCGAACGCCCCGGCCTGCGCCTGCGGTACGTCCACGTCCACGACCTCACGGTCCTCGCCGAGGACGGCGCCCGCCCTCTCGCCCTCGCCCCGGAGGCGTTCGCCCGCCACTTCGGCACCCGGGCACCGATCGTCCTGGCCACCAGCGGGCACCCGGCCGACATCCACGCCCTCCTCGGACGCCGCCACCCCGGGCCCCGGCTTACCGTCCTCGGCTACCGCGACCCCGGCCACCCCGTCTCCCAGACCCGTCTCCTCCAGCTCTGCGGCCTCGACGACCCCGGCCTGTGGCAGTTCGCCACCACCCTCACCGACCTCCCGAAGGAGATACCGGCATGAGCGCCCCGCTCCCACCCGTCACCCCCGACGCCGGCACCATCGACACGTTCGAACGCGACGGGTACGCGATCGTCCGCGACGCGATCACCCCGGACCTGCGCGACCGGCTCCTGACCGCCGCCGAGCGGCTACTGGCCAGCGCCATCACCCAGGGCCGCGACCGAGGAGGCGACGGCAAGGACGGCTTCCGCGGATGCCTCAACCTCGACTGTGCCTTCCTCCCGCTCCTCGCCAACGCGGCCGTCCTGCCCACCGTCGTCCAGCTCCTCAGCCCGAACATCCACCTATTGTCGGCCCACCTCATCGCCCTGCCCAGCGGTCCGCCCCGCACTATCCGCATCCCCGAGCGCCACGGATGGCACCGCGACATGTACGGCGTCACCGCCGACCTCGGCTTCCCCCACACCCCCCGCATGGCGATCAAGGCCGCCTACTACCTCACCCCCGTCGCCCCCGACTGCGGGCTGACCATGTTCCTCCCCGGCAGCCACCGCCTCACCGAGGAACCCGTCGTCCCCGCTGGCGCCATCGACCCGCCCAGCGCTATTACGCCTGACATCGCCGGAACCGACGCCGTCCTGTTCGAGAACCGGACCTGGCACACCGGAGGCATCAACCTCTCCGGCCGCTCCCGCCTCGCCCTCATGCTCCAGTACGGATACCGCTGGCTCCACCCCGTCGACGACCCCGCCACCCATCTCCAGAGGGACCCCGCCCTCACCCCCATCGAGCAGCAGCTCCTCGGCCTACCCGACCGCCGCCCGGACGGATCACTCGCCAAGGGCAGCGGAGCCGCTCCCATCCGCTCCTGGTGGGAGACCGCCGAGGGGCGAGTCGGCGAACTCATCGCCGTGGGCCAGCTCCTGTAAGTCGCCCAACGTGGCGGCCACCCGGAACTGGCGCCCCCGCGCCAACACCACGCCCAGCACCCCACCGGAGTAACCGTTCCCGGACCTTGAGCCGCAAAGGACCAAGCGCCTGCCTCGGCGCTTCAGACCGGCGAAGCTGTCGTCCCTGCTCGGCGGCGGCGTACTCGCGCAGCGCCGCCCAACCAGAACTAGAGCGCACACACCCGCACCAGAGTTCACCTAGGGCCACAGGAGAGATCATGGAAAACCTGCACCAGCAAACCACCCGCTCGGACCACTGGGCCCCGTACTACGACGTGGACACCCGTAACTCGGACCCGACCGCCGCGGCTTCCGCCCTCTCCGACCTCGCCGGGGACGGCGCAGCCCTGGAGCTCGGCATCGGAACCGGCCGCGTCGCCTTTCCTCTGGCCGAATGGGGTACACCCGTCTTCGGCCTTGACGCCTCCCAGGAGATGATCAGCCGTCTCGAAGAGCACCAAGAGCAAACCCCCGAGGGGCGCTCGCCTGTCCAGGCGCGGATCGGCGACATGGCCCGGTTCGAGCTCGGAACGCACTACCCACTCGTCTACGTCATAGCGAGCGCGCTTTTCCTGCTGACCAAACAAGAGGACCAGGTCAGCTGCTTCCGCAGCGCGGCCAAACACCTAACTCCCCGTGGGGGATTCGTCGTCGAAGCGGCTGTCCCGCACGCCTCGGGCATGGCCTCCGAACGCCAGCAGATGATCGTCCGCGAACTGAGCGAGGAACACCTGAAATGGTCCGCGTTCGTGCACGACCCCGTGCACCAGGTCGTCCGGGCCCAGGACGTACTCGTCGGCCCGGATGGCTGTCATCTTCTGCCGAACGTCATGCGCTACGCCTATCCCGCCGAAATGGACCTGATGGCGCAGCTGGCTGGCCTTCGCCTGGAACGGCGGACCGCCGACTGGGAGGGCTCCCCATTTACCGCGACCAGCACGCACCATGTGTCCGTCTATAGGCACCAGTCAGCCGACAACGACACCTCCCCGCCCACCGGCGCGTCAGCATGACCGTCCCTCGGCGGCTCCAGCACATGTTCGAGGAGCTGATGTAGACCCTCACCTCCCGCCGACAGCTAGGTCAGCACGCTGTCGAGATGCGCCTGCACCGGCTCGAAGAGGCCGTACGGAACGAGTTCCGGGATGTCTGCCAGCGCAACCCACTTCAGCTCGGACAGTTCGTCCTTGTCGGCCACGTAAGCGGTGCCGGAGGTGACCGCGCAGGCGGTGTAGGACATGTTCCTTCCGCTCTTGGGGTGGACCCGTTCGCCGAGGGGCTTGACTGCGATCACGGCCAGTCCGACCTCCTCCTGTGTCTCACGTACGGCCGCCTGCTCGGAAGTCTCCCCGTCTTCGATCTCGCCGGCGGGGAACTGCCATGACAATTGGCCCTCGGAGATCCTGCGCCGCACCATCAGGACGCGGTTCTCGTGGACCACGATCGCAGCGGAGATGCCCGGCCGCTCCGCTGCCGTCTGCTCAGTCATACGTCTTCCTCCAGTGCTTCCAGGATCGGCGGGTAAATGTTGTCGACGGGGATGAAGCGGGTCACTGCGCTCTTGGCTACCCACGTCACGTCCACGTTCTCCACGGCATCGCTGTTCATCGCGTCCCCAGCGAGGTACTCGCACAGGAAGTACACGCAGTGCACGCCAGTCACTGGGTGGAGCCGCTCGCCGAGGCGCTGGCGGATGGTGCAATGCACACCGGTCTCGTCCAGCGTCTCGCGGATGGTCGCTGTCTCAGGTCGGACGCCGGGCTTGATGACGCCCGCGGGAAACTGCCAGGTGATCCCGGAGACGTCCTCGGCGCGGCGGCAGACCAGCAGAACGTCGGCGTCGCGGACGACGACAGCGATGGCGACGCGCAGGGCCTGGGCCTTGGGAAACGTGGCCGCGGCGTCTGCCTGGCCTGTGCCCGCCGTCATCAGCGCGAAGCGTTTACGGACAGCGGCCGGCGCGTCCTCGTGGACGGAGTCGAGGAGCTGTTGCATCTCCGGGCGCGGGATGACGTCGGGGTCGGAGTGCCAGGTGGCGACAGTTCGTGACGAGATGCCCAGACGATTGGCGAAGGACTCGTTGGTCATGCGGAGAGCGGATTGGAGTGTGCAGGCAAGCTGGCCGGTCCAGACATCCACTACTTCCATCGCGGCCCTCACGTATCCGATCGGCAACGTGCATGGTCAATGCGTCTCAACTGCAAGCTAGTTGCACTGCCGCTTCATGGCGGAGGGGAGCGAACACCGGTTGACTCTAAGACGTGCCACCCCAGACCGGTCCCGCCCTCTCGCACAAATGCGCGAGCGATGCAGCCCCCAGGCATGCTAGTTCAGAACCCTTGCGAGATCGGCGAGTTGGAAGATCGAAATCCGGTCTGGAAGTGGCCGAGAGCGCGACCCAGGGCGCGAGTCACGCTTTGACCGCCTCGGGCAGCAGGCCGGTCCGTGCCGGGCCCGGCACGGACCGGCCGCCACTAACCGAACGACGGAGGGACACGATGCAGACCACCGGACGCAGCCGGCCAACGGGGACCTATCCCTCTGGAAGCTGGAGTTGGCGGTGAAGCCGCTCTATCTGTGGGGGCGATTCGACTGGGCTCCTGGCAGGTGCGACGCGCAGGAGACCCACGTCGCGATCATCGGGGAGATCGGAGCCCGGAGCGGCGACGCCGTGATTACCGCGTGCCGCCCGTACGTCTTCCGTCTGGAACAGTCGCACTGGACCGTCACCCAGCGCCGGCACCGCCTCCCGACTCCCTCACGCGAGGCTGCGGCGCCTGCCGCGAGCACCCCCGCTCGGCTTCGCTCCGACGGTGCCCGCGCCCGACCGTCAACCAGGTTCCGGCCGCCCTGCGTTCGATGGGGCATCACTTTTCGGCTTTCGAATGTCCGTATCAGGAGGGTGAGGCGGCACCGTCAGCTGTAGCCCAACTGCCAGGCGCGATCGGCTGATCCGGCGCGGGTAACCTCAATCACTGACGCGCTGAGCGACCGTCATATCACCCGCGTGGCAGATGAAAGGGAACTCATGTCCCATGAGCAGAGCCAGACAGTGGAGCGCACGCTTGTGCTGCTCAAGCCCGACGCCCTCGTTCGCGGCTTCGGCGGGAAGGTCATCACCCGGTTCGAGGAAGCGGCACTGAAGATCGTGGGGGTGAAGATGAAGCAGATGGACGCCGAGTTCACCCGGCGCCACTACTTCGACCTCGAAGAGCGCCTGGGCAAGGAGGTCTACGACTTCACCTCCGCGTTCATGCAGCAGGGGCCGGTCATCGCCCTGGTACTCGAAGGCTTCGACGCAATCGCCACCGTGCGCAAGCTCGTCGGCAGCACGTACCCGAACGAGGCTCCGGCCGGGACGATCCGCGGGGACTTCTCGCACTACGGCAAGGCCGCCAGCGTGGCCTCCGGCAAGGCCGTGGCGAACCTCGTGCACGCCAGCGGCAACAAGGAGGAGGCCGCACAGGAGGTGGAGCTGTGGTTCGACAAGGACGAGCTGCACGACTACCGCACGCTCGCGGAGATCTTCGCCTGCTGAGGCGGACGACGTCACCACGGGGACGTCGAAGCGTTGAGCACCACTGGGGCACACCGTTAACCGAAAGGGCACCATGACCAACCAGACCCGTGTCGCGTCCGTCCAGGAACTGGAGTCGGTTTTCCAGCAGGAGCTGGCGACCGACCGTTGGGCCGCGGCGGAGACGGCCTACGCTCTGGCCGTGCGGCACCGCGACGCCGGCGACTGGGAGAAGTCCCGCGAGTGGGTGAAGCAGACCCTCCAGCTCCTCGAAGGCTTCCCCGCCGAGACCGAGGAGCAGGTGGCCACGCAGCGCACCTCCGTCGGAGGCGTCGACCTGCCGAATTACCTGCACGAAGGCGTCGTGCGCAGCCGCTTCGGCGACCTCGGCTGACGCCCACGCGCCTTGATACGGCGGTGCGGATCACGTCCGCACGCTGACCGCACCGCCGTCGATCACAACCGCATCCCACCCGCCAACCGGACCAGCCAGGCCCACGGCCTGCGCGGGTTCGGGCGGATCACCCATGCCCGAAGAAGGGACAGAGCCGTTGCCCATCGAGATCGAGATGCGCGCCCGTTACGACAAAGGGACCCACGACCGGCTCACCGCCCGCTTGGAGCGCGAAGCCACTGACCTGGGCCGCGACGACAAACTCATCTACTTCTACGTCCTGCCCGACAAGCTGCTCAAGGTCACGGACAACACCGCCGCCGGCTCGGCGAAGATCACCCTCAAGCACAGCAAGATCGGCCAGGGCGCAGCGTTCCCGGAGACCGAGTTCCCCATCGCCCGCGAAGACGTGGCTGCGGCCGTGACCGTCCTCAACGCACTCGGCTTCGAGCCGCACATGCACCAGGCGTACAACCAGCGGCACAACTACCGCTTCCGGGGCGTGGAGATCGCCGTGAAGTGGAGCGAGGCGTGGGGCCACCACGCCGAGTTCGAAGTGCTGCTGGACGACAACGCCAGCGACACGGCCCGCGAGGAGGCCGTTATCCGCGTCACCACCGCAGCTCAGGAGCTGGGTGTGACGCTGATGAGCGAACAGGAGCTGGCCGACTTCACCGCGGCGTTCGAGTCCGCCGAGCAGGCCCGCAAGGACCAGCAGATGCCGTTCGAGGAGATCGAACCGCAGACCTGAGCGATACCCGCCGTTCCGACCCACCGAGGGGGTAGGCCCGATGAGCACCACCCCGCCGGCCGACAGCTTGGTCGAGCTGGCTGCACGCAAGCAGCTTCCGCACCACCAGTTCACCGACCACGCCACCGTGCGATGGATCGAAGCCAACCGGCCGGACTTCCCCGACGCAGTGACTCCGGCGCTTCGGGCCACCTCCCAGCGGCTGGTCTACCGCTCGGCCATTCCCACCGCCTGGATGGCGAACTCCGAGCTCGCCGACTCGCTGCACGGCGTTCGCCACGCCATGCGCACCGCCACCCTGGCCGCGCTTCTCGCAGACGCCGACGACCTGACCGAAGACGACACAGCGACGCTCGTGATGGCCGCAGCCGTCCACGACTGCCGCCGAGTCCACGACAAAGACGACCGCGGACACGGGGCACGCGCCGCGATCTGGTTGACGGGCAACGCCGACATGGTCTGGGCGCACTTCCACACTGCACCCACGCCGCAACGCATCGTCTCGGTCGCGACGGCCGTCCGGCTGCACGACGTGCCGTACGACGTCTTCACCCCGGACGACCTCACCGACTACGCGCGAGCCCGGCACATCACCGATCTGCTCAAGGCCGCCGACGCCCTGGACCGTTACCGCCTCCCGAAGCTCTCCTGGTGGCCGGACCCCACCCGCGTACGGGCCGCCGCGTTCGCTTCCCTGCGCCCCACGGCTTTCGAGCTCGTGGTGGCCTCCGAAGCCGCTCACCTCGCGGGCATCGACAGCGCGGACTCCATACTCAAAGCTCTGGAGCAGCGGGGGTTAATCACCTGATGGACACCCACGACGCATACCACCTGTGGGCCGATGCTCACGCCTTCTACGACACCCCGCTGTTACCCGACACCCGCGACCAGGTAGGGCCCCTCGCCGAGCAGTCCGCCCGGTGGGAATCGCGGCTGGCCGACGAGACCCCCCACGGCGCGCTCCTGCGGACGAACGCCCTCTTCGACACCCTCAACGGGGATGGACCACTGCACCTGTTGCACGTCACCCACGCCCTGGAGGAGATCAGTCAGAACGGCTTTCTCTACCCGTCGGGCGGGTGCCTGGTCGGCAGCATCTACTGCGCACCGCTGACTGTGCACGGCAGTGGGTTCCGGATGCACAACCTCGCCGAGTACGTCCTGAACAAGGAAGCGCCGGCGTTCGTGGCCAAGGGCGGCGGAGGCCGTACGCCGACCCCGCTGATCTTCGAGATCACCCGGCCCCGTCGCGCGTACCGCGGGCTGGCGGGCGTGGACTACCTGCGCTTGGGCGCGATCCACCTCAGCATTTACAGCGACCTGGAATATCTGCTGTCCAACGCCGAGCGGTCCGCGCTGCGCGAGACGATCGTCAGCCGCATCAAGAACAGCACCGCCTTCCTCGCCCTCGCGGCAGCCATCGTCTACGAAGGCGCGGACGTCGCCGCCCCGTCATTCCTTGAACTGCTGGACGAGACGATCCCGCGCTTGCCCATTCTCGGATACCTGTACTTCGAGGCCCTGGCCGAGTACCTGATGCTCCACTCCACCAGTGACCACACCCAGCAGCTCATCGAGCGCGGCGAGTTCAACAACTGGCTCTACAAGGAGATGCTGTTCGCCACCTTCCCCGACATGGCCGGCAGGTTCGACCTCGCGAAGTTCCGCCCTGCGCCCGGCAAGTTCGACGTGCTCCTGGCCAGCGTTGACACCACCGTGGATCCCGTGCACGCCCGCGCCTACCTACGCGACCGGATCAGCTACCTCGTCGCCGCGCGTCTCTTCACCCCCGGCCAGATACCGGAAGGCTGGCGCCACACCCGTTGGGAGTTCGACAGTCTCGCCGCCCAGATGGGGCCGCTGCTCGGCCACCTCATCCACCGGGAGCTGCGGACCTTCGGCCGCTACCCCGACTTTTACTTCTACTTCGACCAGCACAAGGCGCTCCAGGCGTGGAACTACTGGAACCACATGGACATCATCGCGCCCTTCAACGGCACGATGCCCAAGGGGGAGGTCGGCATCAACCCGGCCTACCCCGACCTGGAGTACAGCATCTACCGGGCCGTCCGGGACGAGGCCGGCCGCGTGCACCCCGTCGAGAAGCTGGACCTGACCATCGCGCCCCGGCTCGTGGACATCAAGTACACGCTGATGCGCAACAACAAATGGTCAGTCCCCGAACCCTCACCGAACTGATCCGCCCCGTCAGGAGACGACATGACCGTGCACCCCGCCGCGCCCTCGCTCGACCTCCTCCGCGAGCAGATCGCTGCCCTCCTGCAGGAACCCGCAACCAGCCACGGGCTCTCCCGCACCCTGCGAGCCGCAGCAAAGGAGCTCGAGATCAGCCGCTACCACCAGGCCACCAACCGGGCCTGGCCGAACGGCCGCATCGACACGACGCCCCAGAAGGTACAGATCGGCGGCGGCGCCCACAGGATCGACGGCTTCTTCAACATCGACGCCGTCCCGCCCGCCGACCTCCTGTGGGACATCCGCGAAGGCATCCCTCTGCACGATGCCAGCGTGCAGCTCATGTTCTCCGAGCACTTCCTGGAGCACATCGACTACCCCCGCTCCGTCAAGCACTACGCCCGCGAAGCGCACCGCGTACTCGCGGACGGCGGGCAGCTCGTCACGGGCATACCCGACGCCGCGTTCCTCCTGAAGCACTACCCCGCCAACCCCGAGCTGGCCACCGAGATGGTGGAACGGTGGTACTCCAAGCGGAACTGCCGCGGCGACATCAACACCTTCCTCGATCTGATCAACTACGCCTTCCGCGACCAGGACGACACCCCCAACTACACGCCCCACCTCTGGGCTTACGACGAAAAGAAGCTGATACAGCTATTCACCGAGGCTGGCTTCCGCACTGTAGAACCGTGGGACTTCGACGCCACGATGGCCAATCCGAAGCGACAGTGGGGCAGCGTGTACGTGGTCGCCAAGAAGTAGCCCCAGCACGGGCACCACGAGGGAGCACAGCACCATGAACGAGCCGACCGCGGTACTGCTCAGGCGACGGCCCGGCGATAGATCTGCCGGGAACCGCCTTCCGGCCCTGGACCGATAGCCTCGGCAGGGGCGAAGCCGAGTCGCTCGTAGAAGACACGCGCGCCGCTGGCGAAAGCACCGGGGTGTTCGACCCCGAAAGTGACCACCTCAATGCTGCCCGGGCTCTGCACCCATCTACGCATCGCGTCCGACATCAGTGCACGACCGACGCCCTTCCCCCGTGCCTGCTCCGAGACGACAAGCCAGTGGACGTGGTAGGTGGACGCCTTCGCTCCGAATAGCAGCCCGCCGAGGAGATCCGGCTCCGAGGAAACAGCAACGAGCGCCCTGGACCGACGCATGTGCTTGCGCACAGCGTCATGGAAACCGACATCCTCCACCATCGGTCCGAACCAGTGCTCGACCTGGGCCGCCAGGCCAAGGAAGCCGGGGAAGTCTTCATCTCCCGCGAGTCTGACGATCATCCGAGCAGTCTGACATGAACGAGGTGAACGTTGCCTGATGCGGCACTAGCTCACCTGGACGGACGACTGAACCGGCGCACACGGCCTGGTACAGGCGAAGGGGCCGACCCGCGAACGCATCGCGGGTCGGCCCCGCCTTGTCGTGCTCTCAACCTCGACGGGGGCTAGTGACGGTCGGCGCGGACATCGCCAGGCCGATCATGTCGGTCCACGCTGCGTCGCCCACGTTGTCCTGGAGCTCCTTGGCCACGCGCTCTTCGGCCGTCAGCACGCCGAATTCCACCCGCGTGTCGTACGGCAGGAAGTCGAGCGCCAGACGCCGGCCGACGTAATCGAGGACGGATGTGGCCTGCTTGATCTCGGGGTCATTGGTCAGGCCCGCAGGCTCGAAGCGCATGCTGACGTACTCGCGCACGAACGCCTCCAGCGGGACCTGGTGCCGCAGACCCTGGGTGATGGTCGTACTGAAGCCGTCCATCAGGCCCGCCATAGTCGAGCCCTGCTTAGCCATGGAGATCGTGACCGCGGCAGGACTGCCGTCCGCGGTGCAGGCGACCGTCAGGTAGCCCTTCCCCTCGCCGACCTCGAACGACCGAGTCGTCGACTTCAGGCGCCTCGGGGATCGCGGGAGCACCTGTCTAAGGGGGTGCGCCCCGACCCTCTGAGTACGCGCCATGCCGTCAACGGTTCGGTCCGCCATCGAATGTGTCCTCTGGGTGGTCGAAAAGGGCATAACAGGGCGACGACTACAACCTATGGGCATCCGATGTTCGATGACCACAAGATGTGGGATTCCCACCGTAGAGGTGACGGCCGGTCGGCACCAATTGCGGCACGCCCATCGCCTCCTGTCCCGTCCGGCGGATGAACTGCAAACGCGGCCACTGCTGTGCGGCAAGCGGCCTGGTTCCGGATCAGCTGCCCCGCAGGAGAGAAGGGCGAGCAGGGACAATCACCAGATGAGAGATGCGATCAGGCCATCACCCGTGCCCTGTACGGCAGTTCGGTAGACCTCGTGCTTTCGTGACGTGCTGCAGCGAGATCTAAACTCGGGGCCGACTGCCCGAGTACGACCGTTGGCTGACTGGGGTGCACGCGGCCGTGAGCCGTGATCGCCGGGTGCTGTCTCGCGTCCCGTTCCACCGCATTCAGGAGAGGTGTCCGTGCCCCAGAAGGTCACCAAGGACAAGGTGCTGTGCTACGTCGTGCGCGCTGAAGAGCTGCTGGTGTTTCGGCACACCGACTACAGCTACGAGGAAGTCGGTATTCAGGTCCCGGCCGGCAGCATCCGCGTGGGCGAGACGCCGGAGGCGGCGGCCCTGCGGGAGGCCAGCGAGGAGACCGGCCTAAAGGACTTCAAGATCGTGCGGAAGCTCGGCGAGGCCGAATACGACATCAGCCCGTACCGGTTCGAGATTCATCACCGCCACGTCTTCCACCTGGAGCTGACCGAGACCACACCGGAGCGTTGGGCCAGCCAGGAGGACCACGACGGCGAGAACGAACCCACCCGCTTCGAGTGCTTCTGGATCCCGCTGGAGGCCGCCCACGTTCTGCAGTCCGGCCAGGGTGCCCTGCTGGGACGCCTGTACGACTAATCCCCCATCCGGTCACGGCCCCACCCCAGACCCAGGAGGCAGCCGATGTACCGCACCGCCGAGCAGCACGACCCGATCGAGATCGAACAGATCGAGCTGGTACCCGACCGCCTGAACGAGGGGGATCGATTTGAGCCGCAGCCTGTTCTCCGCAGCAGCGAGCCAGCGGACGAAGAGCCCTTGAGCTCCTCCCGCGCGGCCGTGGCCGCCGGGTCGGCGCCGCATATTCCTCTGGCTGCTTGCCACCGTGACACAAGGGCTCGGCGCGCCGCTGGCCAACAGTGTCAAAGGCTGCCCCCCACGGCCACCCCTCCGAGAAGCGACGCCAGGTGTTCGGCCAGAGCGAGCAGGGTC
Source organism: Streptomyces sp. NPDC048392 (assembly GCF_043200575.1). Classification (NCBI taxonomy): domain Bacteria; kingdom Bacillati; phylum Actinomycetota; class Actinomycetes; order Kitasatosporales; family Streptomycetaceae; genus Streptomyces; species Streptomyces sp. NPDC048392. Next base: position 55,056 of record NZ_JBICYB010000037.1, read on the forward strand.
CGGTCCGAATAGGCCGGTCCCACGAGCTGCACGCCGATCGGGAGGCCATCCACGTTTCGCGCAACAGGTACGACGAGGCTGGGCAGACCGACGTGGCTGGTGAGGTTGGCCCAACCGGTCTGGTCGAAGAAGCTCCGCTCGCCGCCGTCAACCGTGAGAGCGCGGGAGCCAGCCGGGATCGCCGCAGTGGGAGCGGCGGGGGTGATGAGGATATCGTGCTCGCCGGCGGCGAAGAATCGATGCCACGTCTCCCGGAGCCGGAGGCGCTCCTCGTTGGCGCGGAGCCAGACGCGGTGCGTCTGCGTTCGGTGGCGCAGGAAAGTGGCCCGTGGGCTCGCGTCATCCTCGTGCAAATCACACGCCGCCGCGAGCTCGACCGCGCCGGCTTCATCGTCGGTGGCGGCCGTCGAGGTGGCATGGAGGAGCTGCTCGAACAGGCGGAGAGAGTCAGCGAAGCCGACCGGTCCCGCGGTGCGGACGACGTTCGTGTCCACGGAGGCCAGAGCCTGCTCGACGGCGGCGAGAGCATCTGCAGTTTCACGGTCGACGGGGCAGCTCGCGTCCTCGGCCCACACCGCCACGTGGAGCTGGCCGACTGAGCGGCGGGGGGTGGGCAGCTTCACGAGCCAGGGGCTGTTCTCGGCGGGCGACGGTGTTGTCAGCGCGTCAAGAAGCAGGCCGAGGTCTCGGGGGTGGCGGGCCAGGGGGCCGGGGGTGACCATGTCGCTGCTGGTGATCCATCCCGGCGGGCGGGGGATGTGGCCGCGAGCCGGGACAAGTCCGCGCGTGGGGCGCAGGCCGTAGACGCCGCAGTAGTGAGCGGGGAGTCGGAGGGAGCCGGCGAGGTCGCTGCCGAGGTCGGCGGGAGTCAGGTGAGCGGCGACCGCGGCGGCTGGGCCCCCGGAAGAGCCGCCAACGGTGCGCTCAGGATCGTGAGGATTGAGCGTGCGGCCGAACAGGCTGTTGTCGGTGTGCAGGTCCTGGCAGTACGCCGGCGTATTCGTCTTACCCATGATCACGGCCCCTTGGTGGCGGAGCCGGGCGACCGCGTCGGCGTCGCGTACGGGTACGTGATCCGCGAGGGCTTCGGCACCGCTGGTGGTGCGCAGGCCAGCCGTCTCGAAGCTGTCCTTGATCGTGAGGGGAAGGCCGTCGAGGGTGCCGCTGCTCTCGTTGCGGGCGCGGCGTTCGTCTGCTGCTCCCGCGGCGGTCCGGGCCGCGTCGTCGTCGCGGGTGACGACGGCGTTCACGTGGCTCGCGTCGATCCGATCGAGATGGAGGTCAAGTAGCTCGCGGCTCGAGATCTCGCCGCGGTCCAGGGCCTGGAGCTGAACGTGAGCGGGCTGGTGGGTGAGGTCGTTCGTCATGCGGAGACTCGCTCAAGGTGGGGGGCTCGTGCGGGCTGGCGTGGCAGGTGGCGAGCGACATCGAGGAGAGCATCGATGTCGTCCATGGGCCGACTGGTCTGGCGTTCGGAGTCAGCGAACTCCGTGAGCTGGTCGGGCTCCGGGTGGGTGCCTTCGGCCCGGGCAGCGATTCCGGCGAGGATCTGGTCCGCCGTGACGGCGGCCGAAAGATCTTGACCGTGAAGCCCTCGGGCCCGGTGATGGGCTTCGCTGGCCTCGCGGACCGCAGCATCGAGATACCGACGGATCACGAACCGGCCGTCCCGGATCTCGACTGCTCGGCGGTAGAGCCGGATCGAGATGCGGCGAAAGCGACGCCGCTGGGCCCGGTCGACTCGGTCAATCGGCAGCTCGATCTCGGGCGCTTCGCTGTAGAACGCCAGCCAGAGAGGACGCAGGCCGTAGTAGCAGCGGTACTGCTTGATCCGGTACTGGACGCTCTGGGCCTGGTCGCTGATGGTGGGCACGAGCCAGCCGATGAGCGTGAGCATGGCGCCGACATCGCCGCAGGTCCAGGCGAAGCCTTCCCAGTCGGCGAGGGAGGTGTCGAAGGCGCCGGCGATCACGTTGCCGATGCGGACTGCGCTGTATCCGAGGGTGACGGTGGCGCCGAGGGCGACGATGCGCAGGCCGACGCGGACGGACCCGCGGGTGCTGCGGCGGGCCAGGCGCCAGCAGGCGCGGGCGAGGAACAGTTCTCCGATGGTGTAGGCCGTGATGTACAGGGTGAGGTACGCGGCGTACCAGCCGTCGTGCGCGTAGTACAGCGTGAAGTCGATCGGACGCGGCGCGCTGGGCGTCAGCAGAGCGAACAGCACCAGCAGCCCGGTGATCACAGCGAAGCCAGCCCTGAGCCACCGGCGACTGCGCCGGCGGGCGACTTCGGGCGGAGACCCCCAGTAGGTGAGAACCACCTGCTGACAGGCGAGGAGCGCGACTACGCACCCCTGCGCGAGGGGTACGGAAAGGTTGACGGTGCCGAGCACGCGGTCGAGGTAGTTCCACATCGGTGTGATGGAGAACAGGAACGACAGCCCTGACAGCAGGAAGACGGCGGCCAGCGCGGTGGAGGCGGGATCACGGCGGCGGGTCGGCACGTCCCGCAGGAGGCAGAGGAAGCCGAGCGTGGCGACAACGAGGCTGATCGGATGGAGCCAGTCCTTCACGGCCGGGCCTCCCGTCGGCGCAGGAGCGTGTGCGTGACCCGGTCCTGGACTTCGTCCCCGGAGGACTCGTCGCTGCGCAGCCACCGGTCGATAATCCGGCGCTGGAGCAGCGAGGCGAGAAGCTCGGTATCCCGCTCCTCGTCCTCGTCGTACTTCGTGCGCCCCAACATCATCTCCACGGTGGCCGAACCGACGCTGGTGAAGATCGTCGAGGAGAGCGCGGACGCCGGGCGGTTTTTGTGATGGCCGAGCAGCAGGTGGCTGAACTCGTGGGCGATGATGTGGTCCTGGTGCAGACAGCTGGTCCGCGGGTCGTAGTACACGTAGAAGGCACTCTCCGTGACGGCGCATGCTCCGCACACGGAGGGTGCCTGCTCACGGGGCTCTAGTACTCCAGCTGTAGATCGCGATCTTGCTGGTCGGGGCTGGTCCGGGAACGGGTGCGGCCACCGGTGATCATCGGTGTGTGAAGACAGAAGATCAG
>NZ_JBICYB010000038.1:0-57147 GCF_043200575.1 Streptomyces sp. NPDC048392
GCGCGACGGCGCAGCTCAAGCGGATAACGGGAAGGTCGTGCCATGACTCGATCCTTTCATGAAATCGAGTCTCTACTGGAACCGGTGCGGTTCATTCTTCCCGCTCCGGATCTTGTTGTCCATCTTGTTCCTCGCTGGTGCCCCTTTTTCCGCGGCGGCCTTCTCCATCGCGTCCAGGGTCTCGGGCTCCACGATCATCCCAACGGCATCATGATGGGCCCGGGCCGTGGTCGAGTCCACGCTGACCAGCGACAAGTCCATCAGGCCCCGCTTCGCCGCCTCGGGGATCGCACCCTGGAACACCGCGGTGAACACCCCGGCGTCCCGCCACTGCCGAAACCGGCCGTACACGGTGGACCAATGCCCGAACCGCTCGGGCAACTCCCGCCACTTCGCCCCGTTCCTGAACCGCCACACGACGCCCTCGAAGTGCGCCCGTAGGTTCTCCGGGTACGGCCCGTACTCACCGACCGGCAAGAACGGAGAGATGAACTCCCACTCGGCGTACGAAAGTTGAGGTCGAGACACCCCACCGTTCTACCCCAAGGACCCCGACCCACCCGAGGCGAGACGAGGCCCACGAGATCACAACTCAACACAGGCCCTGGCAGGTAGGTGCTGGTGCTGCTGGCCAGCCCCGAGCGCATCCCCATCTTTGGCTAATTCCGGCAGTTCACCAGGTTCTGCCGTGGGAATAGCGTTAGAGCGCCCCTGCGGCGGGCCGCCGGAGTTCTCGATCACGCGGCACAGCCCAACAAGAGAGCACCGACCGACAAGGAGGATCACTATGTCGTGGGTGACCAGCAGCCTTCGGGCGCTCAGTGGTGAGATGCGTGCACGGTGGCACGGGTACTTCGTCGGATACGGGCAGCAGGACTGACGCTCGGCAGCCGGACCAGACACAGCCCTGACCGATAAGGAGGACAGCCGCGATGTCATGGATCATCAGGAGCCTTCGGGGACTCAGCGGTGAGGCGCGTGCACGGCGCCACGGGTACGGCGGCAGGTACGGGCACGACGCCTGACGACACTCTCCCGTAAAGGGATGGGACGAGAGGCCGGACCGCCGCGCGTCCCGTCCCTGTCAGATGGGCGGATGACCCTTGCTCCTGGACAGGAAGAGTCTGTGGCCGCAACTGCGGCGGTGGGAGAAGCAGGCCGCGGACCGCCACGGTCCGTTCAGGCTCCGCTTCGGCACCCTGTTCGTGGCCGATGCCGACGCGGCCCGGGACATTCTGGTCGACTCGGCCGGCAACTACCTGTCCCAGTCCGGGTTTCTTCGCCTGGGACCCGAATCCCTGCCTCGTAAGGTACGGAGTGAAGCCTCCCGCGAGCTGCTCAGGGTCCTGTCCCGGCACGATCTCACGTCGTCGTTCGACCTCGCCTCCGCCCTCGGTGAGGTGAGTGACGGCCGCGGCCGCCTGCGGCACCAGCGCTGGGGCGTCGAACTGGTGCGGCGGTACTTCGCCCCCGTCATCGCGCACCCGCGCCATACCGAAATCAACGCGCTCGTCGACGCCTACGTGACGTCGAGCGTCGTCGCCGACGACATCGTCGGCCATGTGCTGAGGCGCTCGCACCGTACGGTGCCTGCCCTCCGGGCCGGGCTCGCCGAACAGCTCGGCCGACTGCCAGCGCCCGAAAGCGACGCGCAGGACCTGGTCGACCTGGTGCTGGGCCTGCCCGGAGAGCTGTCCCCGGTCGATCGCGCGCAGTTGTTGCAACGCCTCGTCCTGTCCACGGTCGGCTTCACCGGCGTGACCCTCGAATGGGTAGTGATGCTCGGCATCAGGCATGGCTACGACGCCCCGGCGGTGTGCCAGGAGCAGGTCCATCGACTGGTCAAAGAGGCGTTGCGTCTCTACCCGACCGCCTGGCGCCTGATCAGAGTGGCCGCCGCCGACCACGACATAGCCGACTCACGGGTCCGCGAGGGCGAGCACGTCCTGATCGGCACGCACGCGATCCACCGGTCGGCGACCGTGTGGGACAGACCCCTGGACTTCCGCCCCTCACGCTGGCAGCAGCCGACCGACGACCAACGGCGCTCCTACCTCCCCTTCGGCAAAGGCGAGGGTATGTGCCCGGCGAACGGCTTCGCCGCCAAGGCCCTCGAACACCTCAGCCACCTCATCCTCCACGATTACCGGGGACACGTGCGGCTGCGTACCCGCAGGCCCCACGTCCGTACGCTCCTGGCCCCACCTACCGGCTGGACTCGCCTCACCCCCGCCCCGCCATCCGATCGCTGAACCGGCCCCTTCGGCCCGGGCTCGACGCAGAGGCGTGCCTGCGCCGAGAACGAGGCGTCGACGACGGAGGGTTCATGACCGCCCTGCACACGTCCAGGCGGGAGTGCACCGCACCGGGAAGGCGACGAAGACCTGTCCCGCCTACGAGCGCGTACTGTTCGGGCGCTCCCTTCCGTCCGCCCCGACTGCCGCTCGGCTGACTGAGCGGTCACCGCACCGCCACCCTGACAAGGACATCGGCATCTCCGGCCGCGAAGGGGCGGGCGGTGGCCAGGCCATGGCGCAGGATGCGCTGGTGACGAAGCACCTGTGACAAGCCGCGTGCCTCATCGGTGACAACCAGATTGCTTCGTCCAGCCCCATTCGCCACATCACCGGCTCCACCGGTGACAGCGGACGGAAGGCGGCCGTCTCGTTGGTCTTGGCCCCCACCTCCCGCTGGGCCAGGGTGACGGCGGGGGCATGGGTGACGGCGGACAGCAAGTGCCGGTGGCGCTGGGTTCGCCCGGCGGAGTAGCGGACAAGTTCTGCGACACGAGCAGATGCGGGTACGCCGGTATCCTCAGGCAGATCACGCATCGGTGAGAGGGGCGTGCCGACCGGGTGACGTACGAACGGTTCGCCGGGGAAGTCTGCCAACAGGGGCCGAACGACGGCTCATGGCACGAGGGGGAGGCACCCGCCTGATGAGCAGTACGCCTGCGCTCGAGCCGGGCGGGGCCGACCGCGCACCGCTGCCTCGCTCCACAGCGGAGTCTCCTGCACACCACTTGCAGACCCGTCAGGCGACCACTCCGCCCTTGCCGCCACCGGCGTACGCGCGCGATCTGCCGGGCTGGCAGCACATCGGTACCGCGCTGCGCCGGACCCCCGCCTCGGTGTGGAACGACAACGTGACCGACTTCGCCGCCGCCCTCACCTATTACGCGGTGCTCGCGCTCTTCCCGACGCTTCTTGTCACGGTCTCGCTGTTGGGAATCGTCGGCGCCTCGACCACCGACAACCTGATCAGCAACGTGATCGCTGTCGTGCCGGCCGAGTCCCGCCCCGTCATGCAGAGCACGTTGCGGGGCATGGCGGAGCAGCACTCGGCTGCGTGGACGCTGGCTGTCTTCGGCGTGATCGGCGCCCTGTGGTCCGCCTCCAGCTATCTGGGGGTCTTCCGACGGGCCCTGCACGTCATGCACGGCGTTGAGGACCTGCGCCCGGCGTGGAGGACAGCGCCACGGCTGGTAATGACTGCCCTGGTGCTGCTGATGCTGCTGGTTTCCAGTGCCCTGGTACTCATCCTGACCGGTGAAGCGGCCCACACCGCCGGTCGGCTCGTGGGCATGGGCGGCATGGCCGGTAGTGCCTGGAACGCTCTGAAATGGCCGCTCCTGTTGTGCCTGGTCGCGATCTTGGTGCTGGTGCTGTTCCGCTCGGGCCCGGCCGGGACACATGGGGTGCGGCAGAGGCTTGTGGGAGACGCTCTGGCCGTGGCCCTGTGGCTCGTCGCCTCCGCGAGCTTCGCCCTCTACGTCTCGCACGTCGGCACTTACAACCGGCTGTACGGGTCGCTCGCCGGGATCATCGTCTTCCTGGTGTGGCTGTGGCTGTCCAACCTGGCTCTCCTCACCGGCGCCCAGTTCAACGCCGAACTGGCCAAACTCCGCCGTCGGTGACCAACAGGGCATATCGCCCGCCGGGCCCGCGCGACGGGCCTCTCGCTGTAGGGCGTCCGAGGGCTGGCGGGCACTGCCGGCTCACTGGCACCAGCGACTTCAGAGTCGTCGTCGATCATCAGGACCCCACCATCCCGCAAGTCATCGGCCGAGCGCCAGTTGCTCGACGTCTAGGCTCCACCACCCTGGCTGGAAACGAGGCCGTTCGACGAACCCGGACTGCCGTACAGAGCCGAAAGACACCCGTCAGCTGGGGGAGTCCCCTGGGACCTCTCTGGGACTTCCGGCCCCATCAAGCGGCACGAACGTGAAATAGCCGAAAGGTCATTCGCACGGGTCAGCTACCGCCAACCGCTCATCGCGGCAGGTCACCGCACTCGCTGGTCTCTTCCGGGACATCTGACGCGACCGTGCCGTCGTCCCCTTCCCGGCCTGTCGGCACGCGGGCCCCTGACGGGGGCGCCGGCCCTTCGCCTGGCGCGGGCCCGCGCCAGGTCGTGGGATCCCGGCGTCGACGGTCGGGGGGCGACGACCGCGTCCGGAGCCGGGCCGTGGCCGCGGCCGTCCTGCCGAAGGCGGCGCCGCCCGGCTCCCGGGGGCCGCGTCGGCCGCCGACGTCCGTCTTCCCCAACGGACGGGCTTCGGTCACCATGGGCACATGGCGTATACGAGGGGAACCACTGAGGGCATGCGGTCGCAGCTCATCGACCTGACGGACGTGCCACTGGACGAACTGGGCCAGGTCGGCGGACTGTCCGACGCCCTGTCGGTGTTGCGAGGGCAGCTGGCCCACACCGGGGCGCCGCTGTGCGAGGGCAGCATGGCGGCGATGTGCGGCGGGACGACACGGAGGGGATGAGCGACTCTCTCCGTGACTGTTGACCCCTCCCGAGCGCTACCGCATCGATCCGCGCACGCTGACCGGGATCGCTCTCGGGGACGTGGACGAGGCCGACGTCGCCCTGCTCGGCTCGGCGCAGCGCAGTCGGCTGGTCCTCGCGCTCAAGGCGCTCCTCGAGCTCTCCGGGCACCCTGACGGGCGCTGGCCCCGGGGCGCGCCCCCGACGAGCGCGGCGTCGGCCTGGGCGCTGTTGAGCCACGTCCAGCGTTGCGCCCCGGACGAGGTGGAGGCCGTGCTCCACGATCCCGCGGTCGGCGCCTGCGCCTTCCAGCTCCTGCGGCAATGGGCGCACGACCTCGCGGGAGCCCACGACGACGCTCCGCCGTGGGCCGGGGCGTCCCTGCTGACCTCTCTCGCGGCGGCCGCCGCCGTACGCGCCGGGATGCGCTGCTCGCTGCGGCTGCCGGCCCGCGGCGGGCGGCTCTGGCTGCCCTCCCTCGGACTCACCGGAGTGGTCGCCCGCGGCGACTGGGCGCTGGTCGGGGTGGAGTCCGGCCCCAGCGGAACGGTCGTGTACGGCGACGGCGGATCGGTTCGCCTTCCGCCCGACCTGTCGGCCGCCGCCGAGGGCTGGTCCCCGCTGCCGGTGGTCGGGCTCAACTGGCCGGACGGGCGGCGTCGGGCCGTACTGGACCACCTGTCGCCCCACCGGGACTTCCGCGCGGTCCGCGGTCCGCTGGACCTCGGCCCGGCCGACATACAGGACTGGCGACAGGTGCTGCACGGCTCCTACGAGGTGCTGCGGCGCACCGACCCGGCCGCGTACCGGGCCGTGGCGGGGACGCTGCGCTCCGTCGTCCCGCTGGAGAGCGCCGGGGCGTTACGGGTCGTCAGCGCGTCCGTGCCCGACGCGTACGGCGCGATCACCCTGTCCTTCTCCACGGACGTGCCGTCCATGGCCGCGGCCCTGGTCCACGAGGCTCGGCATCAGCTCCTCACCGCCCTCGACGACCTGACCCCGCTTCTCGTCCCGGTACGGGAGGGCCCCGAGCCCGTCTACTTCGCGCCGTGGCGCACCGATCCGCGCCCGCTTCGCGGGCTGCTGTACGGCGCTCACGCCTTCGCCGGAATGGTGTCCTTCTGGCATCGCCTCAGGCCGTCGGAGGGGCAGCGGGCGGACTTCGAGTTCGCGTTCTGCCGGTGGCAGCTGCGCACGGCGCTCGCGGCCTTGCGCAAGGCCACCCACCTGACGGAGGCCGGGGGGCGCGTCGTCACCGCCCTGGCCGAGGCGGCCGCCGCGTGGTGGCCCGCGCCCGTGCCGGGCCCGCCCGCCCGGTTGGCGGAGCTGTGCTCCCGGGAGGCGCGGGCGTCGTGGCGGGCGACGAATCTGGCGGTGGACGCGTCAGCGCTCCAGGCGCTCGCCGCCCGCTGGGCGGAAGGCCGGCCGCCGTCCTCGACGCTGCCGGCAGCCCGCATGGCCACGCATCGGCCGGCCTCGGCGGGAGGCGGAGCCCTGGCCTGGCTGGCCCGGTTGCGGCTGTCCGACGCGGAGGCGTTCCGCCACGTCCGGGCCGGTCTGGGCTCGGGTGCCATCGACGCACTGGAGATGAACGGCGCGTGCGCCGCCGACGCCGCTCTGGTGGCCGGGAAGCACGAGGAGGCGCTGCGCGGCTATCGCGAGGCCCTGTCCGGCGCCCGCTCGGGCGTCCTGCCCGCCGCGCGCGCCTGTGTCGGTGTCGGCCTGGCACGGGGGTGCGAGGACTCGCCACTCGTGGAGCGCCCGGAAGTGGTCCTGGCGCTCCACGACGCGCTGGGACAGCGGGTGACCGAGCCTCCCGGGCCCGAAGAGCTGGCCGAGTGGCTCGCGTCCCGGGCGCCGGCCCCTCGGTCAGACGCCGAGTAGGTCGATGTCGCAGTTGGCCCGCTTGTGGTTCTCGGCGTCGGCGGTGGCCTGGTGGTCCGGACCGTGGACCTCGTGGAAGAGGACCACCGCCCGCTCGTACAGCTCCTGTGCCCGTGCGGACTCGCCCAGGCTCTGCAGGTCGTAGGAGAGGTTGAGCATCACGGCCAGCGTGGAGGGGTGGGCCTGCCCCCGGGACTGCCGGCTCAGGTCCAGGAGCTCCCTGTCCATGTCACTGGCCTCGGCGAACCGCCCGACCGCGTAGTGGTCGCTGGCCAGGTTGGTGCGGGCCAGGAGGCTGCGCGGGTGGTGGGGGCTGAGGACGCGGCTCAGGCCGTCCACCGCGGCGTGGTCCAGGTCGTGGGCCTCGTCGATCCGTCCGAGCAGCCGGAGGGTCACCGCGAGGTTGGTCGCCGTCGCGTAGGTGTGCGGGTGCACCTCGCCCAGCAGGTCCCGGCACCGGTCCCTCGTCGCCCGGCCGAGCTCCGCGGCCCGCTCCAGGTCACCGGTCTGCCGGAGGTCGGTCGCGTGGTTGAGCGCCGCACGTACCGTCTCCAGGGAACGCTCGCCCGCTTTCTCCCGGAGCACCTTCAGCGCGGCCGAGGACAGTTCCAGGGCGTCGTCGTGCCGGCCGAGCTTGCGCAGGGTCACGGAGAGCTCCCGGGTGGCCCGGATGGTCATGTCGTGCTCGGGGCCGAGCCGCTGGAGCGCCAGCGACCGCAGATCCGCCAGCATCTCCCGCGCCTCGTCGCCGCGGCCCAGTTCCTGGAGGTCCAGGGCCATCTGGTAGCGGCTGCTGAGGGTCGACATGTGGTCGTCGCCGAGCACCTCGACGCGCCGCCCGTAGGTTTCCTCGTCCAGGCGCAGCGCCTCGGCGAAGTCTCCCGCGAGGCGGAGGCTCACGGTGTAGTTGTGCGCCGCCTGCAGTGTGCCGGGGTCGTCGGGGCCGAACTCGAGGGCTGTCGTCTCGTACGCCCGCTGGTCCAGTTCCCGCGCCTGGTAGAAGTCGCCGTTGAGCCGGAGCAGGATCGCCAGCACGCTCAGCGCCCGCTGCGTGGTCTCGTTGCGCTCACCCAGCACCCGCCGGCAGCGCTCGACCAGTTCCTGCTGGAGGTCGTGCGCGTCGCTGTAGCGGTTCTGCCAGCGCAGCGCCAGGGCACGCACCTGGTCCACGGCGATGACGTGCTCGTGGTCGTCGCCCAGGGCGCGCCGCCACATGGCCGCGGCCTCGGCCGAGACCTCCAGGGCCTCCTCGTAGTCACTGCGTTCCAGCATGAACTGGGCCTCGTTCAGGATCAGCTGGCGGGCCCAGCCGTCCTCGCACTCGACCATCCGGGTCGCCCGCACGTGCGGCAGGAGGGCCGAGTACCGCTGCCAGGTCTCGGGCAGGCCCGGGTTCCTGGGGTCCGCGTTGGCAAGGATCTGGTGGGCGCAGTGGCGCATCTTGGCGCGTTCCTGCGGATTCATCTGCTCGATGAGGACGCGCTGCACGAGCCGGTGGACCTGGATGGTCGCATTGCGGTGGTCGATGCGCGCGAGCGCGTATCGACCGATCTCACGGACGGCCTGGGAGATCTTGATGGGGTCTTCGAGCGCCGCCCGCAGTTCTGCCGGTCCGTCGATTCCGCGTACCGCCTGGAAGAAACCGCGGGAGATGGGTTCCGGGGCGAAGAACGCGCAGATCTGCAAGAGCTGGAGTGCAGCCGGATGGTCCTCCCTCAGACGGTCCAGCGACACGTTCCAGGCGGCGGCGACCGGCAGGTCGTAGTCGGCCGGCGGAGTCAATTCCAGGAGTTGTGCGCACTTGGTCTCGAAGAGATCCAGGTACTGATTGGCCGGCATGCCCGTCTCCGCGAGCCACACCGCCGCCTGTTCGACGGCCAGGGGCAGGTCACCGAGGGCGTCGGCGAGCCTGTCGGCGGCCTCTTCGGGAATTTGCGGACTGCGTCGCTTGATCAGCGCGACGCTTTCCGTGCGAGTGAACACATCGACCTCTAGTGAGCTGGCCAGCGTGGACCATTGGGAGTTGCGGGAAGTTACCATCACGCGCCCCGGACCGTTATGAGGGAAGAATTGCCTGACCTCATGCGGGTTCTCCGCGTTGTCGAAGACCAGCAGCCAGTTCGAGTAGGGTTGGCCCACGCGAAGTGCCTCCAGGACCGCGGGTACGGCGCTTCGGTCGGCACCTGCCCGCAGGCCCATGTGTTCCCCGAGCTCGATGAGGGACTGCACGATCAGATTGGTCTGTTCGGCGGGAATCCACCAGATGAGTTCGTATTCCCTGCCGTACCGGTACACGTATTCGATCGCGATCTGGGATTTCCCGACGCCGCCCATGCCGTGCAGGGCCTCGGGCAGCACGGCGGTCGTCACGTCGTCGGCCATCCGCCGGCGCAACTTCTCGAGCAGCGCTTCCCGGCCCGTGAAGTTCCTGTTCCGCAGCGGCAGGCTCGCTCCGATGCGCCTGGGGTTCGGCACCGGGTGCTGCGCCGGCGTGGTCGCCGAGGCTGCGGGCTGCTCGACAGTGGACGACACGGCTCCTCCTGAGACTGCGGACGATGGCGACTCCTGGGGCGGGGTCACGGGTACGGGGCGCACAGGATGCGACTCAACCGTATCCGATTGATCACCCTGTGTCATATTGGCAGGTGGATCAGATGTTCGCTTCCGCCCGCGTTCCTCGTGCAGCAGAAGCTGTAGCCGATTGGCCCGCGCCTGATAGGGACCCGAGAGAGCGCACAGGGCGGTGCGCAGATGTCTGACGAAGGGCCGGGTGCGGTCGTCCAGCGGCGGGTCGGGTGCGTCCGCCTGCCAGGCGACCAGGGCTTCGCCGCCCACGACGGCCCGCGCCAGCCGGGGGCCCAGGTCGGCCGAGATCTGCCGCAGGACGCTCATCGTCTCGGGGCGGGTCCCCAGTCCGAGCAGTTCTTCCCTGATGCCGTCGGCGAAGTCGAACGACACGTGCTCGGCGTCCTCCACGTCGTCGTCCTGCCGGATCCGCCGCAGCAGGCCGAACATCATGATCTCGGCGAGGTTCCAGGTCGCCGCGGAGGGCGGCATCCGCTGCACCAGGCGCATGACGGGAAGGTTGAGCGGCGCGGCCGCCAGCCGGCGCGCCAGTGCGAAGGTGGTGGGCGACACCCGGGCCATGAAGCGCTGCACCGTCTCGCGGGGGCGCCCCGGGAGCGGCCCGGGGAGCCCCACGGGCTGGTCGGTCCGCAGCTCCAGGTCGCCGTCGGGCCCGGTCAGCAGCACGGCCATCTCGTGCCGGGCACCCCACGAGGCGACCAGTCGGGCCCAGCGGGCGAACGAACCCGGTGTGAGCTCGAGCAGCGGCACCGGCACCGGTTCGGCCGGGTACGGCGAGTGGGGGTCGCCCAGCGACTGCAGGGCCGGACTCAGCCGGCGGACGGTCGTCCTGCGGTTGGGCACCAGGCCCCCGGGGACCCGCAGTTCCGCCCGCACGGCCGTGGGCAGGGTGATCTCCCACGCCTCCTGCGGCATCAGACTCAGCACCGCGGTGGGGCCGGTCCGTGCGAGCGCGTGCACGTAAGCGGCCGCGTCGCCGTTGCGCCAGGAGTCGGAGTGGCCGTCCGTCACCACCAGGGCGATGCTGTCCGGCCCTTGGCCGCCGACGCCCTCCGTGATGCCCAGGGCGCGTATGCGGCTGCCGGCCGCGGTGATGTCCACCCTGGTCACCGTGATGAACCGGAAGGCGGTCACCTCCTCCATCACCCGGCGCAGCTGGCGTACGGACTCCTGCCACAGGGTCATGGAGGAGTGGTCGTCGACGATCAGGGCCAGTCTGATCCGGCGTTCCTCGGCGGGATGGCAGACGGGCAGCCACAGGCCCTCCGCGGCCGCCCGCTCCGCGGTGGCCTCCTCGTCCAGCGTCCAGTCCGAGGGTGACGGTCGGCGCAGCCTCAACGGGCGCAGGGAGCGCGCCAGTTCGCGGCTCGCGGGCAGTCCGCCGACGGCGCGCCGGCCGCCCTTCGCGGCTCCGTCGTCCTCCCCCGCCCTCCCCGGTCTCGACGGGAACGGGTGGGCGGTCCCGAGAGCGTCGGGGGCCGCCCGGCCCGGGGTGACGGCGTGGAGTGTCCCCCGCGCTGCGCGCAAAGTCGGCGGATGCCCGTTCGCCGCACCGGCCCGGGCCTCGTCCCGCGGAGCGCCGTGTTCCGGCGCCCCGGACGGCCGGGTGCCGGTCTCGTCCGGGGCCCTGGACGGCGCCGGAGAGTCCCCGTCCGGAGCCCGGGGCGACGCGGAAGAGCCCCCCTCCGGGGCCGGCGCGGGCGGCGCCCCCGGCTCCCGGCCGGAGTCCGGGCCGGCGGGGCCGCCCCCGGCATGCCCGTCGTCGGGGGCGGCCTCCTCGCCCGGCTCCCGGCGGGACCGGTCCGACGTCCGACCCGGCTGCCAGTCGCGGTAGGGATAGGGCACGGCCGCGTCCTGGTACGCCGCGAGGTACAGGGCGTCCAGCAACTCCTGTCGGGACGGCCGCGTCGACGGACCGTCGGCCGGCCGGGTCACCGGTGCCTCGCTCCGGCGCCGGGTCCGTTCAGCCGGTGCCACACCGATTCGCACCATTCCATCAGCGACCCGTCGTCGTCCTCCACACGGCCGGACGTCGCCAGGTAGAGGGAGTTCAGCAACTGGTCGATGGCGAGCCCGCCGCGTTCACGGCTCCGGTCGAGGAACCTGGCGACGAGGTCCCCGCCCCACTGGGCGACGTCCTCGTCACCGAGGTGCGCGACGAGCATGTCGGCGAGGTCGTGCTCGTCGGGCTCCGGCATGTCGAGCAGGAGGCAGCGGCGCAGGAACGCGGGCGGGAACTCCCGTTCGCTGTTCGACGTCATGATGACGACGGGGAAGGCACTGCACATGACCCGTCCGCCGGTGACGCGCGCCTCCGCACCGGGGTCGTCCGTCAGTACCGGGACCGTGGGCTCGCGGCGACTGGCCCGCAGGAGCTCCGGGATCGTGTAGGAGCCCTCCTCGAACACGCTGAGCAGGTCGTTGGCCAGGTCGAGATCGCTCTTGTCGATCTCGTCGATGAGCAGGACGCGTGGCTCGTGGTGCGGCAGGAGGGCGGTGCCCAGGGGGCCGAGCTGGATGTAGTCACCCACGCTCAGCGGGGCGGCCGGCCGCTCGGTCGCGTTCGCGGGGTCTCCCGCCGCGGCCGTGCGGGCCGCGGTGTCCTGCACCCTGCCGATCGCGTCGTACGTGTAGAGGCCGTTCTGCAGAGTGGTGCGGCTGGTGATGTGCCAGCGCAGTACGCGCCCGAGGCGCAACTCGCGGCTCACCCGGTAGGCGAGGCTGGACTTGCCCGTGCCCGGGCGTCCCGTGACGAGCAGTGGCCGACGCAGTACCAGTGCGGCGTTCACCATGTTCGCCTCGCGCCTGACGGCCTCGGAGGAGTCGTGGGCGCCGGGCCGGTGGATGCCGAGACGGCGTACGGTCTCGGTCTCGTCCTCGGGCGGTGGCGGCAGCGCCGGCCCGCCGTCGAAGGACCGCCAGGGCGGTGGCGGAGGCAGGAGGTCGCGCAGGGTGGTGTCCCGCAACGGCTCACCGGTGCCCCGGTATATCCACCAGCGGCGTCGCCGGGCGTCGTCGGGCGGGGGCACCGCCGCCCCCGTGTCGTCAGGACGAGTCACGAGCCCTCCTCCCCACCGGTGCCGGAATCCGCCGACGTGTCCGTGGACGCGGTCGGCACCCGGTTCGGGTCGTCCCAGAGCAGGGCGACATGGCGTCCGACCAACAGATCTCCTTCAGGATCGCGGTCGATCGAGGCGACACGCAACGCCTTGACGATGCCGGGGAGGCCACGGAGGTCGTGTCGGTCGAGAAGGGAGCGCAGCGCCGTGCGGAAGGCGGGGTCGCCGACGCCCCTGCGGTCCCAGAGAACGACCGGTACCCCGGCTCTGAGTGCCTCCACCAGTTCGTCCTCACCACGGTGCGCTCCGGCTTCGTCTCGTGCGCCGCCGGGTGGTTCGCTGAGCACCACGACCGCCGGCGAGGGCTCGGAGAGCAGGTGGGACCGGCCGTCCTCGGGGTACCAGTGGACGCGTCCGGCACGGCCCTCGGTGAAGGCGTCCCAGCGGCGCCCCCAACGGCCGTGCAGGTCGCGTCGGCTCAGCCTTTCCAGGCTTCGGATGACAACATGATGGTCCTCCCCCAGCACTCCGCCCACCCCTTGGAACGACGCCTTGCGCCATCGTTCCACATCGAGGCCCAACAGGCTTCTGGGCAACACGAATTCCAGCGCGAGTTCGGACCTCCGGTGGGCCACGTCGCTCTCCGTGTGACGGACCAGGGTGGCCACCTCGCTCTCCGCGGCGCGCAGGCTGATCCGGACGTCGTCGCCCTTGACCAGCGCGTCGGGGTGCACTCGGAGCCAGTGGCTGAGGAGGGCGTCGTGACCGGAGGCGGGATCGCGGTCGAGCAATCGACGCAGTCCGATGACGAGACAGTCGGACGGATCCCATGTGCCCGCGCCCTTCCGCTCGGCGGGCTGCCCCGCCAGTTGGGCGGCCGGACCGTCGGCCGGCTCTGCCGGCCGGTACGGGTCGTGCCGCTGGGCCCAGTCGATGACGTGCTGCTGCCGCTGCCCCTCCGCTCCCAGGGCGAGGAGCTGCTGCAGTACCTGGAAGCAGGGCAACTGCTCGCCGGGTCTGGCGTTGAGCGTCGCCGCGTGGACGAAGACGGTCCACGGCTCGGTGCAGTCGAAGGGCGCGACCATCCGTCCCAGACCGCTCAGGAAGGCGGCGTACCGGCGGTCGAGGCCCGGGATGCGGATGCCGTCCAGCAGTCCGAAGAGCTCGTCCCAGTCCTCGTCGGGGAGGAGTTCGACCTCCCAGGAGGCCGCGGTCACCTTGAGCCTGCGGATGGCGACCGACTCGCCCTCCCACGTCTCGAGGACCTCCACCAGCCGGGATATCCCGGCCGGCCGGGTCCGCAGGACCTCGATCATGCTGACGATCACCCCGCGCCTGGAGGTGCCGGCCGTGCTGTCGAGGGCCGTGTGCAGGTCGGGGCAGAGCCGGTGGACGAGTTGGCGCAGGGTCTCCGGATCCCGCAGGCACCGTACGTCCGCCACCGCGTCCACGAGATACCTCGGTACCGCCCGTTCGGCGACCGTCATGCACCGGCCTCCGCTCCGGGCTCCTCCGTGCGGCACATCCGGTCCAGCAGGTCCAGTGCCGCCGTCGCCGACTCGGCGTCGCCTCCGAGACCGCGCACCGCCGAGCGCAGTGCGGCGTGTCCGCCGCGGTGGTCGAGGCACGCCTGGATCACGGCCTGGAGCTGTTGGCGGGGCCAGGGATGGTCCCGGATGCTGCGCCGCAGCGGGGCGGGGAGCGCGTCACGCAGGGTGCGCCCCGAGTCGTAGCCGATCTGCGGCACGTCCAGGAGGGCGTCCACGAGCGCGTACTGCGCCTCGACGGTGGGTGGTGTGCGCGGCCGGGGCAGCGGCGGGCGGACGGCGGCCGAGAGCGCGGGCCACAGGCGTACGGCACTCTCGACCGGGAGCATCCAGGCGACCTTGGTGGCGCGCTCGGTGGCGGCCGCGGTCACGATGCCGATCACGCGGCCGGCGGGCCGGTCCCACACGGCGGCGCCACTGAAGCCGCGCTCCACCGGGGCGCCCGTGGTGCGCAGGCCGTCGAGCTGCACCCACTCCGGGCACGGGCCGCCGCCTCCGGTGACCCGGGCGGTGGCGATCAGCCCCGCGGGGGCGCCGCGCGGGTAGCCGACGACGGCCACGGCCCGGCCGTCCGGCTCACCGCACGGTGCCAACGGCAGTACACCGCAGCCGCGTCCGAGGCGGGGGTGCCCCGCGTCCAGGGCCAGGACGGCGAAGTCCGCACGGTCGGCCAGCGGCGTTCCGGGTGCGCAGGCACCCAGCGGGGGAGGCGGCGCCCAGGCGCCCGGAACCGGGTGGGCCGTCGCGGACCAGGCGCGTCCCGGCAGGTCGACGACGAGCGGGCCGCCGGTCGGACCGCCCATCGCGGCCGTGACGACGTGGGCACAGGTCAGCACATGGGGCGTGGGCCTGCCGGACACCGTGAGGGCCACCAGCACACCGGCCCCCCACACCGTGCCGTCCGTGGACAGCACCCGCACCTGACCTCTCTCCGGCCCCACGTCAATCGTCTCCCCCGAGCGCCGCGTTACGTGTTCGCCTTACCCGCTGTCAGTGTACGAGCGACAGCGCGTTCACAGGCCCGCTCGGCCCCCACCGACTTCGCGGGCGCGACCGTGCCTCGCGTGCGCGTGCGGGTGTCGCCACCGGGCTCGGGGGGAAAGGCGATCACCGGCTTGTCTTCCCGCTTTTCGTACAGCGATACTGTCGAGCCGATGTGAATTCTGGATTGGGTAAGTATCGCAGAAATCGTTCACTCGACTGCCGCGCATCCGACGGAGTAGGCAGACGTTACTTCGGATATGACCGAGGAAAACGGGGAATTGGCGGCGCTTGGCCCATACACCTACAGGCCCGGCAGAAATCACTGTCCGTCACCGAGCGACGGAACTCTGACCAGAGGCGGGCACCCCGTCCCTCTCCGGGTGACCGAGCCCGTTCTGCAACGGTTCCTGGACGTCATGACCGAGTTGGAGACCGGTCTCGCCGAGCGGTGGGGCCGCGCGCAGGGCTCCCCGACGCACACCCGGGCGGAGTGACCCCCGCGTCGTGCACGAAGACCACGCCTACCCCCACATGCCGTACGGCGAGGGCCTGTTCCGCCCCACGGGCGCCGGCCGGCACCGCGGGCCCGAGGAAGCCTTCCAGGAGACCCTGGTTCCGCCCGAGCCCGGCTGGGACCCCGCCGAGGAACTCGCGTTCCTCCTCCAGGACGCCATGGGGCAGCAGACCGGCGTCCCGCACGCGACGGACACCTCGGCGCTCGCACCCGCCCCGGGCACACCGCTGAGCAATCTGCGGGAGATCACGGCGGAACTGCCCCCGTTGAGGGAGTCCCCGACGAGTCATCGCAGGGTTCGCAGAGGGAGAAAGGTGAGCCGGCTGCGTGCGGCGAGCCTGTTCGTCGCCGCGCTCGCCGCGGTCATCGCGGCCTCCGTGAGCCTGTTCGGCGGCATGGTGGCCTACGAGCCGCTGCGTCTGGCCGCCATGACCCGTGCCCGCGGCAGCGTCGTGTCCTGGTGGCCGCTGCTGGTCTACGGGCCCTGGCTGGTGGCCTCCCTGGCGGTGCTGCGGGCCGCGCTGCACCAGCGGCGGGCGGTGCACTCCTGGGCCGTCGTGCTGCTGTTCTCGGCCATCGCGATGCTGCTGTGCATCGCCGAGGCGCCCAGAACACTCAGCGACGGGTCGGCGGCCGCCCTGCCCGGCCTCGCCTCGCTGGTCTGCTTCCAGCAGATCGTCCGCCAGATCACGCTCACCCGTCCGCCCCGTCGGGCGGTGCCGCGCCACCGGCAGGGCGCCGCGGTCGCGCCGGGTGACGAGCCGTCGGGCACGGCGGCCTCCGACCCGGTGTCCCTTCCGCGTCAACGGCGGAACGGCGCACGCTCGCCACGGCCCGGCGCGGGCCCCGGAAAACAGCCCTGACCCGGAGCGGAACCACTCGTTCGGAACGGCTCCCATTTCCTCCGGATTCGAATACACGTAAAGCGACGGAATGCGGAAGCCGTTGTGGCCGGGTGTGATGTTCTTGGCATAAGGCGGCGTGCATGGCCACCGTGTCACCCGGTGCCGGAAACCCTCCGGGACGGTCAGAGGCCGCTCAGCGTCACGTCCTGTCCCTGCCGGGCGTGGAAGCTGGGGAGCGGCAGACCGCTCGTGGTCCGCAGTTCCATCAGCGTGGCCTCGACGTGGGCCGCCCCGGGCTTCAGGGCGTCCGCGGAGGGCCTGCCGGTGTTGACCCAGCGGTGTTCGAGGCCGTCGCACACCGCGCGGGTGCCGCCGATGCCGTACCGGACGGACGGGTCGCTCTGGCTCACGGAGGAGCTGACGAAGACGGCGCCGGTGCCGGTGCCGGTGCCGGGGGTGCAGCGGTAGGTGCCGGAGAGTGTGACGGTGCCGTCGGCCGCGATGCGGCCGGTCGGGTCGACCGTCACCGACTCCGTGCCGATGCGGGCGTCGCCGGGCACGGCCGTGGCGGCGGGCGCGGCGAGCAGGAGCAGGGCGGCGCCGGCGGCCGTGGCGAGGGCGGCGGATCGTACGCTCATGAGGGGGCCTCCCGGTCGTTCGGAATGAGGGGTTCCACTGGTACCGGGCGGACGGGCCGACGGCAGTGACCGTCACCCCTTCGGTGGCGAGTCCGCGTCGGCCGTGGCGCCGGAAGTCGCGCCGGATCGCCGGGGCGGTGTGCGGGGGGCGCGGCCGGCCGCCGACGACCGCGGCCGGCACGGGCGCCCGGTGAGGGCGCCGATGCCGACGGGGAGGCGCCGCAGCGGCCAGGTCTGCGACGGCCTCGCGCCGCACGGCCGCCAAGGGGGCACCTCCCGCGCGAGCGAGGCCGGGCGCGGGGAGGGCGAGGCCGGCGAGGAGGACGACGACCGGTCCTTCGCCGCCGGTGTCCTCCTACTCGGTGGTCCACGCGCTCGGTTCGGTGTCCGGCGTGACGGCGCTCCGGGGCGGGCACACATGCGGAGGCAGTAGGCCGGAGGCGGCGGCTCGGAGGGAGCGGTGCCGTCTACGGCAGTACGGCGAAGCCGTCCAGTTCCACCAGCGCCCGCTCGTCCCACAGCCGTACGACCTCCACGACGGCCATCGCCGGGTAGTCGCGGCCGGCCAGCTCGCGCCAGGTGCGGCCGAGACCGGCGGCGTGGGCGCGGTAGGCGGCGACGTCCGTGGCGTAGACGGTGACGCGGGCGAGGTCGGCCGGGGTGCCGCCGGCGGCGCGCAGGGCGGTCAGGAGGTTGGTGAGAGCCTGCTCGAACTGGGCGGGGAGGGTGTCACCGGTGATCACGCCGTCGGTGTCGAGGGCCGTCTGGCCGGCCAGGAAGACGACGCGGGTGCCGGTGGCGACGACGGCGTGGGAGAAGCCGGTGGGCGGGGACAGTTCGGGCGGGTTGACCCGTTCGGCGGTCATGTTCCGGCCTCCTCGGTCCTCGCGTCCCGCGTCCGGTAAAGCTCCTTGGCGATGATGCCGCGCTGGACCTCGCTCGCGCCCTCGTAGACGCGGGGGGCGCGGACCTCGCGGTAGAGGTGTTCGAGGAGGTGGCCGCGGCGCAGGGCACGGGCACCGTGCAGCTGGACGGCGCGGTCGACGACGTACTGGGCGGTCTCGGTGGCGAGGAGTTTGGCCATCGCCGCGCGCATCGGGACGTCCGGCGCGCCCGCGTCGTACGCCGCCGCCGCCGCGTACACCGTCAGACGGGCCGCCTCCGTGCGCAGCGCCATCTCGGCGACCTGGTGGGAGACGGCCTGCAGGTCGCGCAGCTTGCCGCCGAAGGCGTCGCGGGCGGTGGTGTGCGCGAGGGTGGCGTCCACGGCGGCCTGCGCCATGCCGACGGCGAAGGCGCCGACGCTGGGACGGAACAGGTTGAGGGTGTCCATGGCCACCCGGAACCCGCGGTCGGGCGCGCCCAGCACGTCGTCCGCGGTCACGGGCACGGCGTCGAAGGCGAGGGCGCCGATGGGGTGCGGCGAGAGCATGTCGAGCGGGGCGCCGGTGAGGCCGGGGCGGTCGGCGGGCACGAGGAAGGCGGTCACGCCGCGGGCACCGGCACCGGGGGTGGTCCGCGCGAACACGGTGTAGAAGTCGGCCTCGGGGGCGTTGGAGATCCAGCACTTCTCCCCGGTCAGCCGCCAGCCGGAGGGTCCGTCGCGCTCGGCGGCCAGGCTGTCGGAAGCCGCACGCGCTGCGGGCGACGCCGTCGTGGCAGCCTCCGAGCCGGCCGCGGCGACGCCGCTCCGGGCGGCCGCGGACCCGCCCCGCGCCCCGGTGGAGGACGGGTCGCCCGGGGTGGACGGACTCGGTCCGGCACCGGACCGGGCGGCATCCCGCCTCCCGCCCGGCTCGACGGCCTCCCGCCCGGCGTCCCGCGCCCCGTCCCGTTCCGCCGTGGGACGCACCGCCCCGTCCCGTTCCCCCGTGGGACGCACCGCCGTGGGACGCACCGCCGTGGGACGCACCGCGGTGGGACTCGCCGCCGGGCCCGACGGGTCCGCCCCCGTAACGCGGGCCACGACGGGGCGCACGACGCCCGCCGCCGACCCCGGCTCCGGGTTCGGGGTCGAGGTCGGGTCCGCCCTGAGGGACAGAGCCGCAGCGTCCGATCCGGCGTCGGGCTCGCTGAGGGCGAAGGCGGCCACCGCGGCGCCGGCGCTCACGCGGGGGAGCCAGCGGGCGCGCTGGGAGTCGGTGCCGTGGGCGTGCACCGGGTGGGCGCCGAGGCCCTGGAGGGCGAGGGCGGTCTCGGCCTCCGTGCAGGCGTGGGCGAGGGACTCGCGCATCAGGCACAGGTCGAGGGCGCCCGAGGAGAACAGGCGGGACAGCAGGCCGAGCGTGCCGAGTTCGGCGACGAGGGCGCGGTTGACACGGCCCGGCTCGCCCTTCTCCGCGAGTGGGCGCAGCCGTTCGGCGGCGAGGGCGCGCAACTCCTCGCACCAGGTGACTTGTGCCGGTTCGAGCGAGAATGCGGTCATCGCCGGTCCCTTCCCCTGCTCCCCTGCCCGCCGGGCCCGCGCCCGAGGTTATCGTGCCCCGTTGACTGTCGTCACCGACACGATACGCTCCTTGCGCGAGCCCACCACGACAAAGGGGGCGAACCGCCATGGCCGATCCGCGCCGCGCGGAACCGCACCGCTCAGCCCACGTCGACACCTTCGCGCGCGAGCACCTGCCGCCCCCCGAACAGTGGCCGGAGCTCCTCTTCGACCTGCCTCAGCTGCGCTACCCGGAGCGGCTGAACTGCGCCGCCGAGCTGCTCACCGGCCCGCCCGGCGGCCACCCGGTCTTCCGTACCGGGTCCGGGGAGACCTGGACCTACGGCGACCTGCGGGCCCGTGTCGACCGGATCGCCCACCTGCTCACCGGGGACCTCGGTGTCGTCCCCGGGAACCGGGTGCTGCTGCGCGGCCCCACCACGCCCTGGCTGGCCGCCTGCTGGCTGGCGGTGCTGAAGGCGGGCGCGGTGGCGGTCACCGTGCTGGCCCAGCAGCGCCCGCACGAACTGCGCGCGATCTGCGAGATCGCCCGGGTGCGGCACGCGCTGTGCGACGTCCGGGCCGTCGACGACCTCGCCAAGGCCGAGATCGCCGGTCTGCGGATCACGACGTACGGCGGGGACGCGCCGGACGACCTGCAACGCCGTACGGCGTCCGGCGCGGTGCCCGACACGCCGTACCGGGCCGTCGACACCGCGGCCGACGACGTGGCGCTGATCGCGTTCACCTCCGGGACCACCGGGCGTCCCAAGGGCTGCATGCACTTCCACCGGGACGTACTGGCGATCGCCGACACCTTCTCGGCGCACGTGCTGAAGCCGCGCCCCGACGACCTCTTCGCGGGCAGTCCGCCGCTCGGCTTCACCTTCGGGCTCGGCGGTCTCGTGGTCTTCCCGATGCGGGCCGGGGCGAGCGCCCTGCTGCTTGGACAGGCGGGCCCCCGACAGCTGTTGCCGGCCGTCGCCGAGCACCGGGTGTCGGTGCTGTTCACCGCGCCGACGGCGTACCGGGCGATGCTCGACGAGCTGGACGCCCACGACGTGAGCAGCCTCAGGCGCTGTGTCTCCGCGGGCGAGAACCTGCCCGCGGCCACCTGGCGGGCCTGGCACGAACGCACCGGCCTGCGCATCATCAACGGCATCGGCGCCACCGAGCTGCTGCACATCTTCGTCTCCGCGGCGGACGACGGCATCAGGCCCGGCACGACCGGCGTGCCGGTGCCGGGGTGGCACGCGCGCGTGCAGGACGAGACCGGCACGCCGGTGCCCGACGGGGAGCCGGGGCTGCTGGCGGTGCGCGGGCCTGTGGGGTGCCGGTATCTCGCCGATCCGCGGCAGCGGGAGTACGTACGAGGCGGCTGGAACGTCACCGGGGACACCTACGTCCGCGAGCCCGACGGGTACTTCCGGTACGTGGCACGCGCCGACGACATGATCATCTCCGCCGGGTACAACATCGCCGGACCGGAGGTGGAGGACGCGCTCCTTCGGCATCCGGACGTCGTGGAGGCGGCGGTGGTGGGACGGCCCGACCCGCACCGGGGGCAGGTCGTGGTCGCCCACGCGGTGCTGAGGGAGGGGGCCGAGCGGGACGCCGACGCGCTGCGTGAGTTCCTGCGGTCGGAGCTGGTGCCGTACAAGTGCCCGCGTGAGATCGTCTTCCTGGACGCGCTGCCGCGCACGGCGACCGGCAAACTCCAGCGCTACCGCCTCCTGGACCAGCCCGGCCCCGGCCCCGGGGCGCGTCCGGATCCCCCGGGGCGTCCCGGCGTGACGCCGACGACATAAGATGATCAACGTGTCCGACCAGCACGCGCAGCACGCCCCGAGGTCCCTGATCGTCACGCTCTACGGCGCGTACGGCCGTTACGCGCCGGGCCCGGTGCCCGTCGCCGAGCTGATCCGGCTGCTGTCCGCGGTGGGAGTGGACGCGCCCTCCGTGCGCTCGTCGGTGTCCCGGCTGAAGCGGCGCGGGCTGCTGCTGCCCGCCCGTACGGCCGAGGGCGCGGCCGGATACGAACTCTCCGGCGAAGCCCGCCAGTTGCTGGACGACGGGGACCGGCGCATCTACGCCACGACTCCCTACGGCGACGAGGGCTGGGTACTCGCCGTCTTCTCCGTACCGGAGTCGGAGCGGCAGAAGCGGCACGTCCTGCGCTCCCGCCTGGCCGGGCTCGGCTTCGGCACCGCGGCCCCCGGCGTGTGGATCGCCCCCGCCCGCCTGTACGCGGAGACCCGGCACGCGCTGGGCCGCCTGGGCCTGGACTCCTACGTGGACTTCTTCCGCGGGGAGCACCTGGGATTCACGGCGACCGCCGAGGCGGCGGCGCGCTGGTGGGACCTGGCCGCGATCGCCGAGGAGCACGAGGCGTTCCTCGACCGCCACGCGCGCGTGCTGCACGACTGGGAAGGCCGGGCGGACACTCCGCCCGAGGAGGCCTATCGCGACTACCTGCTCGCGCTGGACTCCTGGCGCCACCTGCCCTACGCGGACCCCGGACTGCCCGCCCGGCTGCTGCCCGAGGGATGGCCCGGCACACGCTCGGCGGCCGTCTTCCGGGCCCTGCACGAGCGGCTGCGGGACGCGGGCGCGCAGTACGCGGCCATGGGAGCGACCCGGCCACCCGGGAAGTGAGCCAGTTCACACTTCGCCGGGATCAGGGAACCCTCAGCCTCCGCAGAGCCTCTTCTCAGGTTTCTCCCCTATCGTCCGGGCACATGAGTCTCGCGCGCCACTTGAACCGGGCCCTCACCGTCACCACCGGCCTCCAGGTGCGAAGAGCACCCGAGGCGGCGAAGGGGAGGAAGTCCGCTGCCGCGAACCCCGCGGCACGCCAGACGGCCCGGTACCGGTGTCCGTCGGCCGAGGAACTGCCGGTCGACCGGCTGCTGCGGCGGCCCGTCTTCATCATCTCGTCGATCCGGTCCGGCTCCACCCTGCTGCGCATGATGCTGGGCGCCCACCCGCGACTGCACGCCCCGCACGAACTGCACATCGGCCGGCTGGAGGTCACCTGCGCCAACTGGTTCTCCGAGCGCGCGATGGACGCCCTCGGTCTCCGGCGCGGCGACCTGGAGCACCTGCTGTGGGACCGGGTCCTGCACCGTGAACTCGTCAAGTCCGGCAAGGACTTCGTGGTCGAGAAGACACCGGCCAACGTGTACATGTACCAGCGCCTCAAGGACTGCTGGCCGGACGCGCGCTTCGTCTTCCTCCTGCGCCACCCCGAGTCGACCGCCCGCTCCTGGCACGAGACCGACCCGGTCAAGCGGCCCTACGACACGGCCGTCACGGATGTGCTGCGCTACCTGACGGCCGTCGAGGAGGCCCGCACGGCGGACGCCGACGGCTTCACCGTGCGCTACGAGGACATCACCGACGCCCCGGAGCGCGAGATGCGCCGGCTGTGCGCGTTCCTCGACGTCGACTACGCGCCTGCCATGCTGGACTACGGCAGGAAGAGCGGGCGCGAGCTGGTCAGGGGCCTGGGCGACTGGCGCGAGAACATCCGCACCGGCACCGTGCAGCCGGGGCGCGCGCTGCCCGGGGAGCACGAGATCCCCGAGCGGCTGCGCGCGATGTGCCGGGCCTGGGGCTACACGTCCTGACCGCGGCCGTGCAGGGTGAGTCTCGGCTTGGGGGCGTCGGTGCGTCCGGTGCGCGGTGGGCGGCTGCCCGCCCGGTACGGCGCCGGCCAGACGGCGCCCGGCCCTTCGTAGCCCTGCTCGGCGGCGGCGTGCAGCGTCCAGTGCGGGTCGTAGAGGTGGGGGCGGGCGAGGGCGCACAGGTCGGTGCGCCCGGCCAGGATCAGCGAGTTGACGTCGTCCCAGGACGAGATCGCGCCGACGGCGATCACCGGGACGCCGGCCTCGTGCCGGATGCGGTCGGCGTACGGCGTCTGGTACGACCGCCCGAACTCCGGCCGCTCACCGGCCACCACCTGGCCCGTCGACACGTCGATGGCGTCGGCGCCGTGCGCGGCGAAGGCCCGGGCGGTCTCCACCGCCTCCTCGGCACTCGTGCCGCCCTCGGCCCAGTCGGTGGCGGAGACGCGGACGGTCATGGGCCGCTCGCTCGGCCACACCTCGCGCACGGCGTCGAAGACCTCCAGGGGAAAGCGCAGCCGGTTCTCCGGTGAGCCGCCGTAGGCGTCGGTGCGGTGGTTGGTGAGCGGGGAGAGGAATCCGGAGAGCAGGTAGCCGTGGGCGCAGTGCAGTTCGAGCAGGTCGAACCCGGCCCGGGCGGCCCGCGCGGCGGCGGCCGTGAACTGCTCCCGTACGTCGGTCAGTTGTGCCCGGGACAGCTCGCGCGGGGTCTGGCCGCCGGGCCGGTAGGGCAGCGGGGAGGGCGCCACGAGGGGCCAGTTGCCGTCGGGCAGCGGTTCGTCCATGCCCTCCCACATCAGCCGGGTCGAGCCCTTGCGGCCGCTGTGGCCGAGCTGCACCCCGATCGCGGTGCCGGGCGCCCGGGCGTGCACGAAGTCCGTGATCCGCCGCCACGCCTCGCCCTGCCGGCCGGTGTAGAGGCCCGCGCAGCCGGGGGTGATGCGGCCCTCGGCGCTGACGCACACCATCTCGGTCATCACCAGTGCGGCACCGCCCAGGGCCCGGCCCCCCAGGTGGACCAGGTGGAAGTCGCCGGGGACGCCGTCGGTGGCCGAGTACATGTCCATCGGGGAGACCACGACGCGGTTGCGCAGGGTGAGTCCGCGCAGCCGGAACGGGGTGAACATCGGGGGTGTGCCGGGCGGGCAGCCGAACTCGCGCTCCACGGCGCCGGTGAAGTCGGCGTCGCGCAGCCGCAGGTTCTCGTGGGTGACCCGGCGGCTGCGGGTGAGCAGGTTGAAGGCGAACTGGCGCGGCGGCTGACCGAGGTACCGGTCCAGGTCCTCGAACCACTCCCGGCTGGCCTTGGCCGCCCGCTGCGTGGAGGCGACGACGGGGCGCCGCTCCTCCTCGTAGGCGCTCAGCGCCGCCCGGAGGGTGGGCTGCTCCTCCAGGCAGGCGGCGAGCGCGAGGGCGTCCTCCACGGCGAGTTTGGTGCCGGAGCCGATGGAGAAGTGGGCGGTGTGGGCGGCGTCGCCGAGCAGGACGACGTTGCCGTGCGACCAGCGTTCGTTGACGACCGTGCGGAAGGTGGTCCACGCCGACCTGTTCGACCTCAGCGGCCGCCCGCCGAGCGCGTCGGCGAAGATCTTGGCGCAGCGGGCGGTGGTTTCGGCCTCGTCCAGCTCGTCGAGGCCGGCCGCCCGCCAGACCTCCTCGCGCATCTCGACGATGACGGTCGACGCGTCCGGCGCGTACGGATAGCCGTGCAGCTGCATCACGCCGTACTCGGTCTCGGCGATCTCGAAGCGGAAGGCCTCGAAGGCGAAGTCGGCGGCGAGCCAGACGTAGCGGCAGCGGTGTCCGCTCAGGTGGGGCCGGAAGACGTCCCGGTAGGCCTCGCGGGTGGTGCTGTGCACACCGTCGGCGGCGACGACGAGGTCGTACGTCGTGGCGAGCCGGGCGGCGGGCGGCGCCTCGGTGCCGAAGCGCAGCTCCACGCCGAGTTCGCGGCAGCGGTCGTGCAGGATCCCCAGGAGGCGGCGGCGGCCGAGGGCGGCGAAGCGGTGTCCTCCGGAGGTCTGGCGGGTGCCCCGGTGGACGATGTCGATGTCGTCCCAGCGGACGAAGTGCGCCTTGAGGGCCTCGTGGACGGCGGGGTCGGCGTGTTCGATGCCGCCGAGGGTCTCGTCGGAGAGGACGACGCCGAAGCCGAAGGTGTCGTCGGGGGCGTTGCGTTCGAAGACGGTGACCTCGCGGTCGGGGGCGAGCCGTTTGAGGAGGGCCGCGGTGTAGAGGCCGCCGGGGCCTCCACCGATGACCGCCGCGTGCAGGGGGCGGCCGGTCGGCGCGGGCGGGTGCGGACGCGTCGCGGTCGCCCGCGCCCCGCCGCCGGGCCACTGATCGACACCGCGTGCCCCTGAGGGGGTCGCGCCCCCCTTGGACGAGAGCATCCCCTACCTCCCCTGCCACTTCGGGGGGCGCTTCTCCGTGAAGGCCGCGTGGAACTCGGCGTAGTCCTCGCCGTTCATCAGCAGGGCCTGGGTCGACGCGTCCAGTTCCACCGCCGCCGCCAGGGGCATGTCCAGTTCGGCGGTGAGAAGTGCCTTGGTCTGGGCGTGTGCGAGGGCCGGGCCGTCGGCGAGGCGGCGGGCCAGCCGGTGGGCGGCCTCGTCGGCGCCGCCCTCGTCGGTCAGCTCGCTGATCAGGCCGATCCGCTCGGCCTCGGGTGCCCGCACCGGATCGCCGAGCATCAGCAGCCGGGTGGCGTGTCCGAGGCCGACGACGCGGGGCAGCAGGTAGGCGGCGCCCATGTCGCCGCCGGAGAGGCCGACGCGGGTGAAGAGGAAGGCGAAGCGGGCGGACGGGTCGGCGACGCGGAAGTCGGCGGCCAGGGCGAGGACCGCACCCGCCCCGGCGGCGACCCCGTGCAGCGCGGCGATCACCGGGAACGGGCACTCCCGTACGGCCCGCACCACCTGGCCCGTCATCCGGTTGAAGTCCAGCAGCCGGGCGGTGTCCATGGACAGGGTCGCGCCGATGATCTCGTCCACGTCGCCGCCGGAGCAGAAGCCGCGCCCCTCGCCGGCCAGCACCAGCGCCCGTACGGCCCGCTCCCGGGACAGTTCGGCGAGCAGGTCGCGCAGGTCGGCGTAGGCCTCGAAGGTGAGCGCGTTGAGCTTGTCGGGGCGGGCGAGGGTGACGGTGGCGACGCCGTCGGTGACCTCGACACGCAGGTGCCGCCAGTCGGGGGTGGGGGCGGCGGAGCCGGTGAAAGGACTCATGACACCCGAAGTTATCACCCTTCTGTGACCGTCGTCACGAGTGCGCGATACGATCGGATGTCGAGGGCCGAAAGTCCCGGGCGACGCCCGTCGAACGGCTCTGCCGGGCGGCGCCGTACCCTTCATAGGGTGGAAGGCAGGACAGGACACCCTGCTCCACGGAACGGACCAGCCGTGCACGATCACATTCCCGCACCAGCCTCCTGGCGCATCGCGCTGCCGCACTCCGCCGCGGCCGTGCCGGTGGCCCGTGCCCTGGTGCGTACGGCCCTGGCCGAGCTGGAGCACACGGCCGACGGCGACACCGCGGAACTGCTCACCGCGGAACTGGTCGCCAACGCCGTGGAGCACACCTCCGGCGGGACGCCGATCGAGCTGGTGGTGGAGCTGATGCCGACCGGCTGCCGGGTCGAGGTCCACGACCCGGACCCGGACCCGCCCGCCGATCTGACCCGCCCGACTGCGGAGCCGCCCGACCTCTGGCGGGAGGACGGGCGCGGTCTGCTCCTGATCCGCGCCCTCAGCTCGTCCTGCGGTCACCGGCCCGCCGGGTCGGGCAAGGCGGTCTGGTTCAGGCTCTCCGCGGTACCCGCTCAGCGTCGCCCTCCGGCGTGAGGGCCGCCCCGGAGGGCTGGGCGAGGCGGGAGTGGCGCCGCCCGTAGGCCGCGTACACCAGCAGGCCCACCGCGAGGAACACCGCGAACTGGAGCCAGGTCGCCCCGCCCGTCTCGTACATCAGGTAGAGGCAGAAGCCGACCCCGAGCAGCGGCGTCACCGGGTAGAGCGGCACGCGGAAGGTGCGGGCGAGGCCGGGCTCGCGGCGGCGCAGGGTGATCACCGAGACGTTGACGGCGACCATGGTGGCGAGGGTGCCGATGGTGCACAGGTTGACCACCGCGTCGAGCGGGGCGAAGGCCGCCGGGAGGGCGAAGACCACCCCAACGATCAGCGTGCCGGCGACGGGGGTCGCGGTGCGCGGGGAGACCTTCTCGAAGACCCGGGGAATCAGGCCGTCGCGGGACATCGACATCAGGATGCGGGTCTGGCCGTACATCACGGCCAGCACCACCGAGGCGATGGCGACGACGGCGCCGAAGGCGACCACACCGCCGCCCATCGCGGAGCCGGTGACCTCGTCGACGACGTACGAGAGGGCGGCGGGCCGGTCCCCGACCGCGTCACCGCCGACGGCACCGGTCG
This sequence comes from Streptomyces sp. NPDC048392, assembly GCF_043200575.1. Taxonomy (NCBI): domain Bacteria; kingdom Bacillati; phylum Actinomycetota; class Actinomycetes; order Kitasatosporales; family Streptomycetaceae; genus Streptomyces; species Streptomyces sp. NPDC048392. The sequence goes on from NZ_JBICYB010000038.1 coordinate 27,309, forward strand.
CGGCGAGGGCGACCGCGCAGTAGAGCAGGGTGACCAGGCCGATGCAGACCAGGATCGCCACGGGGATGTCCCGGCGCGGGTTCTTCGCCTCCTCGCCGGCCGTGGTGACCGCGTCGAAGCCGATGTACGAGAAGAAGGCGGCGGTGGTGCCGGCGCCGATGCCGCCGAGACCGGCCGGCGAGAACGGGGTGAGGTTGCCGTCCTCGAAGGCGAAGAAGCCGATGGCGCAGAAGGCGAGGAGGACGGCCAGCTTGAGCACGGCCATCGCGGCCGTGGCCCGGGCGCTCTCCCGCACACCGCGCACCAGCAGAACGCAGGCCAGGCCGACGACGATCACCGCGGGCAGGTTGACCGCGCCGCCGTCGCCGGGGCCCGCGGAGAGCGCCTGCGGGAGCCGGAGGCCGAGGACGCTGTCGAGGAGTTCGTTGACGTACTGGCTCCAGCCGACCGCGACGGCGGAGACCGACACGCCGTACTCCAGGAGCAGGCACCAGCCGACGAGGAAGGCGGTCCGCTCGCCGAGCCCGGCGTAGGCGAAAGAGTACGAGGAACCGGAGACCGGGATCGCGCCGCCCAGCTCGGCGAAGGCGAACGCGGTGAGCACGCAGGTGATCGCGGCCAGCACGAAGGAGACGACGACGGCCGGACCGGCCTCGGCGACCGAGTCGGACAGGCCGACGAAGATGCCGGTGCCGACGATCGCGCCGACGCCGAAGCAGATGAGCTGGAACAGTCCCATCGTGCGCTTCAGGCCGTGGCCTTCGCGGTCGGCGCCGGACTCGGCGACCAGCAGGTGGGGGGACTTGACGCGGGAAGCGGGCATTGCGGGTGGTGCTCGTCTCTGGTGGTGCGGGGGCGCGACGGTGGTCGCGGCAGACGGCACCGGAATCGGTGGCTCCGGGGCCGCCGGACAGCATAGGGCCTGTTCGGGAAGGTCCGAACGAGGTTCAGGCGAGGGTGGCCACGAGTACGGCCTTGATGGTGTGCAGCCGGTTCTCCGCCTCGTCGAAGACGATCGAGTGCGCGGACTCGAAGACCTCGTCCGTGACCTCGAGGCAGTCCAGGCCGTGGCTCTCGAAGATCTCCTGGCCGACCTCGGTGCCCAGGTCGTGGAAGGCGGGCAGGCAGTGCAGGAACTTCACGTCCGGGTTCCCGGTGGCGCGCAGGACGTCCATGGTCACGGCGTACGGCGCGAGGGCCCTGATCCGCTCGTCCCAGACCTCCTTGGGCTCGCCCATGGAGACCCAGACGTCGGTGACGACGAAGTCGGAGCCGCGCACGCCCTCCTCCAGGCTCTCGGTGAGGGTGACGCGCGCCCCGCTGGACCCGGCCAGCGTCTTCGCCCGGTCGACGACCTCCTGGGCGGGCCAGTAGGACTTCGGGGCGACGATGCGCACGTCCATGCCGAGCAGGGCGCCGGTGACCAGATAGGAGTTGCCCATGTTGAAGCGGGCGTCGCCGAGGTAGGCGAAGGTGATCCCGCGCGGCGACCTGCCGCTGTGCTCGGTCATCGTGAGCACGTCGGCGAGCATCTGGGTGGGGTGCCAGTCGTCGGTCAGGCCGTTGTAGACGGGGACGCCCGCGAAGGCCGCCAGTTCCTCGACCTTGCGCTGGCTGTCGCCCCGGTACTGGATCGCGTCGTACATGCGGCCCAGCACCCGGGCGGTGTCCTTCACGGACTCCTTGTGGCCGATCTGCGACCCGGCGGGGTCGAGGTACGTCGTCGAGGCGCCCTGGTCGGCGGCGGCGACCTCGAACGCGCAGCGGGTCCGCGTCGAGGTCTTCTCGAAGATCAGGGCGACGTTCCGGCCGCGGAGGTACTGCGTTTCGGTCCCGGCCCGCTTGGCGGCCTTCAGCTCCGCGGCCAGCTCGACCAGGCCGCGGAACTCCTCCTCGGTGAGATCCAGCTCCTTGAGAAGGTGACGGCCGGCGAGGGCGGTCGGGACTGTCGCCATGAGGGCGCTCCAGAGGTACGGGACGGGAAGGGGGCTACTGGAACTATATACGATGCTCCGAATTTCTATACGGGGCGCCCGTGCGGCGGCACCGGCCGGCGGTCCCTACACGGCGGCGCGCTCGACCGGGCAGCTCATGCAACGCGGCCCGCCCCGGCCCCGGCCCAGCTCACTGCCCGGGATCTCGATCACCTCGATGCCCTGTTTGCGCAGGTGGGTGTTGGTGGTGGAGTTGCGTTCGTAGGCGACGACGACGCCAGGCTCGACGGCCAGCACGTTGCACCCGTCGTCCCACTGCTCGCGCTCGGCGGCGTGGACGTCCTGGGTCGCGGTGAGGACCCGGATCTCGCCGAGCCCGAGGGCGGCGGCCATCGCCCGGTGCATGTGCTCCGGCGGGTGGTCGGTGACCTTCAGGTCCTTCTCGCCGGCGCCCGGCTCGATGGTGTAGGAGCGGAGCATGCCGAGCCCGGCGTACTGGGTGAAGGTGTCGCCGTCGACCATGGTCATCACCGTGTCCAGGTGCATGAAGGCACGCCGCTTCGGCAGGTCGAGGGCCACGATGGTGCGGGCGGAGCCCGCGGCGAACAGCTTGTGGGCGAGCATCTCGACGGCCTGGGGCGTGGTGCGTTCGCTCATGCCGATGAGCACGGCTCCGTTGCCGATGACGAGGACGTCGCCGCCCTCGATGGTGGAGGGATAGTCGGCCTGGCCCTCGGACCAGAGGTGGAACGTCTCGCCACGGAACAGCGGATGATGCCGGTAGATCGCCTCGAAGTGGACCGTCTCGCGCTGCCGGGCGGGCCAGCGCATCGCGTTGATGGAGACACCGTCGTAGATCCAGGCCGAGGTGTCCCGGGTGAAGAGATGGTTGGGCAGCGGGCCGAGCAGGAAGTCGTCCAGCTCCATGGCGTGGAAGCGCACGGAGGCCGGTTCCGGGTGCGCGTCCAGGAACTCCCGTTTGGTCATTCCGCCGACCAGGGCCTCGGCGAGCTCGTGGGCGGGCAGGGTCTCGAACGCGGCCCGCAGGTGGTCCGTGGCCAGCACTCCGTACTCCTTCTCGTCGAAGACCCGGTCCAGGACCAGCCGCCGGGCGGCCGGGACGTCCAGGGTCTCGGTGAGCAGGTCGCCGAAGAGGTGCACCGCCACCCCGCGGTCGCGGAGCACGTCGGCGAACCCGTCGTGCTCGGCGCGCGCCCGGCGCACCCACAGCACGTCGTCGAAGAGAAGGGCGTCCTTGTTGCTGGGGGTGAGCCTTTTGAGCTCGAGATCCGGCCGGTGCAGGATGACGCGGGTGAGCCGCCCGGCTTCGGAGTCGACGTGGAATCCCATGTCTCCATCCTGACCACTCGGGCGCCCGTTCACCCCCTGCTTGCGCGTGCCCGTGAGCAAAGTGCGCCCCCCGCGCCCCGGTGCGACGCCGGGGTGCCTCGGCGGCACCGCGTAGACCCTGGCGAGGGCCGGAGCGCCCGGCCGCACGTCAGGGGGAGACCTGTTGAGTCCCGATTCGTTGATCACCCACGTCGTGGGTGCCTCGGCTCTGATCCTGGTGTCCGCCCACACCGGCGGCCGGCTCGCCCGGCGGCTGGGGCAGCCGTACATCGTGGGCCAGATGGCGACGGGCATCGCGCTCGGTCCCTCACTGCTGGGCAGCACGGCCCCGACGGTGTACGCGGCCCTGTTCCCGGCGGCGGTCTTGGGGGCGCTGACCGGTCTCGCGCAGTTCTCGCTGGTGGTGTTCCTGTTCGCGGTGGGCTACGAACTGGACCTGAAGGCGCTCGGCGGCCTGGCGCGCAGCTCGGTGACCGTGGCGCTGGCCTCGTTCGTGGTGCCGATGGCCGTGGGCAGCGGGTGCGCCCTGCTGTTCCGGGACACGTTGCACGACCTGGGCATGGACCGGGACCTCTCCCCCGCCGTGGTGGTCTTCGCGGGCGTCGCCCTGGCGACGACGGCGGTGCCGGTGCTGACGGCCATCGTGCGCGAGAACGGACTGTCCCGCACGGTGCCCGGGGTGGTGGCCGTCTCCGCCGCCGGGGTGCTGGACGCGGTCTGCTGGACGGTACTGGCGGGCGCGCTGCTGAACGCCGGCGGTGGCGGCGCCGGAGCGGGACTCGACTGGCCGTGGCGGCTGGCGCTCACGGCCGGCCACGTCACCCTGATGGCCTGTGCGGCGCGTCCGCTGCTGCGCCTGCTGCTGTGGCGGACGCGTCTGGAGACCTCGCTCCGGACGGCGCTGCTCATCGGCTTCGCGCTCGGCTCGGCGTGGGTCACGCACGCCCTGGGCCTGCATGTGATCCTCGGTGCGCTGCTCGCCGGTGTGGTCGTCCCCCGCGAGCCGGGCGGCACGCTCGACCCCGACCTGCTGCGGCCGCTGCTCTCCGTGGCCTCGCTGCTGCTGCCGTTCTTCTTCGTGCTCTCGGGCCAGTCCGTGGCGCTGAACAGCATGACCGGCACGGGGTGGGCCGCCCTGTCGGTGGTGACGCTGCTCGCGGTCGCTACGAAGACCGGCAGCGGGGCGGTCGCGGCCCGGCTGGGGGGACTGGACCGCCACGACGCGCGGACCGTCGGCATCCTGCTCAACACCCGGGGGCTGACCGAGCTGATCGTCCTCGACGCGGGTCTGGACGCGGGCCTGCTGAGCGGCCCGCTCCACACGGTCCTCGTCTTCATGGCACTCGCCACGACACTGCTCACCCAGCCGCTCCTGCAGCTGAACGCGCGGCTCGCCGCGCGTGAACGCCGGCCGGAGCCGGCCCCGGGCACGGCGGTGAAGCCGTACGCCGGGTGACACCGGCCGGCGCCCGCCTCACCGCCGTGGACCGGGCCACCGAATCACAACCGCGGGTCCACCGGCTCCAGCTCCAGCGCCAGCACCCCGAACACGGCCTCGTGGACGCGCCACAGCGGCTCGCCGTCCGCGAGGCGGTCCAGGGCCTCCAGGCCGAGGGCGTACTCGCGGAGCGCCAGGGACCGCTTGTGGTTGAGGAACCGGTGGCGCAGCCGGGCGAGGTCGTCGGGACGGGTGTACTCGGGACCGTAGACGATCCGCAGGTACTCGCGGCCGCGGCATTTGACGCCGGGCTGCACCAGGCGGCCCTCCCCGTCGCGTACCAGCGCGCCCACGGGCTTGACGACCATGCCCTCGCCGCGCGGCCGTGGGTGACCGGCGCCTTCGGTTGTTCGGTGATCGGTGTCGCGGCGTCAGGACAGCTGGGACTGGACCCCGGCGGAGATCAGCTCCAGGTGGTCCAGGTCGTCGAGGTCGAGGATCTGGAGGTAGATCCGCTGGGCACCGGCCTCGGCGTAGCGGCCGATCTTCTCGACGACCTCGGCCGGGGAGCCCGCCAGGCCGTTGGCCTTCAGCTCCTCGACGTCGCGGCCGATGACGGCGGCGCGACGGGCGACCTCGGCGTCGTCCTTGCCCACGCAGGCGACGAGCGCGTTGGAGTAGGTGAGGGCGTCCGCCCCGCGGCCGGCCGCCTCGGCCGCGGCCCGTACCCGGCCGAACTGGCGCTCGGTGTCCTCGATCGAGGCGAACGGCATGTTGAACTCGTCGGCGTACTGGCCGGCCAGCCGCGGCGTGCGGGTGGCGCCGTGTCCGCCGATGAGCACGGGCACCCTGGCCTGCGCGGGCTTGGGCAGCGCGGGCGAGTCGGTGAGGTCGTAGAACGTGCCGTGGTAGTCGAAGGTCTTGCCGGTCCCGGTGGCCCACAGACCGGTGACGATCGCCAGTTGCTCCTCCAGCCGGGCGAGCTTCTCCTTCGGGAAGGGGATGCCGTACGCCTTGTGCTCCTCTTCGAACCAGCCGGCGCCCAGGCCGAGTTCGACGCGGCCGCCGGACATCTGGTCGACCTGTGCGACCTGGATGGCGAGGACGCCGGGCAGCCGGAAGGTACCGGCGGTCATGAGGGTGCCCAGGCGGATGCGCTTCGTCTCCCGGGCGAGGCCGGCGAGGGTGATCCAGGCGTCGGTGGGGCCGGGGAGACCGTCCACGGAGCCCATGCGGAGGTAGTGGTCGCTGCGGAAGAAGGCGTCGAATCCGAGGTCCTCGGTGGCCTTGGCCACGGTGAGCAAGGTGTCGTAGGTGGCCCCCTGCTGGGGCTCGGTGAAGATACGGAGATCCATGTCCTCCATCCTGCCTGCTCGGCCCGGATGTACGGCACAGGCTCCGGCCGCGGCGCGCTGAGCGGTCGTGGTGTGCGTGGCACGGTCGTGGTGTGGGCGGCACGGTCATGGCGTGCGCGGCACAGTCATGGCGTGCGCGGCACAGTCATGGCGTGCGCGGCACGGGCGGCGGGCGGCGCCGCCCCGTCGCTGTCCTGCGGCACGACCCGCCGGACGGTCTAACCCGCCTCCCGCTGCGGTGACTCCGCCTCGCGGTCCGCCAGTTTGCGCAGCATCTCCAGGACGCGGTCCCGTGACTCGTCCGCCGCGTCGATGGCCTCCACGCACTGCCAGTACGTGGCCTCGTCGTCCGCGGCGCAGGCGACGCCCACGAGGGCGATGCCGGTCTCGCCGAGCAGGGTGCCCAGGCGCATCAGGGCCTGCCGGGCGTCGCCCAGTTCGGTGAGCTGGGCGGCGCGCAGCTCACCCGGGGCCAGCCGCGGGGTGTGCAGCACCCCGCAGCCGCGGCCCGCCAGCTCGGTCAGTCCGATGGCCTCGCCCCGCAGTTCGGGTGGGCCGTGGACGGCCAGCCGGTTGCCGATCGCCTGCGCGAGGGCCTGCACCTGCCACACCTCCGTCAGGACGTCCGGCACCTCGCCGCCGGCGGCCAGGGCACGCCCACTCGTCACGATGAGCCGCACAGCGTCCATGCGCTGCCCCCGTCTGTGTCCGACGCGCTCGTGACGCGTCCGCCCGAACTCCGTTGTTCACTACCCAGAGTGAAGGTGTGTGGGGCGAAAAGCCAGAGGTAGGCGGAAATCTTCGGACAACAAATTGATTTCCGACCGGATCTCGAATGCGGAGAGTGATAGCGGAGTCCTCGGCTCCTCAGCCGCGGCCTTCCGCTCCGGGCACGGGGAACCTGGACTCGTTCCGCTCGATCTTCGCCTCCAGGGCGGCCAGCGGGTCGACGCCGAGCACCTCGCAGAACTGGAGGAGATACGCCAGGACGTCGGCGACCTCGTCCCGGACCCGGTGGGCGGCGTCCGGGTCGGTCATGACGCGGGCCGACTGCTCGGGCGTCAGCCACTGGAAGATCTCGAGGAGTTCGGAGGCTTCCACACTGAGGGCGACGGCCAGGTTCTTGGGGGTGTGGTATGGCTGCCAGTCGCGTGCGGCGGCGAACTCGGCCAGCCTGCGCCGCAGGGCCACGAGGTCACGGAGATGATCGGTCACGGGTTCAGGTGTACCACCGTGACACCGTCCGCCCCTGCCGTCCACGACGCGTCGGCGACCGCTCCGACGAAGCGGATGTGCCCGCGGTCGCACATCCGCGCCGCCAGCCGCAGCAGTTCGGTGCGCTGCCGCACGTCCAGTCCCCGGTCGAAGCCGTCGGCGAGGACGGTCAGCGTCTGGAGCGCGGCGGGCACCTCGCCGACCGGGTCGACCTCCAGCACACCGGGGCCGGTGAAGAGCACCAGGGCGTGGGCGAGGTAGCGCAGCTCGCCGTAGCCCAGGCGGGCGAGGCCGGTGCGGATGCCGTCGCCCCGGTCCAGCACGGCGCGGACCACGCCGCCGGCGACCGGTTCGGCCAGGACGTCCTCGACGGGGCCCGTGCATCCGGCGCGCACCGCGGCGACCAACTGCGCGTGCCGCCGGCCGCACTCGGCGCGGGTGCGCCCCAGCACGTCGGCGAGGTTGTCGCAGCCGCCGAGCAGGCGTCCGGAGCCGGTCGGCACGGGCTCCCGCATCCGGCCGGGCCGCGGATCGCAGGCGAAGACGGAACGCAGCGCGACCACCATCTGCTCGGCCGCCGCCAGCACCCTGCGCTGCCCGTCCGTCTTGCCGGCCACCCGCAGCGGCAGCAGCGGGGTGCCGAGCCGGTCGTCCGGCAGCGGGGCGCGGGTCACGGGCGCCGACCCGGCCGTGTGCCAGGCCGCCTGCACGGTCCGGCGGCCGGGGTCGCGCAGGGCCGTCTCCAGCAGTACGACGCCGTCCGCCGTCAGCCGCTCCCCGACGATGCGCAGTTCGGGCTCCGCCTGCACGGCGACGTCGAGGCGCACCGGGCCCGCGGCTCCGTCGGCCGTGCAGCCGATGCGGAAGCCGCGGCGGTGCTGGGCGTCGGGCCGGGCCCGTTCGGGCACGCACGCGGCCGGGTCCGGGAAGACCGCGCCGAGTTCCGCGCCGCCGCCGAGCCGGGCCAGGGCGTCGTACGCCCTGAGCGCGGTGGTCTTGCCGCTGCCGCTGGGCCCGGCGAGCACGGTGAGCGGCCCGAACCGCAGCACGGCGCCGCGGTGCCCGGCGAAGGCGGACAGCCGCAGCTGGGTGACGCGGGGCCGGTCCGGGAGCGGCGCGACGGACGCCGGTGACGCAGGTGACACAGGTGACGCTGCCATGTGCGGACCGTAGGGCTCCGCGGGACGGCGAACCGTTTTGCCCGGACGGCTTTCCCACGATCGGGGGACCTGGCGGCCGGGGCCCGGAAAGGCCGTCACATGCCGGACACCCCCACCGCGCCCTCCATCAGCCCGTTCACCTCGGTGCCTGCCGGGGTCAGCAGGAAGACGTTGCGGTCCACCCGGTGCATCCCGCTGGCCAGGCCGAAGACGACGCCGGTGCTGAAGTCCAGGACCCGCTTGGCGACATCGCCCTCGGCGCTGGTCAGGTCCAGGAGCACCGGAATGCCCGCCATCAGGGTCTCGGCGACCTCGCGGGCGTCCGCGAACACATTGACCCGCAGGACGACGAAACGGCGGCGGCGCTCCGTCTCCGCCTCCGGTATCGCCCGGTGGCCGACCGCCGACGGCCAGGCGTCGCGCCCGCGCAACGGAACGACCTGGGCGAGCCCTTCCCACTGTTCATCGGTGACGTCGTGGCTGTTCACCGGCTCCCCCGATTTCACTCGCCTTCATTGCCTGCACCAGCCAATTCTTACGCCAAGTCACCCGTTCGGCCCAACAGCGACACGGTCGGCGACGCTCCGTGTCCGGTGATTGTCCCGGTGCCGGCCGGGGTACTCAGCGACGGCCGCCGCGCCCGCGCGGGCGCCGTCGTCGCGCGGACGGACGTGCGCCGACACACCGCCGACACAGGCCGACACACCGCCGACACACGAAGGAGTGCCCATGGGTGCGCTGGATCTGCCCGAGCCCGTCACGCGCGAAGGGGCGCCGCCGCCGGTCGACACCGCCTCACTCGAGGCCGCGCTGCGTGAGCGGGTCGACGGTGAGGTCCGGTTCGACGCCGGAAGCCGGGCCGCCTACTCCACGGACGCGTCGAACTTCCGGCAGACCCCCATCGGCGTGGTCGTGCCGCACACCCCGGAGGCCGGGGCGGAGGCGGTGGCCGTGGCAAGGGAGTTCGGCGCGCCCGTGCTGTCGCGGGGCGGCGGGACGAGCCTGGCCGGGCAGTGCACCAACGCCGGTGTGGTCATCGACTGGTCGAAGTACTGCGCCCGTGTGGAGTCGGTGGACGCGGACGCCCGGACGTGTGTCGTGCAGCCGGGGATCGTGCTCGACGACCTGAACCGGCAGCTCGCGCCGTACGGTCTGCGCTACGGGCCCGAGCCCGCCACCCACGCCAACTGCACCCTCGGCGGCATGATCGGCAACAACTCCTGCGGTGCCACGGCCCAGGCGCACGGCAAGGTGGTGGACAACATCGCCCGCCTGGAGGTTCTGCTCTACGACGGCACCCGCTTCTGGTGCGGCGAGACCAGTGACGAGGAGTACGCCGAGATCGAGCGGCAGGGCGATCTGCGGGCGACCGTCTACCGGCGGCTGCGCGCCCTGCGCGACACCTACGGGGACGAGGTCCGCCGCCGGTTCCCGGACATTCCGCGCCGGGTCTCCGGCTACAACCTGGACTCGCTGCTCCCGGAGTTGGGCTTCGACGTGGCCGGGCTGCTGGTGGGCAGCGAGTCGACGCTGGTCACCGTCCTGCGGGCGGAACTGGAACTGGTGCCGGTGGTGAAGGAACGGACCCTGGTGGTGCTGGGCTTCGACACCATCGACAAGGCCGCCGACGCGGTGCCCGACATCCTGCCGCACGAACCGATCGCGCTGGAGGGCGTCGACGCCCGGCTGGTCCGTGACGAGCGCATCAAGCATCTGAACGAGAAGGCGCTCGCCGAGATGCCCGAGGGCAACGCCTACCTGATGGTGCAGTTCGGCGGCGACACCGCCGAGGAGGCGGGCAGCCGGGCGCACCGGATGCTGGAGGCGGTGCGCCGCTCCGAGCACGACGCCGACTGCGCGTTGATGGACGACCCGTCGCGCGAACAGGACCTGTGGCAGGTCCGCGAGTCCGGACTCGGCGCCACCGCGCACCTCCCGGGCAGGCCCGACACCTTCGAGGGCTGGGAGGATTCGGCCGTCTCCCCCGAGAAGCTGGGCGACTACCTGCGCCGACTGCGCGCGCTGTTCGAGGAGTTCGGCTATCTCAGCGACACCGGGCCCAGCCTGTACGGCCATTTCGGGCAGGGCTGCGTGCACACCCGGATCCCGTTCGACCTGTACACCGCGGACGGGGTGGCGACGTACCGGAGGTTCATGGAGCGGGCGGCCGACCTGGTCGTCGAGTTCGGCGGTTCGCTGTCGGGTGAGCACGGGGACGGGCAGAGCCGGGGGGAGCTGCTGTCCCGGATGTTCGGGGACCGGCTCGTCGAGGCGTTCGGGCGGCTGAAGGCCGTCTTCGACCCGCTGGACCGGATGAACCCGGGGAAGGTCGTCGCGCCGTACGGGCTGGACGAGAACCTGCGCCTCGGCGGCGACTGGGCGCCGTTCGAACCCCGCGACCTGCGTTTCCGGTTTCCGCACGACGGGGGCTCGTTCTCCCAGGCGGCCAACCGCTGCGTGGGCGTCGGCAAGTGCCGGCAGCACACCAGCGACGGCACGGTGATGTGCCCGTCGTACCAGGTGACCCGCGAGGAGGAGCACTCCACGCGGGGCCGGGCCCGGCTGCTGTTCGAGATGCTCGACGGGCACGGGGACGGCGCGATCCGGGACGGCTGGCGCTCGGAGGCGGTCAAGGACGCCCTCGATCTGTGCCTGGCCTGCAAGGGGTGCAAGAAGGACTGCCCGGCGGACGTGGACATGGCCACGTACAAGGCGGAGTTCCTGTCCCACCACTACGAGGGACGGCCGTGGCGCCGGCCTCGTTCCGACTGGTCCATGGGCTGGCTGCCCGCGCTCGCGCGGGTCGTGGGCCGCGCCCGGCTCGGGCCGGTCGTCAACGCGCTCACCCACGCCCCGCTGCTGTCGAAGGCCGCGGTGCTGGTGGCGGGGGTGGCGGACCGGGAGGTGCCGCTGTTCGCGGAGCAGACCTTCGAGCGGTGGTTCGCGGACCATGAGCCGGAGGGCGACGGGCACCGGGGGTCCGTGCTGCTGTGGCCTGACACCTTCACCAACCACTTCCACCCGGACGTCGGTCGGGCGGCGGTACGGGTCCTCGAACACGCCGGCTGGCGGGTGGAGCTGCCGGACGAGCCGCTGTGCTGCGGGCTGACCTGGATCTCCACCGGGCAGCTCGGCACGGCGCAGAGGGTCCTCACCCGCACCGTGCGCGGCCTGGCCGGCCATGTGCGGGCGGGCGGCCTGGTCGTGGCGCTGGAGCCGAGCTGCACGGCCGTGTTCCGGTCCGACGCCGCGGAGCTGTTCCCCGGCGACCAGGACGTACGCCGGCTGGCCGAGCAGACGGTGACGCTGTCGGAGCTGCTCACCGAACACTCCCCCGGCTACGAACCGCCGCGGGTGCCCGACCGGTCCGCGCGGGCACTGGCCCAGGTGCACTGCCACCAGCACGCGGTGCTCGGCTGGGAGGCCGACCAGGAACTGCTGCGCCGGGCCGGTGTGGACGCGGAACGACTGGACTCCGGCTGCTGCGGACTGGCCGGCAACTTCGGCTTCGAGCGCGGTCATCTGGACGTCAGCGAGGCGTGCGCGGAGCGGGTGCTGCTGCCGCGGCTGCGGGAGGAGGACGAGGAGACCGTCGTCCTCGCCGACGGGTTCAGCTGCCGTACCCAGATCCACGAGTTCGACAGCGGCGGCCACGAGGGCGTGCACCTCGCGGAGCTGCTGGCCTCGGCGCTGCCCGGCCCCGGGGGCGGCACAGGAGCCCCGGGCAGCGCGTACGGCACCGCCCCGGGTGCCCGGCCGGCGGCTCCCGGACGCCGGGCACGGGCACTGGCCCTCGCGGGCACCGGGGCGGCCGCCGTGGGCGCGGGCGTGGCGGCGGCGGCACTGGCGCGGGGCCTGCGGCGCCGCTGAGGTACTGACGTGCTGACGTGCTGAGGTCAGTGGCGTACTGAGGTGCTGAGACAGTGGCGTACTGACGTACTGACCGGCACGGATACGGCGGCGGCGCGGGGCCACGCGGCCACGCGGGGAGCCCGCGCCGCCGCCGGGGACTCTCCGACCCTTCCCGTCGTCCGTCGTGGGGGCGAGCCGGGCGGGGAAGGACCCGACGAGCCGGGCGCCGCGTTCCTCAGGCCCGGGACGAGCTGTCCTGGCGGCTGGCGAGGGCCCAGATCACGAACACGTCGATCGCCATCATGATCACGGACCAGACGGGTGAGTACGGCAGGAACAGGAACTGCGCGATCAGACTCAGCGAGGCGAGGACGATGCCCGTCATGCGCGCCCAGGCCATGTCCCTGAGAAGGCCGTACCCGGTGACGAACACCAGGGCGCCGAGGACGACGTGGACGATCCCCCAGCCGGTGAGGCTCATCTCGTAGACGTAGGTGCCGATACGGGCGTAGACGTCGTCCTCGGCGATGGCCGCGATGCCCTGCAGGACGGCGAGGGCGCCGTTCAGCAGCAGCAGCACGCCCGCGAAGACGACACCGCCGGCCACCCAGCCGCTGCGGTCGCCCGAGCGCTGGGCCCAGGAGGCGTCGCCGCCGTGGGACGGCCGGCCGGGAGAGGGTTCGGCGTGCTGGCTCATGAGCGGAGTCCTTTCTGTGTCCCCCGTACGGGTCAGCTGCCCGCCGGCACCGACGGCACCGACAGGTCGTTCCGAGCCTGCGCGTGCCCTCGCTCCCCGGCCACACGGGTCCGCCGGACGGGTGAACCTCGCGCCGGGCGTGCGCATGCGGCCGCTCGCGCCCTCGCGTTAACTGAATCCGCCCCCACCGGCCGCCCCCACCGGCCGCGCGCGACGGCCCACGGGGCGGAAGAAGGAGGGCGTGTGACGAGTCGGCCGCTGCCCCGGCGGGGACCGCGCGGGCGGACTCCGTGACCGCGCCGGCGAACGCCGGCCCGGACCGTGCCGAGCAGTCCCTGCGGCAGACCCTGCTCAGCCCCGGCTACCGGCGGCTGCTCCTGCTGTGCGTGCTGCTGGGCGTGCCCATCGCGCTGGCCTGCTTCTTCTTCGTCGGCCTCCAGCACGCGTCGCAGCACTGGGTGTGGGTGTCGCTGCCCAAGGCGGCCGGTTACGACACCCCGCCCTGGTGGTGGCCGCTGCCCGCGCTGGTGCTCGCCGGGCTGATCCTGGCGCCGATCGTGACCCGGATGCCGGGCGGCGGCGGCCATCTGCCGGTGAACGGTCCGGGCGGCGCGCCCGTCGGACCCCGCGCCCTGCCCGGCGCGGTGCTCGCCGCGCTGGCCACACTGCCGCTCGGCGTGGTGCTGGGCCCCGAGGCCCCGCTCATGGCCGTCGGCAGCGGGCTCGCCCTGCTGGCGGTGCGGCGGGCGGGCGAGGGCGGGGACCAGCGGGCGAGCGCGATCCTCGCCACGGCCGGCTCCACCGCCGCGATCTCCACCATCCTCGGCGGTCCGGTGGCGGCGGCGGTGCTGCTCATCGAGGGGGCGGGGCTGGCCGGCACCCGGCTGGTCGCGCTGCTGCTGCCCTGTCTGCTGGCCAGCGCGACGGGCGCCCTGGTCTTCACCGGCTTCGGGCAGTGGACGGGCCTGGACATCGGCGCGCTGTCCCTGCCCGACCTGCCGCCGCAGACCGGTCCGGACGCGGGCGACTTCCTGTGGGGGCTTCCCACCGCGGCCCTGATCGCCGTACTGGTGACGCTGGGCCGCGAGCTGGGACAGCGCACCGTCGCCTGGACCCGGCGCCGCACGGCCCTGCGCACGGTCGCCTGCGCCACCGCGGTCGGCGTCTGTGCCGCCGCGTACGCGCTGATCACCGGCCGCTCCCCGGCCGAGGCGGCGCTGTCCGGCCAGGCCACCCTCGCCCAGCTCGCGGCCCATCCGCACGCCTGGTCCGTGGGGGCGCTTGTCGCGCTGGTCGCGTGCAAGGGGCTGGCCTGGGGCATCGCGCTGGGCAGCCTGCGCGGCGGCCCGATCTTTCCGGCGGTGCTGCTGGGTGCGGCGACGGCCCTGGCCTGCGCCGGGCTGCCAGGCTTCGGCGCGACCCCGGCCCTCGCCCTCGGCATCGCCGCCGCGGCGGCCGCGGTGACGGGGCTGCCGCTGGCCAGCGCCGTGCTGGCGGTGCTGCTGATCGGCCGGGACGCCCACGGCCAGACGCCGCTGATCGTCATGGCGTCGGTGGTCGCCTTCGTCGTCTCCCAGCTGGTGCGCGGACCGGAGCCGGCGGCGGGCCCGGCGGCGGCGACGGGAGGGGCACGGTGACGGACCGCCGGGCGGCCGGATCCCGCACCGTATGGCACGCCGCCCGGCCCTGGTGCGTGCGGGCGGTGATCGCGGGGGCCGTGATCGTCGCCTACTTCCTCCTCCCCCTCGACCGCCTGGGCCCGCAGCGTCCCCTGCTGAGCTGGCTGCTGTTCGCGCTGCTGCTCACGGTCGTGGCCGTGCTGCTGCTCCGGCAGATCCGGCACGTGCTCGTCAACCGGCAGGACCGCAGGCCCGGTGAGGTCATCTCCCTGCTGATCGTCCTGTCCGTGCACGTCTTCTCGGCGGCCTACTACGCCCTCGCCAAGCAGCCGGGCGAGTTCAGCGGCCTGCGCACCCGGGTCGACGCGCTGTACTTCACCGTGGTCACGCTCGCCACGGTCGGATACGGGGACATCACCCCGCGGGGCCAGGCCGCCCGGGTCGTGACCGTGCTGCAGATCACGTACAGCTTCGTCTTCCTCACGGCCGCCGCCACCGCGCTGACCACCCGGATGCGGGACATGGTGGTCCGGCGGACCGGACGGGGCCGGCCCCGCTGACGGCGATGAGGTCCGGGGCGGGGCCTTGAAGCCGCCGTCGCGTCACCTTCCAGCCTCGGTCGCACACTCGTGGAGGAGTCCCATGTCACACGCGACCGACGGCACCCGGCGCATCGGCGAACTCGCGCGGGAGACCGGGCTGAGCATCCGTGCCCTGCGCCATCACGGCCGCCTCGGGCCGCTCACGCCGTCCGTCCGCACGTCCGGCGGCCACCGCTGCTTCGGCGCCGCCGACGTCCGGCGGCTGCACCGCGTCCTGGCGCTGCGCGGCTTCGGGCCCCCCTCACGCAGATCCGCGCGGTGCCGGCCGCCGAACCGGACCACGACCCGGCGGAACTCATCCGGCGCCGGCTCGAAGTCGTCGAGGAGCGGCTGCGGCAGACCGCCGGGCCGCGGATCCGGCTGCTCGGTGTGCTGGGCGCGCCCGACGCCTCGGCCGACGGCTCGACCGAGGCCCGTCTGAACGTGATCGAGGAGCTGACCGCGATGGACCGCCCCCTGGCCCCGGAAGAGGTGGACCGCCTGAGCGAGGAGCGCCGCCGCTACGCCGAGTCCCTCGGCGAGGTGGGGCTCCGCGCCCTGCACCGCGGGCGCGCGGAGATCTTCGCCACGCTGAGCGAGGAGGACCGGCGGCGGATGACGGAACGGCGCCGCCGGACGTTTCCGCAGCCCTGAGGCCCGTACGACGGTCCGGCGGCCCGTCCGCGGGGCCTGAGGCCCGCTTGTGCCCACCCCCGTGGGAGCACTACTGTCGCCACGCCTTGGTGAACGGGAAATCCGGTGTGATGCCGGTGCGGCCCTCGCCACTGTGAATCGGGAAGTCCGGCTCCGGCCCTCACGGGCAGCCACTGGGTTCTTGCAACCCGGGAAGGCGGAGCACGGGCGGTGGTACCCGTAAGCCAGGAGACCGGCCAAGGCGCGTCGTCCATCCACGAGGTGCTGGAGAGGGTCTGCTGAGCCATGCACATAGCCGAGGGCTTTCTGCCACCGGCGCACGCGATCGCCTGGGGTGTCGCGTCCGCGCCGTTCGTCGTCCACGGAGTACGGTCACTCACCCGCGAGGTCAGGGAGCACCCGGAGAGCACGCTGCTCCTCGGCGCCTCCGGGGCCTTCACGTTCGTGCTGTCGGCCCTGAAACTGCCGTCCGTCACCGGAAGTTGCTCGCATCCGACCGGGACCGGTCTGGGCGCCATCCTGTTCCGGCCGCCGGTCATGGCGGTGCTGGGCACCATCACCCTGCTCTTCCAGGCGCTGCTGCTCGCCCACGGCGGGCTGACCACGCTCGGCGCCAACGTCTTCTCGATGGCGATCGTCGGCCCCTGGACCGGGTACGGCGTCTACAGACTGCTGCGCCGCTACGGCGTGCCGCTGATGGTCACCGTGTTCTTCGGGGCGTTCGTCGCCGACCTGTCCACCTACTGCGTCACCAGCGTGCAGCTGGCGCTGGCCTTCCCGGACCCGGGCAGCGGCTTCCCGGGCGCGCTGGGCAAGTTCGGTTCCATCTTCGCCGTCACGCAGATTCCGCTCGCGGTGAGCGAGGGCCTGCTCACGGTGGTCGTGATGCGGCTGCTGGTGCAGTCAAGCAAGGGTGAACTGACCCGGCTCGGCGTGCTGTTGACCCGGTCCGGCGAGGGCGCGTCCACGTCGGCGTCCGACGGGCAGGAGGCGGTGGCCCGGTGAAGCGCAGCACGAAGACCAACACCCTGCTGCTGCTCGCCGTGGCCGCGCTGGCGGTGCTGCCGCTGGTGCTGGGGCTCGGCGACCACAAGGAGGAGCCGTTCGCCGGCGCCGACGCCGAGGCGGAGACGGCGATCACCGAGATCGAGCCGGACTACGAACCGTGGTTCTCACCGCTGTACGAACCGCCCTCCGGGGAGATCGAGTCGGCGCTGTTCGCGCTGCAGGCCGCGCTCGGCGCGGGCGTGCTGGCGTACTACTTCGGCCTGCGCCGGGGCCGTCGGCAGGGCGAGGAGCGGGCGGTGGCGGCGACGCTGCGGGACGCCCCCGTCACCACGCCGCGGGACGACCCCGAAGGGGACTGAGTGCTGCCGATCGACGCGGCGGCGCACAGCAGTCGTTGGCGCCGCCGCCATCCCGTGGACAAGGCCGTGCTCGGTCTCGGCCTGACCGTGCTCGCGATCTCACTGCCGCCCTGGCCCGGCGCGGCGCTGGTGCTGGTGACGGCGCTTGTGGTGCTGCTGGGCCCGGCGGGTGTGCCCGGGCGGCGGCTGTGGCGGGCGTACCGGGTGCCGCTGGGCTTCTGCGTGACGGGCGCGCTGCCGCTGCTGGTGCGGGTCGGGGGCCCGGGCGGGTTTCTGGGGGCGGCGGAGGGCGGGCCGGTGCGCGCCGGTGAGCTGCTGCTGCGTACCTCGGCGGCCTCGCTGGGGGTGCTGCTGTTCGCGTTCACCACGCCGATGTCCGACCTGCTGCCGAGGCTGGTGCGGGCCGGGGTGCCCGCGCCGGTCGTGGACGTGGCGCTGGTGACGTACCGGATGAGTTTCCTGCTGCTGGACTCCGTGCGCCGGATCCGGGAGGCGCAGGCCGCGCGGCTCGGGCACACCACCCGGGCGGCCACCTGGCGTTCGCTCGGCGGTCTCGGCGCCACCGCGTTCGTGCGGGCCTTCGACCGGGCGGCACGGCTCCAGTCGGGGCTCGCCGGGCGCGGTTACGACGGCACCCTGCGGGTCCTGGTGCCGGGGGCCCGGATCTCGGTGCCCTTCACCGCGGCGAGCGTCGCGCTGCTGGCGGCGCTGGCCGCCCTCACCCTCGTACTGAAAGGACCGCTGTCGTGAGCGAGACGGTGGAGGAGGCCGACGGGAACGCCGCAGGGGCGGGCGGGGTGGTGCTGGTCGCCCTGCGGGACGCGTCCTTCGGGTACGAGGAGGGCCCGGACGTGCTGGTGGGGCTGGACTTCGCGGTGCGCGAGGGCCGCGCGCTGGCGCTGCTGGGCCGCAACGGCAGCGGCAAGACCACGCTGATGCGGCTGCTCAGCGGCGGACTCCGACCGCACGCGGGGACGCTGACGGTCGCCGGGGAGACTGTGACGTACGACCGCAAGGGGCTGACCCGGCTGCGGACCACGGTGCAGCTGGTGGTGCAGGCCCCGGACGACCAGCTCTTCGCGGCGTCGGTCGGCCAGGACGTGTCGTTCGGCCCGCTGAATCTGGGCCTGCCCGACGCTGAGGTCCGCTCCCGGGTCGAGGAGGCGCTCGCCGCGCTGGACATCGCGGCGCTGGCCGACCGGCCCACCCATCTGCTGTCGTACGGGCAGCGCAAGCGGACCGCGATCGCCGGGGCCGTCGCGATGCGGCCCCGGGTGCTGATCCTCGACGAGCCGACCGCCGGGCTGGACCCGGACGGACAGGAGCGGCTGCTCGCCACCCTGGACCGGCTCCGCGCCGCCGGTACCACCGTGGTGATGGCCACCCACGACGTCGACCTCGCCCTGCGCTGGTCGGACGACGCCGCCCTGCTCACCCCGGACGGTGTGCGCACCGGCCCGACGGCCGCGACGCTGGCCCGCACGGACCTGTTGCGGCAGGCGGGGCTGCGGCTGCCCTGGGGCGTCGCGGCGGCCGGACTGCTGCGGGCGCGGGGACTGCTGGCGGACTCGGCGACGGGCCCGCGCACGGCGGAGGAGCTGGCGGCGCTGGCCGACTGACGGCTGCCCGGCGGGGCTGCCGGGACTCAGCTCGCCGAGTCGCTGTACTCGGCGTCCCGGGCCTCCGCCCGGTTCTCCTCGGCCACCTGCCGGGCGCGGCGGCCGGGCAGGACGGCGAGGACGATCAGGGTGCCTGCGGCCATGATGATGCCGCCGACGAGGCTGGTCGTCGAGACGCCGTGGGCGAAGGCCCGGTTCACGGCGTCGGCGAGGGCCTGCGCCTGCTCGGGTCCCGCGGCGGGGTTGGTGGCGAGCCGCTCGGCGACGGCCAGTCCGCCGCCCACCGAGTCCTGGGCGGTGTCCAGCGCGGCGGCCGGGAGCCGGTCGCCCACCAGCCCGGCCAGTTCGTCGCGGTAGGCGGTGCCGAGGAGGGAGCCCAGGACGGCGATGCCCAGCGAGCCGCCGAGTTCCAGCGCGGTGTCGTTGGCGCCGCCGCCGACGCCGAGTTCGTTCTCCGGGAAGGAGCCCATGATGGTGTCGGTGGCCGGGGAGACGCTCAGCCCGATGGCGAGGCCGAGGAGCAGCATCGGGGCGAGGAAGTCGGCGTAGGTGGAGCCCTGGTCGATCAGGACCAGCAGGAAGACGCCGACGGTGCCGATCGCCATGCCGGACCCGACCATGGCCTTCACGCCCAGCTTCGGGGTCAGCCGTCCGGTCACCGCGGCGCCGACGAACACGGCGCCGGCCAGCGGCAGCAGCCGCACGCCGGTCTCCAGCGCGCCGTAGCCGAGCACGAACTGCAGGAACTGGGTGGCGTAGTAGATGGCGCCGTAGGTGCCGAAGAAGAAGAACAGCACCGCCAGCATCGAGCCGCTGAAGGGCCGCAGCAGGAACCTGCGCACGTCCAGCATGGGGTGCGGGTGGCGCAGCTCCCGGGCCACGAAGGCGACCAGACCGGCTCCGGCGACGACGGCCGCGCCGATCGGGCCCGCGCCCCAGCCGAAGTGCGGGCCCTCGATGGTCGCGTAGACCAGGCTGCCGACGGAGACGATGGAGAGCAGGCCGCCGACGTAGTCGACGCGGCCCATGCCGGCCGCTCTGGACGGCGGTACGAGGATCAGCGCGCCGAGGACGGCGACGACCGCGACGGGAACGTTGACCAGGAACGTCGAACCCCAGGCGTGGTCCTCCAGCAGCCAGCCGGCGACCAGGGGGCCCACCGCGATGGCGAGTCCGGAGGTCGCGGTCCAGGCCGTGATGGCGCGGGCCCGCTCGCCCTTCGGGAAGACCGCGACCAGCAGGGACAGCGTGGCCGGCATGACGACGGCGGCGCCGACGCCCATGATCGCCCGGGCGGCGATGACCGGTCCGGTCTCGTGCACCAGACTGCCCATCACCGAACCGCCCGCGAAGATCACCAGTCCGGTGACCAGGGCGCCGCGGCGGCTGTACTTGTCGCCGATCGCGCCGAGCACCAGCATCAGCGCGGCGTACGGGACGGTGTAGCCGTCGATGACCCACTGCAGGTCGCTGCTGCTCAGGCCCAGGTCGGCCGTCATGTCCGGGGCGGCCACGATCAGGGACGTGTTGGCCATGACGACGATCAGCAGGCTCAGGCAGAGCACGAGGAGAGCCCACCAGCGCCGGGCGTAGGGCCCGGACATCTTCTCGACGGGCGTGGTGGCCAGTAGGGGCATGGAGGCTCCCGGGGAAACGAGCGAGGGCAAGTTAATTGCCCACCAATGTGCAGACAAGCGTCAGAGTAGTTTGTTGCACAGCGGCGTGCAAATACGTGCCGGGGCGGGTTCCGGAGGAGAGGGGTGGCGGCGGATGACCAGTACCCGCGCCCGTTTCCTGCGCACGGCCGAACGTCTGCCGAGCCGCGATCCCGACAGCCTCACGGAGATCGCCGCGGCGGCCGAGAGCGCGCGCCGCGTCCTCTGCGGACACTTCGCCGGGCGGCACTAACTGGTCGAGGGTCGCGTCGCGGAGGCCGCACAAGCGGTACGGGACGCGCTCGGCGGGCCGCGCGCGCCGGCCGGGGACGACGGTCCCGCCCCCGCGGCGGCCCGCTTCGTCCACGCCCTGTGTCCGGTCGGCGACCGCTACGGCACGCTCATCGTCCTCGCCCGTATCCGGGGACTCGGCCCGGACACCGGGTGGGCGCGGTCCTCGCCCCGGCCCGCGGCACGCTGCTCGGGATCATCACCGCCGGCCGCCGAAAGGGCGTCTTCCCACCGGTGTTCCGGCACGCGTGTTCGCGACGGCGCTTGAGGCCCACCCTGCCGACGCTCCTGGGCTGCGCGCGCTCCCGCGCCCGGACCGACGACGGCACGGGCGCGGCGGCGGCCGCGCTGATCGTCGCGGGGGTGGAGAACAGGGCCGCGACCGGGCCGGTGCGCGGCGGCGGCCGGTGACTCAGTCGGCCGGAACGGCCTCCGCGGCCACCGCCGGACGCACGTCCTCGACCACCGTGCGGGCCCGCCGCTCCGGTACGCCGGCCGCGATGAGCGTGGCGACGGCGGCCCGGGTGCCGTCGTCCTCCAGAGCGCCGGTGTTGACCTGCTCCAGCAGCGCGACGATCATCGCCTCGAGTCCGGCGCTGAGTACGGCGGGCGGCAGATGCGCGGGGAAGGCCCCGTCCCGCCGGCCGCGTTCCAGGATGGCGGTGACCTCGGCGCGGGCCGGGGCCAGGATCTCGGCCACCCGCTCCACGCCCAGGTCGTGCCGGGCCAGCGCGAGGAGCATCCGGTAGCGGTCGCCCACGGGCCACATCAGGAGGGTGAAGCGCGCGAGCGCCCGGTCCGCCGGTTCGGGCGGCCCGGCGGATCCGGCGGGCTGTGTCGCGTCGGCCATCGCGCCGCGCAGCACCTCGGAAGCCTCCTCGGCGAGGGCCTCCAGCAGCGCCGCGCGTCCGGGGAAGTGCCCGAAGAGGGTACGCCGTACGACACCGGCGGCCCGGGCCAGTTCCTCCAGGGTGGTGTCCGGGTTACGGCCCAGCTCCCGGCGGGCCGTGGCCAGGATGCGCGCCCGGTTGGACCGCGCGTTGCGTCGCTGCGGCGCACGGGCGACGGGCTTGGTCACGGAAACCTCGGGGGCGGATCTCTGACTGCGGGACGGCATCCATTCTGGCACGGAGCCCCGGCCCGGCCCGACCGGCGACCGACGCGCGCGGCGCGGGAATCGGCCCCCACGGGACTACGGCACGGGAAGGCCCCGTGAAGGACTCGCCGTCGGCAGGCGTGGTGGGCGCCGCCGCCTTCCTGGGGCTCGGCATGGTGCCGGCGGTCTCCTTCCCGCAGGCACCGCTGGAGGTTCCACGCTCCTGGGGTGACGATGCCCGTCGGGCCCGGCATCGGCCTGCTGGTGATCGGCGCGCCGAAGCTCACGGGGACCACCCTCGCGGTCGTCGCGGTCGCGGGTCGTCGCCGTCGCGGCGGTCGCGGCGGTCGCGGCGGTCGCGGCGGTCGCGGCGGTCGCCACCGGCGGCCCCTCGGCAGCCGTCGTCACTCTCACCACGGTCGCCACGGTCGCCACGCTGACCACGCTCGCCACGCTCGCCACGGCCGTACCGGCCGCCCGGCTCGGTGTCGTCCGCTGCCGCCCGGCCCGGCGTTCCGACGCGGTGCTCGCGGGCGAGGCCCCCGCGGAACACCGGTCCCGCGCCCACTTTCGCCACGCCGCTCCGGAGGCCGCGGAGGTCCTCGCGCCGCCGGCGCTGGGCTGCGCCGCCCCGGCGGGGTGACGGCGCGGAACCCGTCGGGCCGCAGGCCCGCCAAGCGCGTCCGGTCAGGTCCGCGTCCTGGCCCGCCGTACGGCCGCGAGCGCGGCAAGCACCATGCCCACCGCCACGACCAGCAGTCCGCGCAGCCACACCTCGGCCTCGATCTGCGTGGCGAGCGCGACACAGGACACGGCGCCCAGTACGGGGAGCACGGTCGGGGCCCGGAAGTGGTCGGCTTCGCCCACGTCGCGGCGCAGCACGAGGACGGCCGTGTTGACCATGAGGAAGACCACGAGCAGCAGCAGGACCAGAGTGGACGCCAAGGTGGCGACACTGCCGGTGAGCGCGAGGAGCATCGCCAGCAGGGTCGTGACCGCGATCGCGGCCCACGGCGTCCGGCGGCCGGGCAGCACCCTGGTCAGCGCGGCGGGCAGCAGCCCGTCCCGGGCCATGCCGTAGGCCAGGCGGGAGGACATGATGCCGGTGAGCAGCGCCCCGTTCGCCACGGCGACCAGCGCGATGGCGCTGAACAGCCGGGGCGGGACGCCGCCGGCCGCCTCGACGACCTCCAGCAGCGGCCCGCTCGACCCGGCCAGCCGGGCCGTCGGTACCGCCACGGACGCGGCGAGGCCCACCAGCACGTACACGGCGCCGGCGGTGGCGAGGGCTCCGAAGAGGGCGCGCGGGTAGGAGCGCCGCGGGTCCCGGGTCTCCTCGGCGACGTTCACCGACGTCTCGAAGCCGACGAAGGAGTAGTACGCCAGTACCGAACCGCTCAGTACGGCTGCCGCGGCCCCCTTCTCCGGCGTGCCGAGCTGCCCGAGCCGCGCCACGTCGCCGTCGCCGCGCAGCAGCAGCCACCCGCCGAGGACGACGATGACAAGGAGGCCGCCGACCTCCACGACGGTGGCGACGACGTTGGCACGGGTCGACTCCTTGATGCCCCGCGCGTTGACCAGGGCGAGCAGGGCGAGGAACAGCACGGCCACGAGCCCGACCGGCAGTGTGACGAATTCGGACAGGTAGTCGCCCCCGAAGCCCCGGGCCAGTGCGGCCACGGAGACGATGCCGGCGGCGAGCATGCAGAAGCCGGCGACGAACCCGGCGAAGGGTCCGAAGGCACGGGTGGCGTAGTGGGAGGCACCGCCCGCCCGCGGATACTTCGTGGCCAGCTCGGCGTAGGAGGCGGCGGTCAGCAGCGCCAGCAGCAGCGCGACGAGCAGCGGCACCCACACCGCTCCCCCGGCGTCGGCGGCCACCTGGCCCACCAGGACGTAGACGCCCGCGCCGAGCACGTCGCCCAGGATGAAGAAGTACAGCAGCGGAGTGGTCAGGGCGCGCTTGAGCGCCGGGCCGCTGCCCTGCGTGTCCGCCGACGGTTGCGTTCCGAGTCTCGCCATGACGCCTCAGGTTTCCCGCGGGGCGGAAAACACGCCATGTCTTCGGCAACCGCGCCGTCGGAGCACCCGGAGCGGCTCCCCGGGGACGCCGGCCTCCCCCAGAAGGTGGGCCCCTCGCCCTACGGCGTCAAGACCTTCGTCTCTCCAGCAAGCACTCCTACGCCGACGTCTGATCCCGCGCACCCGCCCGAAACGGCGGCTGCCCGCAGAGGAACGGGCTTCAGGGAGCCGATGCGACACAGCGGCTGTCGGCCTGCGTCCAGACTGTTCGCGAGGCGCTCGGCCGGAGTCTGCCGGCCGAGCCTCCCATGTGGGCACACGCCGGTGCCTGCGGAGAGCGACACCCGTAGCCGCACGTTGTGCTGACGAAGCGTCAGCACCGCGGCGGTTGGTTCCTCACCGGCGCCACCGATACCGGCGGCGTTGCGCCGATGTCCATCACGTCCCTCGCCGTCGAGCCGTCGCGTCGGGTGCGTCGAGCCGGACTGGCACACCGTTTTTCGCACCCGCCTTGACGGTGGTAGCGCTGGCTCTACCACCGTCAGGGCAGCAGGTGGCATGGGAACGGGCGCTCTTCGTCAATAGCGTTCCGTATCACCGACGAGGACGCGAGGAGCACCCATCATGACCAGCCCTTACCCATCAGCCGTCCGGGTCAAGCACCTGACCCGGGTCTACGGCACCGATGAGCAGCCTGTCACCGCTCTGGCCGGCGTGGACGCAGGTTTCACCGGCGGCACTTTCACCGCCGTGATGGGTCCCTCCGGGTCCGGCAAGAGCACGCTCCTGCAGACCGCTGCCGGACTCGATCGCCCCAGCTCCGGTCAGGTCTGGATCGGTGACACCGAGCTCTCCCAGCTCTCGGAAACGGAGCTGACGAAACTGCGGCGTACCCGGATCGGCTTCGTTTTCCAGGCCTTCAACCTGATCGGGGCGCTGACGGTGGAGGAGAACATCCTGCTGCCGCTGCAGCTGGCCAAGGTCCGCGCCGACCGACAGTGGGTGGCCGAGGTCATCGGCCGGGTGGGGTTGGGCGACCGCCTGCGGCACCGGCCCTCCGCGTTGTCCGGTGGTCAGCAGCAGCGGGTCGCCATCGCCCGCGCACTGGCCACCCGGCCCGCGGTCATCTTCTGCGACGAGCCGACCGGCGCGCTGGACACCCAGACCGCCGCAGAGGTGCTCTCCCTGCTGCGGGCTGTGGTCGATGAGCACCAGCAGACCGTGGTGATGGTCACCCATGACCCGGTCGCCGCCTCCTATGCCGACCGGGTCATGGTTCTGGCCGACGGACGGGTGGTGCGGGACATGCCGCAGCCCGGCGCCGCCCGCATCGCCGAAGAACTGGCCTCGCTCGGCCGGACCCAGCAGAAGGCGGGCTGAGCCATGACCAAGCTCGCCGCCAAACTTCTGCGCCGTAGGGTCGGTAGCGCACTGGCCACTCTGACCGCCCTCGTGCTGGGCATCATGATTCTTTCCACCATGGGCGCGATGGTGGAGTCCGGACTGCGGTACGAACCGCCTCCCGGCGAGTACACCGGTGCCGACCTCGTCGTAGCCCGTAAATCACTGGATGTCGCGGTCGACGGGGAGCACACGGCCGTCGACCTGCCCGAGGGCGGGAGTGTGCCGGCTGCTCTGGCGGAGAAGATCCGCCAGGTTCCCGGCGTGACGGGCGTCGTCGCCGACACCCGGGTCGCGGTACTGGGGCGGGGCCCGGCCGTCGGACATGGATGGAGCAGCGCCCCCATCACCTCGGCCACCATCGTCGCAGGCGAACCCCCGGGCAGAGCGGACGAGGTGGTCCTGGACCAGCGCCTGGTGGGTGAGGCCGAGCCCGGCGAGCGCACACAACTGGTCGTTGGCGGGATGACGCGGAAATTTCGGGTCAGCGGCATCGCGGCCGCCACCACACACGCGGGAACGAGTGTCTTCTTCACCGATGAACGTGTGGCGGCCCTGGCCGCCAGGCCCGGCCGGGTGAACGCCATCGGTGTGATCACCGAGCCGAACGCGGACATCTCCGAGGTCACCGCGGCGATCGGCGCCCTCGTCAAGAGCTCCGGCGCCAAGGTGCACCCTGCGAGTGAACTGCGCGTCGACGTGGACGAGAACGACGCAGCCCAGAAGATGCTGGTCGCGCTGGGCACCTCGCTCGGCGGCTACGTGGCACTGCTGGTCATGTTCGTGGTCTCCGGCACGATCGGGCTCTCGGTCCGGCACCGTCGCCGCGACCTGGCCCTGCTGCGGGCGATCGGAGCCGCCCCGGGCCAGGTGCGCCGCATGCTGGTGATGGAGGCCGCTCTGATCGCTCTGGCGGGCGCGGCCATCGGTATACCCGCCGGCATCGCAGCGACCCGCTGGGTGCACGGTCAGTTCGTCGATCGCGGCTTCCTGCCGACCGGGTTCCCGATGGCCTCCGGTCTTCTCTCCTGCTTGGCCGCGGTACTCATCACTGTGCTGGTGGCGATGGTCTCCGCGTTGATCGCGGCCCGGCGCATCACCGGGATCCGCCCGAGTGAGGCTCTGGGGGAGGCGGCCGTCGAGCCTGCTCACAGCGGCCGGGTCCGCGCCCTGTCCGGTGTGCTGGCGCTGGCCGGTGCCGGTGCCGCCAGCGTGTTCGCCGCCGGCGGCAACTCCGAGGCGGCTTTGGGCAGCGCCATGGGCATGCTGTTCATGTTCATCTTCGCGGTCGCGCTGCTGGGCCCCTGGATCAATCGGGCCGGGGCCCGGCTGCTTTCCCCCGCGCTGCGCCGCGTCTGGGGTGACAGCGGGTACCTGGCCGGCAGGAATCTGACGGCGAACGCCCAGGGCATGACCACCGTGCTCACCGCTCTGGTGCTGTCGGTGGGGTTCGGCGGCTCGGTCTGGTTCCTGCAGGACAACCTGCAGCGGCAGACCATCAGCCAGACCCGCGAGGGCACCCTGGCCGACCACGCGTTGGCCTCACCGGTGGGTCTGCCGGCGAGCGCGGCGGCGCAGGCTCGCAGGTTGCCCGGCGTACAGGCGGTGACCGAGGTGCGGAACACCTCCGTCCTCATCAAGGGCTCCGGCGACGGGGAACCCGTTGCCGCTCGGGCCGTGGACCCCGCTCACGTGGCCGTCACCATCGACCCCGCAGTAACCTCCGGCAGCCTCGCCGATCTGGGCACCGACGGCGTCGCGGTCTCCGCCCTGCGGGCGGGAAGCTCCGGATGGTCGGTCGGCGACACCGCCGAAGTGTGGCTGGGCGACGGCGCACGGGTCGACCTGCGCGTGGCCGCCGTGTACGACCGTGCCCTCGGCTTCGGTGACATGATCCTTCCCCGGTCCGTAGTCGAGCAGCACACCGCCCGCGACCTCGACGATCAGCTGCTGATCCGTACCTCCCCCGGCAAGAACATCGACAAGGACCTGGCCGCACTGGCCGCCCGGTACCCGGGAAGCACCGTGACCGCGTCGGCCGACCTCAACCAGCAGTTGGAGGAGGACCTGGCGGTCAGCGCCTGGATGAACAAGCTGGTGATCGGTGTGATGGTCGGGTACGCCGCGCTGGCCGCCGCCAACACGATGGTGATGGCCGCCCTGGCCCGCCGCCGTGAGCTGGCTCTGCTCCGCCTGGTCGGAGTGACCAAGAGGCAGGTCAAGCACATGGTGCACGCCGAGCAGACCGTCCTGCTGGGGGTGGCGCTGCTGATCGGTGGAGTCATCGCGGCCACCACGCTGAGCGCCGTGGTCAACGCGCTGACCGGCGACCCGGTGCCCTACGTGCCGCCGCTGGGATGGGTGGCTGTCCTGGGCGGGACGGCACTGCTCGCGCTCACTACCACCGTGCTCCCCATCGGCCGACTGCTGCTGATCCCACCGGTGGAGAGCATCGGCATCAAGGAGTAGTTCCTCGCGATCACGACAGACCGCGACGACCCGTAGTCCCGCATGATCCCTGATGACACCGGGCGCACCTCGCACAAGCGCGAGGTGCGCCCCAGTCGTGCCGCCCAGGGACCTCGGTCAGGCGAATGCGACGACATGGTCCTTGGTCTTGATGGGGTGATGCCTCCAGTCGTGAAGTGGAACTGTCGAAAAACCACTTCACAGAACCGGAGGCACCGTGTCCTACGCTTCCGTCCCAACGCTCCCCTGACACCCGAAGAACCCCTGGGACTGACCCCTGGACGAATGCGGGCTGCAGCGCCCACACCGCACATCATCTGAACTCCATATGGTGCGCCGCCCCGGTTAGCAGGACCAAACAGACCGTCAGAGGCGCGAGGGAGAGGGCGAACCACGGGTCAGATCAGAAACGGACTCAACGCCCTCTAGTATCCCGCTCGCCGAACCCTTGACAGCACCATCGTGGCCCTGACTTCGCGGCATTGATCGATCCACGCGTGTTGCTGCTGTCGAAGCGGACCCGGAAATGCCAGCGGCGGAGACAGTGGCCTGAGGAGTCGCGGATGGAGTAGCAGTTGGCGTCGGCGAGGCCGGGTACGACGGTGAAGGTGGCGCTCTGCTTGACGGCAGCGCTGCTGGAGGTGCTCACCGGGTCGATGTAGCCGAGACTGTCGGAGCACACCACGGCGTACCGGTCGCGGTAGTTGACCGATCGCAGCGAGCTGCCGGCGTTGGCCGGAAGGGTGACACCGCCGGAGACTGCCTCCTTTCAGCAGGGTGGCGTGGCATATGAGGCCGGACAGTCCGGGCACGTTGTGCAGGAACTCCCAGTTCACCCAGTCGGCGCTCAGCAGCAGCGGGCCCAACAGGGCGAGCGGCTTTCTTACGGTTCTGTTCAACCCTTCCTCCGGGCTCGGCCAGTCCGCTGAGTCGATCGCCGTGGCGAGAGATCGATTGTTCGACCTGGCGAACGGCGTGCGGAACTTCGATCAGAAGATAGGCTCGGGCCGTGGTTCCGTCAACGTTTTTGACGAGTACCGTTCAATACTTTCGCCCCTGCCGGATAGCCGAAGAAGCCGCACTGTCACACACGTTGACTCCTCTACGGGAAATCCTTTACGTTCGGCGCCGACCCCGTCCGGCACTTCGCCCCATGTTCGGAATATCGGCCATTCGCGGTGCGGGAGGCGGTCCCGCCTCCGGAAGGAGCCCACCCCCCATGCCCCGAACCGAGCGCTTTCCGAGCGCGAGCCCTTCCCCAACCCCCACCTCCTGGACACCGGACTTCGATGCCCTCAAGATCCAGGCGGCGTTCCGCGTGGGAAAACCGCCCGTCCACGCAATGACCTCTGAAAAGAGACGGTTTCCAGACATCACTCCTGGGGCCACGGTGAGAGGGGAACGGCCGGCCGCGCGCGGACCACTGGTCGTTGACCGAATGCCCCGGCTAGCTGCACTTGAATGCGTTGACCCGCTGGTGGCCGACGACCTGACCGAGGCGGGGAACGCCCTCACCCAGCGAGTGCCGCGCACGGCGGACCGCGCGGCGGTGGTGCAGATGACCGCCGACGGCCGGACGAGCCGGCAGTGGCAGCTGCGCCCGCAGACCGGGGCGAGTTCGTCCTGGTCAACCGCAACAGCGGCACGGTGCTCGACGTCGAAGGAAGCAGTACGACCGACGGTGTCGCGCTGATCAGTACCGCGACGTCGGCAGTTCCAACCGGGGTGGACCTTCCATCGCGTCACCGGCCAGGGACTCCGAGGGATGGAGGCGGAGGTCTCGCCGGGCGTCCACGACCAAGCGATCGCTCTCGTCATCGAAAGGTGCATGATGTCTTCTTTCGTCAGCAGACGGCGCCTGCTGCAAGTAGCCGGGGCCACGGTCGCCGCATCTGCCACGGGTTCCTTCATGGGCGCATCCCCCGCGCAGGCGGCCGTTCCTCCCGCAAGGGCCGACACAGGGGTCCTGGGGGACCTGTCCCCGAGTGGTGGACACCTCTGAGCCCGGCCCCGGCAGGGGCCGGGTAGGAGGGATCTCTTATGGTGATGAAGGTCTACTCGCCC
>NZ_JBICYB010000039.1:0-49158 GCF_043200575.1 Streptomyces sp. NPDC048392
CCCGTCGAATACGAAGCCAACTACTACACCGAACTCACGAAACCCCAGGTCATCACCACAATCTGAGATCTCTACCGAACCCGGGGCGGTTCACCCAGCCCATCCTCGACCGTGTTGCAGGCTGCCTTGTTCTGCAATACGGGCAACGAACCGACCGACTGGTCAAGCTCACCACCGACCACGTCCGGGTCCACCCGGAAGAACCCGGCGTCCTCGGGCTCCAGCTCGGTCGAGATCCCCTCTGGCTGCGACCCCGGCTGTCGGCACTGCTACAGCAGCTGATCAACGAGAGACGCCCGCTGGCGGCGCCGCTCAGGACACGGGAGACGCCCTTCCTCTTCCCCGGACTTCGCCCCGACCAGCCCATGCACTCCAGCACTCTGCAGAAACGGCTGAAGCGCCTGGGCGTCCCCAGTGTCAGCAAGGCCCGCAACGGCGCCTGGCTTGCCCTGGTCGGTGCCGTTCACTGGAAGATGCTCGCCGACATTCTCGGCTCTGCCGACGGCACAGCACACACCTGGCACACCTTCAACGGGGGAGACCGGGCCAGCTACGTTGCCAGTCGTCTCAAAGCGGCCCAGGCAATGACGGGTCCTGAGTAGCTGCGGCATTTTCGTTGCTGTTGGAATCCGGGGGAGGCACCATCCTGCGTATGCAACCCAACCAGATAGAAGAGTTCGACAAGCTGGCCATTTCCGGCTTGGAGGCGCTAACCGGGCTGCTGGACAGCGGAGTCACCGCCTGTGCACCCGCTCCCGACCGACTTCGACGGCACGCGCGAGGGCACCAAGTAGACCGTCCAACACCGTACAGAGATCCACTCTGTGCTCTCCTGCGGCATCTGTGAGCGGTATGGGTTCCACGGAAACGTGAGACACGTCGTTCCCCCTGATCCTTGAGGCGTTGAGACCCACGTCGGATCGGACCGGGGAACGGCGTGTCTCTCTTCCGTGGGCGGAACGCGCCCTCGCGGACGGAACGCGCCCCGGCGGGCGAGGGACGGCCGGACGGCGACGATCCTGGTGCGCGGTCGCTCCTCACGGAGTCGAGGATGCCGCGGTGAGGGTGAGGCCGGGGGCGGCGGTCATCTCCAGGCCCCCCTCGTCACCCGGGCGGCCGCCCACCGGCCCCGCCGCGCCACCCCACCGGAGCGTGCCCCTGAAGGCCCGCCGACCCCGGACGGCGCCCTGCTCGCCGCCGCCGTACAGACAGTGCGGACCGGCGACCGGGCCGCCACCGCGAGACCTCGGCGTCGCGGGCTGACAGAAGGCCCCGCCCGAGGACGGCGCTCAGCCTCCTTCGAGCTCTTGGCGCACGGTGGCGGCGATGCGGGTGAGTGCGGCCTCGAGGTGGCGGCGCTGAGCGGCGCTGAGCGGGTCGAACACGAGCCGCTTCACCTGCGCGACGTGTTCCGGCGCGCTCTCGACGAGCTTCTGCCGGCCGGCGTCGGTCAGGGCGGCGAGGGTGTATCGGCCGTCGCTGGGGTCGGGCCGGCGGGCGACCCAGTCGCGGGCTTCGAAGCGGTCCATCACCTTCGACAGGCGGGGCTGGGTGCTGTTGCAGACCCGGGCCAGATCGCTGAGGCGCATGGTGGCCTCGTCGGCCATGGACAGCTGGGCCAGAACCCCGTACTCGAAGTTGGAGATGCCCGCTTCTCGCTGCAACTGGCGGTCGAGGGCCGCCGGGAGGGCGATGACGACCGTGAGCAGCGCCTGCCACAGGTCCTGCTGGTCGTCGTCGAGCCAGGGTGACTGGGTATCCATGAGCCCCATCATACTTGCCCGGGCAACTCGTATCACTTGCATGGGCAACTCTTGGTGGGCTACCTTCTGACTTGCCTAAGCAAGTCAAAGTACTTGCTAAGGCAAGTGAAGGAGACGATTCCGATGACCACCACGAGCAGCCTGGCCTCCCCGAACGACCTGACTTCCGCCTTCCCGTCGGGAACACCGGCCGCGGCGTACGACGACCTCCTTGCCCGGGTCCTGCCACAGGCGCGCGAGCAACGGGTGTGGAACCCCTCCGACGGCCCCCTGCCCAGCCTCTTCGTCAGCCACGGGGCGCCGTTCACCCTCGACGATCCACAGTGGCTCGGCGACCTCTTCGACTGGGCCCGGTCGATGCCCAAGCCTCGGGCCGTCGTCGCCATCTCGGCCCACTGGGAACGGGCACCGGTCGCGATATCCGCAGCCGCGGCCGACACCCCGCTCCACTACGACTTCAGCGGCTTCCACCCCCGCTACAAGACCCTTCCCTACGCGACCCCGGACGCCACCGACCTCGCTCGGCGACTCACCGGCCTGCTGGGCCGAACGCCCGTGCACGAGTTCGCCGGCCGCGGCCTCGACCACGGCGCCTTCATCCCGCTCATGGCTATGTACCCCGCGGCCGACGTCCCGGTCGTACAGCTGTCGATGCCGAGCCTCGACCCCGGCGCCCTGCTCGATCTCGGGACGCGCCTGCGGCCCCTGCGCGAAGAAGGCGTCCTCGTTCTCGGTTCCGGCTTCATGACGCACAGCTTCAGCGTCTTCCGCCGGCCGGAACTCGCCGCCGACACCACGGCCTTCGACGAATGGGCCGTTGACGCCCTCGCCCGGGGCGATGTCGACGCCCTCGCCGACTACCGCGACAAGGCCCCCGGCGCCGCGGTCGCCCATCCGACGGCCGACCACTTCGTCCCGCTGCTGCTCACAGTCGGCGCCGCCGATGACCCCGGCAGCGCCGTGAGCGCCATCGACCGCATGGTGATGGGCAACTCCACCCGGTCGGTTCAGCTGACCTGAGCGCCTCGACGCGCTCCGCCTTCCCGTCCGATCGCCTCATCCCTGGCGACGTCATCGATACACCCTGGAGGAAAGTGCCATGAAGGCAATACGTTTCCACGAGTTCGGCAGCAGCGAGGTCCTGCGCTACGAGGACGTCGACCGCCCGGTCCCCGGCACCGGGCAGGTGCTGGTGCGGGTGGCGGCCACGTCGTTCAACCCGGTCGACGACCACATCCGCGCCGGTTTCCTGGCCGAGATGATCCCGATCACTCTCCCGTACGTACCGGGGATCGACCTGGCGGGCACCGTCGCCGAACTCGGCACGGACGTGGCCGGCGTGGAGGTCGGCGACCGGGTCGTGGCGATGCTGCCCCTGGACTCCGCCGGCGGCGCCGCCGAGTACGCGCTCGTCCCGGCTAAGTCCCTGGCCCCGGCGCCCCGGACGACCGAACTGGTCGACGCCGCGGCGCTGCCGCTGACCGGCCTGGCGGCCTGGCAGACGGCGTTCGAGCTCGCCGAGCTGAAGTCCGGTCAGACCGTCCTGGTCAACGGGGCGGGGGGCGCGGTCGGCAGCCTCGTGGTGCAGCTCGCCGTCGACGCGGGAGCGCACGTGACCGCGGTGGACGGGCCGCAGCACGCCGACCGCCTTCGGGGCTACGGCGCGGACCGGGTCGTCGGCCCGCTCGACCCTGCAGCGGGCCCAGCCGCCGTGGGCGGTCCGTTCCAGGTCGTGGTGAACCATGTGCGCCTCTCCCCGGAGGAGCTCGCGCAGTTGACGAAGTACGTCGCCGACGGCGGGGTCGCCGCCAGCACGGCCGGCCCGGTTCCCGAGGACCCCGCCCGGGGAGTGCGCAGCGCGAGCCTGTGGGTCCGCAGCGACGGAGCCCAGTTGACCGAGCTGGTCGCCAAGGTGGATGCCGGCAAGCTGCGGGTCCACGTCGCCGCCCACCGCCCGGTGGCCGAGCTGGCCGCCGTGCATGAGGACGCCGGCGCCGGTCGGCTGTCCGGCAAGACGGTCGTGCTCGCTCCCTGACCGCACCCGACCGGACCGCCCGCCGTCCGCTCTCCCGCCGTCGGGCCGCCTGGTGGTTCAACGGCGGCAGCACCCGCGACCCGGGGGGCACCGGCGAGGCCACGCGGCAGGCCCCGTACTCGCCCCCGCCGCTGCTGTTCACGCACGTCGCCCTGGACGCCGAAGCGGACGCTGTCGGTCGATTCGGGGCCGTGCGCGACGCCGGCTCCCACGACCTGGTCTGAGGTCGTGGGAGCCGGCGTTGTCGTTCGGGGAGGGCGCGAGAAACCGGCATCCACGCCTCCCGACTGCCCACCGGCTCCGAACCTGGCGGGGCGGAGCCGCCGAGGTACGCAGAGCCGGGGAGAGCCCAGCACGCGAGAACCCGATGGGGCCGGTGCTGATCATGAGGGGGATGGCCCTCGTGTCGTGCCCTCCCAGGCTGAACCGACGAAGCGGGAGGTCTCACCCAAGGCTGACAGAGAGGGGTGGGCCACCTTCAGTGGCTCGTCCAGGACGGCGATGATGCCGTGGAGCCAATGAACAGGGCATTTCAGTACACGCATGGCGGCCTTCGAAGGGCTGCGGACGCAGCCGGATACCAGTACGACACGGGGGCCGCTGACGCCGTTCGAGACGCCGACATCCCAGGGAACCCAACCAACGAGTTCGACCTCATGAAGAAGCTGCTTGACCGGCTTGGCGGCGGGCTGCTTGAGTCCTGACTCAGCGAAACACAGCTCTCACACGCCACCCTCACGGCAACGGGGTGCTTCTGAGAAGAGTCGGACGACGACATACGGCTGTTCCTCACCCCGACATACAACATTGAGGGGGATCCCATGAAGGCATCACCCTACGTCGCCTTCTTTTTCCTCTACCTCGGAGTGGTTGCCTTCAACGCCTTGATGGTCGGCTCACCGTGGACAGACGACCTCAGGGCCATCGGCGACGCGGCTGGTCTGACCGGAGCTGTCTGACCCGCTGAACGCAGCGCTTCCGATCTTCGTAGCAATCCTGAGGGCCTGTGGGCGCAGGACCCCCGAGTCGCTGACCAAGGAAAGTCACTCTCAGTGTTCCGGCGCGAGAGTATTTGGCGGTATCGAGTATTGCCTGCCACCAGCAGTCCCGCGGTGTCTGGTTCCGGCTCGCCGCTCCGCGCGACGCGGTCGAACGCGTGCTGCGGCTGGTGGGGGTCGACGCGCTGATTCCCTGCTACCCGAGCACCGGACAGGCCCTGGCCGCCTGAAGCGGTCAGAGCAGCGGCAGGCGCGCGTACACCGTCTTCCCCGCCTCGTGCGGTTTGGTGATGACCTCGCCGCACAGCCGCGTCACGATCTCCAGGCCGTGGCGGCCGACCCGCAGCGGATCGCGGGGCAGGAACGTGGGAAAGCCCTCCCCCGTGTCCGACACCGCGATCTCCACGTGGTCGCCCACCAGCGTCAGCTCCAGCCGGCAGGGGCCGGGCGCGTGTCGCAGCGCGTTCGTCACCAGTTCGCTCGCGACCAGACGGGCGGCGTCCAGGAAGGTGTCCGCCAGGTCCACGCCCTTCTCGGCGAGTCGTGCGACGAAGCCGTGCACGACGTCCCTGGAGGCGGGGATCATCGCCGATCCGCCCCTGAACTCCACCACCGCGGACACGACGGAGGCATCCGCGGTATCGGGTCCGTGTGCCGGAGTCATGCCGAGCCTCACCGTCCGGTCCGGGGCCGAGTCGAGGGAGCGAAGGTCCCGGCTCTCACGATACGCACCAGGAGGCTTTCCACGATTCCTTTGCCCCAACTTCCGCCGGGCGCGCCGTTCTCCGCACGGGACCGGACCGACCGCGCCGGAAACGGCGCCGTCCCGGTCGGTGCGGGACAGGGACGGCGCCGAACGTGGTCGTACGGACCGGGGGTCAGGAGGCGGTGCAGGTGCCGACCGAGGGGGCGGCGTCGCTGCCGTTCTTCGCCACGGTGAACCCGAAACCGGTCGACGCGCCGGCCGACAGCGCGCCGTTCCAACTCGGCCGCACCGTCACGACGTTGCCGTTCCGGGTCGGCGTGCCGTTCCAGAGGGACAGGACGGACTGCTGCGCGGGCAGAGTGACCGTCACGGTCCAGGAGCTGATCGGCTCACTGCCCGCGGTGATGGTGACCTGGCCGTTGTAGCCGCTGCTCCATTCCGCGGTCCTGGTGTACGTGGCCGTGCAGCTCGCGGTGCCGTCCCCCGGGTCACCGGGGTCGCCGGGGTCGCCCGGGTCGCCGGAGCCGCCGAGGGCGGACAGGACGGCGCCATAGGCCGGTTTCTCGTTGTAGCCGCCGTCGAACAGCAGCGGGGTGCCGCTGCCGCGCCACGAGTACTTGTCGGTGACACCCCAGACGGTGAGGCCGGCGCAGCGGTCCACCGCGAGGCAGGCCTCGACGACCTTGGTGTAGTCGGCCGCCTGGGCCGAGCCGGAGCCCTCGATGTCGAGCTCCGTGATCTGCACGTCGACGCCCAGGTCGGCGAAGCGCTGGAGGTTCTGCCGGTAGTCGGACGGGACCGGGGAGGCGCTGTTGAAGTGGGACTGGAAACCGACACAGTCGATGGGCACGCCGCGGGACTTGAAGTCCTTGACCATGTTGTAGACGGCGTTGCTTTTCGCGTTCACGCCGTCGGTGTTGTAGTCGTTGTAGCAGAGCCTGGCGGCCGGGTCGGCGGCGCGGGCGGTGCGGAACGCCTCCTCGATGAAGCCGTCGCCGAGCCTGTCCTGGAAGGGCGAGCTGCGCCGGGCGCCGCTTCCACCGTCCTGGAACGCCTCGTTGACGACGTCCCAGCTGTGGATCTCTCCCTTGTAGTGGCCCATCAGGCCGTTGATGTGGCTGTTCATCGCGGTGCGCAGGTCGGAGGCGCCCAGGGAGCCGACCCAGGAGGGCAGTTGGGAGTGCCAGACGAGGGTGTGGCCGCGCACGTCCATGCCCCGGCTCTGCGCGTGGTCCACGATCCGGTCGGCGGCGCCGAAGGAGAAGTTGCCGCGGCTGGGCTCGGTGGCGTCCCACTTCATCTCGTTCTCGGGCGTCACCGAGCCGAACTCGCGGTCCAGCGTGGAGACGTAGTCGGCCTCGCCGAGGTGGCTCGCCGCGACGGCGGTCCCGAAGTAGCGGCCCTGGCCGGCCGCCGCGGACCCGAGCGTGTCGGCGGCCTCGGCCGAGTGGGCCGCGGCCGTCAGCGCGGCCGCGGCCGCGAAACCCGCGGTGGCCGCTCTCGACAGGCGCCTTAAGGTCATGTTCATGTCATCCCGTTCCTTGAATCGGTGTGCGGGGCCGTTCGGAAGGGCGGAGATCGCCGGGCACCGTCGATAGCCGCCGAGTACGGCCGGGGAGCGTTCGAAAGTTTCGGCACTCTTTCCGAATGTCGCGGAGGAGGTTACGGACTCCCGTCCGCGAGGTCAACGGCCCCGTCGCGGTCACCCGTGCGGCCCCACCGCGTGCGCGACCCGGGGGTGGTGGCGCATTCTTGCTGTGTCGCCCGCGCGGCGGCGCACGGACGAGGTGGGGCCGATGAGTACGGGCGCCGAGAATGCCGAGAACACCGCCCGGATGCCCGGACGGCTGACGGCGCTGCTCATCGACGCGTCCACCCGGGCGATCGGCGCGGCCGGCGGCCATGTGGGCGGCGTCTACCTGCGCTCCCCCACCCCCGGCCTGCTGCGGCTGGCCGTCCTCGCCGGGCTGCCCGGCCCGCTGTTCCGCCCCTGGTGGCGCCTGCACGCCGAAAGCCCGTTTCCGGTCGCCGACGCCTACCGGCTGGGCGTGCGCGTGGTGCTGCCCAACGCCACCGAGACCATGCGCCGGTACCCGCAGTTCGCGGCCGGCCTGCCCTTCCCCTTCGGGTCCCTGTACGTGCCCGTCGCCGGGGCGAGCGAGACGTACGGCGTCCTGACCGTGCTGCGCCCCCCGGCCCCGGACGCTGCCGAGGTGCTGGAGGGCGCGGACCGGATGGCCGGGCTGGCGCAGGACCTGGGCGCGGCCCTGGAGCGGCTCGACGCCGACCCCGGCGCCTCGCCGGTCGCCTGGGAGGGCGAACCGCTGTGCGTGCGGCCGCCCGCCTCGGGGCGGCTTCCGCGGCGCGCCGGAGGTTTCGGCTGGGATCCAACCACCGGCGCCGTCACGCTCGACGGGCCGCTGTGCGCCCTGCTCGGCCTCACGGCCGGCCTCGCCGGAAGAGGCGCGACGGAGGAGACGCTCACCGGCGCCCTCGCCCCCGCCGACGGACAGCGGGTCGCCGCGGCCCTGCGGGACACGGCCGCGGGCAGGCCGCCGCAGCTGCCCCTGTACGTGCGTACCGCGGACGGTGCGCTGCGCCTGGTGGAGCTGTGGCGACCGCCTTCCGCACCACCCGGGGGCGGCCCGGTGCGGGGCGCCGTGCGCGACCCGTTCACCGGCACGGTGGCCGACGCCGCGGCCGACCTGCTGCCGGAGGGCGTCTTCTGTGTGGACCGGCTCGGCACGGTCGTCTACGCCAACCCGCGCGCCGCCCGGCTGCTGGGCCGGCCACGGGCGGGGCTGCTCGGCCGTTCCCTGTGGGAGGCCGTGCCCTGGCTGGGCCAGGCCGCCTACGAGGACCATCTCCGCGGCGCGCTGTTCTCCCCCGAGCCGGTCCGCTTCCACGTCCGGCGGCCGCCCGGAGACACCCGCGGCACGGCACCGCGGCCGTACGAGGGTGACTGGCTCGCCGTCTGCGTGTACCCGGGGCCGGATTTCCTGACGGTCACGCTCCGCCCGGCCAACCGGGTGGCCGAGTCGTCCGCCGGTCTCACGCCCGGGGACGGCACGCCCGGCCACGGAGGGCCCCGGCCCGCCGCGGCCGAGCACGGCGGGCCCGAGACCGCGTCCGAGGCGGACGGTCCCGCGCCGCCGATCGCCACGACGGCACCGGAGTACCGCCCCATCGTGCTGGCCGTGGCCCTGACCGAGGCCGTCACCGCCCGCCAGGTGTCCGCCGTGGTCGTACGGGAGCTGCTGTCGGCGTTCGGCGGCCGCCGGCTCGCCATCTACCTGCTCCAGGACCGCCACCTGCATCTGGCCTGGGAGACGGGCTTCCCACCCGGCTTCCTCGCACCCTTCGAGGGGGTGCCGCTGGACGCCCGGCTGCCCGGGGTCGAGACGCTGACCAGCGGCCGGCCGCTCTTCTTCGACTCGATGCAGGCACTCGCCGACGCCTACCCGGGCATCCCGCTGGACGCCACCGAGGGCGCCCGCGCGTTCCTGCCGCTGATCGCCTCCGGGCGCCCGGTCGGCTCCTGCATCCTGGGCTTCGAACGTTCCCGGGGCTTCAGCACCGAGGAGCGCACGGTGCTCACCGCCCTGGCCGGACTCATCGCGCACGCCATGGAGAAGGCCCGGCGCTACGAGTCCGAGACCGCACTCGCCCGCGGGCTGCAGGAGGTGCTGCTGCCCCGGCGGCTGCCCGCGCACCCCCTGCTGGAGACCGCGGGACGCTATCTGCCCGGGACCCAGGGCATGGACGTGGGCGGGGACTGGTACGACGTGGTGGCCTCCGGGGACGGCATGGCCCTGGTCATCGGGGACGTGCAGGGACACGGTGTGCAGGCCGCGGCCACCATGGGGCAGCTGCGCAGCGCCGTGCGCGCCTTCGCCCTCGGCGACCGTCCGCCCGACGAGGTGCTGAGCGGTGTGAACCACCTGCTGGCCGACCTGGACCCGGGCCTGTTCGCGAGCTGCTGCTACATCCGGCTCGACCCGGCCACCGGACAGGCCCGCGCGGCCCGCGCGGGACACCCGCCACCGCTGCTGCGCCACCCGGACGGACGCACCGAGACCCTCGACCTGCCCGGCGGGATGGTGCTCGGGGTGGAGCCCGGCGCGCCCTATCCGCTGGCCGAGTTCCGGGTCGAGCCCGGTGCCGTCCTCGCCCTCTACACGGACGGTCTCGTGGAGCGGCCCGGCACCGACATCGACGACGGCATCACCGCCCTGCGGCTGGCCCTGGCCAGGGAGGGCGCACCCGCCGCGCGGCCGGGAAGCCGCTCGCTGGCGGGCGTCGCGGACCGGCTCATCGTGACCGCCCGCCACACAACGGACCGCCCCGACGACATCGCCCTGCTGCTCGCCACCCGCCGCGCACGCCCCGGGAACCCCCGGTGAGAGCGCCCGAGCGGCCCGGACCGGCCTGCCGCTCCGTCACGGGGGGCGGCCCTCGCCTCCTGGGGCCCGGCAGTGTAGACATGGGCACATGGTCCGACTGATGGGTCGATCGGGAGAACGGTCACCCCGTCGTCCCGGCGGCCCGCACGCCCGACACCGGCAGGACGCGGACCGGTCACGGCGGGGAGCGGACGCGGGGCGGCACGCCTCGGCGCTGCGCTGGGCGCTGTCCGGGCGCAGCGTGGCCGGTCAGGTCTTCGTCATGAACGTGGTCATCGTGCTGCTGCTCGTGGTGGCCGCGGCGGTCTCGCTGGTGCTGCAGGTGCGGCACGACAGCACGGTGGAGGCCCGCAACCGGTCCGTCTCCGTGGCCGCGACGTTCGCCAACTCCCCCGGCATCCGTGAGGCGCTGCGCAGTCCCGACCCCACGGCGGTGCTCCAGCCCCGGGCCGAGGCGGTGCGCAAGGCCACGGGCGTCGACTTCGTGGTCGTCACCAATGCCGACGGCATCCGCTACACCCATCCCAAGACGGATCGCATCGGCAAGAAGTTCGTCGGCAACATCGCCCCCGCGCAGGCGGGGAAGACGGTGACCGAGGAGATCGACGGGACCATCGGTCCGCTGGTGCAGGCCATCGTGCCCGTCGAGGCACCCGACGGCACGGTCGTGGGCCTGGTGTCGGCCGGCATCACGACGGAGAACGTGGGCGGTGTCGCCGACCGGCAGCTGCCGCTCGTGCTGAGCGCGGCGGCCGTCGGGCTGGCCCTGGCGACGGGGGGCACGGCCCTCGTGAGCCGTCGGCTGCTGCGGCAGACGCACGGCCTGGGTCCCCACGAGATGACCCGGATGTACGAACATCACGACGCGGTCCTGCACAGCGTCCGCGAAGCCGTGCTCATCGTCGGCGCGGAGGGCCGGCTGCTGCTCGCCAACGACGAGGCGCGGCGCCTGCTCGCCCTGCCCGCCGACGCCGAGGGCCGGCACGTCGGCGACCTCGGGCTGCCGTCCGACACGGCGGAGCTGCTGGCTTCCGGCCAGGCCGCCACCGACGAGGTGCGCCTGGTCAAGGACCGGTTGCTGGCGATCAACCAACGGCCCACGGACGTGCGGGGCGGTCCGGCCGGCAGCGTCGCCACGCTCCGTGACTCCACCGAGCTGCGGGCGCTGTCCGGCCGGGCCGAGACCGCGCGCGAGCGCCTGGACATCCTGTACGCCGCCGGCGTGGGCATCGGGACCAGCCTGGACGTCACCCGCACCGCCGAGGAGCTGGGCGAGCTGGCCGTGCCCCGGTTCGCGGACTACGTCTGCGTGGACCTGTTCGACACCGTGCTGGCCGGCGGCCAGCCGGACGGCGCGACGCCGCTGCGCCGTACGGCGCTCAGCGGCATCAGCGAGGAGGTCCTGCTCTACCCGGTGGGCCGCCGGATCCGCTACGTGGACTCCTCCCCGCAGGGCCGCGCCCTGCACACCGGCCGGCCCGTCCTGGAGCCCCGCCTCGGCGAGGCCCCGGGCTGGCGGGCACAGGACTTCGAACGCTCCGCGCAGGTGGTGGAGTACGGCGTCCACTCGCTGATCACCGTTCCGCTGCGCGCGGGCACCCTGGTGCTCGGCGTGGTCAGCTTCTGGCGTTCGGTCAAGCCCGAGCCGTTCGACTTGGACGAGCTGGCCCTCGCCGAGGAACTGGTCGCGCGGGCCGCGGTCTCGATCGACAACGCGCGCCGCTACACCCGCGAGCACAGCATGGCGGTGACCCTCCAGCGCAGTCTGCTGCCCCGTCGGATGCCCGAGCAGAACGCCCTGGACGTCGCCTACCGTTACCTGCCCGCGCAGGCGGGGGTCGGCGGGGACTGGTTCGACGTGCTGCCCCTGTCCGGGGCGCGGGTCGCGCTCGTGGTCGGCGACGTCGTCGGGCACGGGCTGCACGCCGCGGCCACCATGGGGCGGCTGCGGACGGCGGTGCACAACTTCACCGCCCTCGACCTGCCGCCCGACGAACTGCTCGGGCTCCTCGACGAGCTGGTCGGCCGCATCGACCAGGACGAGGCGGCCGACGACAGCGCCGCCCCGGTCACCGGCGCGACCTGCCTGTACGCCATCTACGACCCGGTCTCCAGCACCTGTGTGATCGCCCGGGCGGGCCACCCGCCGCCCGCCCTGATCCGGCCCGACGGCACCGTGGAGTTCCCCGAGGTGCCCGCCGGTCCTCCGCTGGGCCTGGGCGGACTCCCGTTCGAGATGACCGAACTGCGGCTGGCGGAGGGCAGCCGGCTCGTGCTCTACACCGACGGGCTGGTCGAGGACCGCGAGCACGACATCGACGTCGGCCTGGAACAGCTGCGCCGGGCTCTGGAGAGCGCCGGCGAGTCGCCCGAGGAGACCTGCCGCACCGTCCTGGACGCCCGGCTCCCGGACCGGCCGGGCGACGACATCGCCCTGCTGGTCGCCCGCGCCCGCGCCCTCGGCCCCGACCAGGTCGCCGAGTGGGAGGTCCCGAACGATCCGGCGGCGGTCGCCGAGGTGCGTTCACAGGTCACCCGGCGACTGGACGAGTGGGGGCTGGACGAGCTGGCCTTCACCACGGAGCTGATCCTGAGCGAGCTGGTCACCAACGCGATCCGCTACGGCGGCGAGACCGTCCACGTCCGGGTGCTGCGCGACCGCAGCCTGATCTGCGAGGTGTTCGACAGCAGCAGCACCTCGCCCCATCTGCGTTACGCGGCCATGACGGACGAGGGCGGGCGCGGGCTGTTCCTGGTCGCGCAGCTCGCCGAGCGCTGGGGCACCCGCTACACGCCGGCCGGCAAGGTCATCTGGGCGGAGCAGCCGGTGTCCTGACGGACGCGAGGGGCGCGGTGGCCCCCGGTCCGTACCAATTGCGCGCGTGGAGGGTGCCCGGTACGCCGATTGTCTGGTAGGAAACTTTCCTATCAGTGCCCGGCACTCCCGACCCCCCACCACACCCTGGAGATTCCGTGAGGCACCCGTTCCCCGACCCGGCGCGCCCCCCAGGCACCTCGCGCCGTACCGTGCTCGCCATGGCATGCGCGTCCCTGGCGGCAGTCCCCCTCTTCACCCCCTCGCGGGCCGCGGCGACACCCGCGCGCGCGGCGGGGCTCGACGACCCGGCGAAGAAGGAGATCGCCATGCAACTGGTGTCGAGCGCGGAGAACTCCTCGCTCGACTGGAAGGCGCAGTACCGGTACATCGAGGACATCGGTGACGGCCGCGGCTACACCGCGGGCATCGTCGGCTTCTGCTCCGGCACCGGCGACATGCTCGGCCTGGTGGAGCTGTACGCCGACCGCAGTCCCGGCAACGTGCTCGCGCCCTACCTGCCGGCGCTGCGCCGGGTGGACGGCTCCGACTCGCACGAGGGCCTCGACCCCGGCTTCCCTGACGACTGGCGGCGGGCCGCGGGCGACCCGGAGTTCCGCCGGGCACAGGACGACGAACGCGACCGGGTCTACTTCGGCCCGGCCGTACGGCGGGGCAAGGAGGACGGGCTGCGCACGCTGGGGCAGTTCGCGTACTACGACGCGATCGTCATGCACGGCGACGGCGGCGACCGCCTGAGCTTCGGCAGCATCCGTCGGCGTGCCCTCGGCCGGGCCCTGCCGCCGGCCCGGGGCGGCGACGAGGTCGCCTACCTGCACGCCTTCCTCGACGAGCGGGTGTGGGCCATGAGGCAGGAGGAGGCACACAGCGACACCAGCCGGGTCGACACCGCGCAGCGCGTCTTCCTGAACGAGGGCAACCTGGACCTCGAACCACCGCTGGACTGGCACGTGTACGGGGACGGCTACCACATCGGCTGACCCCCGCGGCCTCGGTGAGGCCATCGGCCTCCGACCGGGGCCACCGGGCACGACGCGGGCCGCGGAGCCGGCCGTACGCCGGGTGCCGCGGCCCGTGTGCCGCCGGATCCGTTCCGGTGTCAGTGCCGGAACGCGTCCTTGCCCTTCTCCTTGGCCTGCCGGGCGTCACCCTTGGACTGCTCGGTGCGGCCCTCCGCCGTCATCCGCTCGTTGCCGACGGCCCGGCCGGCCGCTTCCTTGGCCTTCCCCTTGGCCTGCTCCGTCTTGGCCTTCGACTTCTCATTGCCGGCCACAGTGTTCACCTCTCGGCGTTCGCTCGCGATTGCCAGGTCCTGCCCTTGCGGGTCGCCCGGCCCGGCGGAGGCAAACCTGCGGACGGCCGACAGGGGTGCCGGGGGGCCGCCCGGGTACGAGCACGGACAGAACAGCAAGTTCGTCGTCGACTCGGAGGAACGTCATGGCCGGAGTACTGAACCGGATCAAGCAGTTCGCACGCAGCCCCCAGGGCCGTCGGGCGACCGAGCAGGTGCGCCGGGCGGCCGCGGACCCGCGCCGTCGCGCGCAGGCGCAGAAGATGCTGCGCAGGTTCGGCAAGCGCCGCTGAGGGCGTCCGAAGAGCGGCGGCGGGGAGCGGGTCAGTGCTGACCGGCGTGCGTGTGGCTGTGGGACGCTTCCGGCGGGCGGTGCCGGTCGCCGCCGGAGCGGTCCCGCCACCAGTCGCGGACCGCGACGGTCAGCGCGCACAGCATGGCGGCGACACCGGTGCCCACCGACAGGGCCACCGCCTCGTGGTAGTCGTCGTGGGTGGCGTTCAGCGTCAGGTAGAAGAGCCCCGGCAGTGCGGCGGTGCCCACGGCGCCGCCCAGCCGCTGCCCCGTCTGCAGGGCGCCCCCGGCGGCGCCCGCCATCCGCACCGGGACGTCGCGGAGGGTCATCGTGATGTTCGGGGAGATCACACAGCCGCTGCCGAGCCCGCCGAGCAGCAGGGC
Organism: Streptomyces sp. NPDC048392; assembly: GCF_043200575.1. NCBI lineage: Bacteria > Bacillati > Actinomycetota > Actinomycetes > Kitasatosporales > Streptomycetaceae > Streptomyces > Streptomyces sp. NPDC048392. The sequence continues at coordinate 14,711 of NZ_JBICYB010000039.1, forward strand.
CGGGGCGGCGAGCCAGGCGGCCAGGCCGGCGGGCGCGAGCCAGAGCAGCAGCGCGGTCGTGCCCAGACCCACCATGACGGCGACCAGCCCCCAGACCGTCAGAAGCCGGCCCAGCCGTTCCACCAGCCGGCCCGCCACGGCCGCGGCGACGGCCGATCCGACGGCGAACGGGGTCACCGCCAGGCCGGACACGAGGGGCGAGTAGCCCAGCCCGTTCTGGAAGAAGAGCGCGAAGACGAGCCACACACCGCTGAACCCGACGAAGTACAGGGCGGCCAGCCCCGCTCCGGTGGCGTAGCCGCGGGTCTCGGTGAGCAGGCCCGGTTCCAGGAGCGGCTGACCGCCTCGGCGGGCGACGCGGCGCTCCCACCGCGCGAAGGCGACCAGGACCAGCGCCCCCGCCGGGAACAGCCACCACGCCCGGGTCAGGCCGCCGCCCTCGGCGAGGACCAGCGGCAGCATCAGCGCCAGGATGCCCGCGCCGAGGAGCGCCACTCCGACGGGGTCGAGCCGTCCCCGGCCGCCGGGCGCCACCCGGGGCAGCAGGCGGAAGCCGAGGAGGAGCGCGAGCGCGCCGACCGGCACGTTGACGTAGAAGATCCACCGCCAGCCCGTGGGACCGGCCAGCGCCAGGATCAGTCCCCCGGCCACCGGGCCCACGGCGCTGGAGATCCCGACGGTGGCACCGAAGAGTCCGAACGCGCGCCCGCGCTCCGCACCCCGGAACAGCTGCTGGATCAGTGCCGAGTTCTGCGGCGCGATGCTGCCCGCGGCGACCCCCTGGGCGAGCCGGGCGGCCACCAGCAGTTCGATGCCGGGCGCGGCTCCCGCCGCGGCGCTGCAGAGCACGAAGGCGGCCAGGGCGGCGAGGAAGACGCGGCGCCTGCCGAACGCGTCGCCGATCCGGCCCGCGGTCACCAGGGTCAGGGCGAACGCGAGGGCGTAACCGGAGACGACCCACTGCACGGCCGCCGGTGAGGTGTGCAGTCCCCGCTGCATGGAAGGCAGGGCCACCGCGACGATCGTCACGTCCAGCAGGGTCATGAAACCGGCGACCAGGGTCACCCACAGAGCCCGCCACCGGTTGGGGTCCAGGCCGTCGTCCGGACGTTGCACTCGGGCTCCCCTCGTGAGACGGACGCGTCGTCGCGTCCCACGCCTGCGTCACCCGTGACCGGGGCTTCAAACCCGCGCCCCGGCCCCCGCCCGGCCCGCGGTGCCGGTCCGCGGGCCCGCCCCGGGCCCGCCGGAGCCCGAGCGGACCCCGAAACCGGACCGCGAGATCCCATAAGGCATCCTTATGACCTCATAGAGCGGACCCGCGTACCGACTTAGGCTTGCCTTAGCTTAGGCTTCCCCGAGAGTCGATCTGTCACCGCTCGAAGGGAACCCCACCATGCCCCGCCCTCTGCGGGTGGCCATCGTCGGATCCGGCCCCGCCGGGATCTACGCCGCCGACGCCCTGCTGAAGTCCGAGGTGGCCGCCGAACCCGGTGTGTCCATAGACATCTTCGAGCGCATGCCCGCCCCGTTCGGACTCATCCGTTACGGCGTCGCGCCCGACCACCCGCGGATCAAGGGCATCATCACGGCCCTGCACCAGGTGCTCGACAAGCCGCAGATCCGCCTCTTCGGCAACGTCGGCTACCCGACCGACGTCAGCCTGGACGACCTGCGCGCCTTCTACGACGGCGTGATCTTCGCCACCGGCGCGACGGCCGACCGCGATCTGTCGATTCCCGGCATCGGCCTCGACGGCTCGTACGGCGCGGCCGACTTCGTCGCCTGGTACGACGGCCATCCCGACTTCCCGCGCACCTGGCCGCTGGAGGCGGAGAGGGTCGCCGTCCTCGGTGTCGGCAACGTCGCCCTGGACATCGCGCGCGTCCTCGCCAAGACCGCGGACGAGCTGCTGCCGACCGAGATCCCGCCGAACGTCTACGAGGGCCTGAAGGCCAACAAGGCGCTGGAGGTACACGTCTTCGGCCGTCGCGGACCCGCGCAGGCGAAGTTCAGCCCGATGGAGCTGCGGGAGCTGGACCACTCCCCCAACATCGAGGTCGTCGTCGACCCCGAGGACATCGACTACGACGAGAGCTCGATCGCCACTCGGCGCGGCAACAAGCAGGCCGACATGGTCGCCAAGACCCTGGAGAACTGGGCGATCCGCGACGTCGGCGACCGGCCGCACAAGCTGTTCCTGCACTTCTTCGAGTCGCCCTCGGAGATTCTCGGCGAGGACGGCAAGGTCGTCGGTCTGCGCACCGAGCGCACCGAGCTGGACGGCACGGGCAACGTCAGGGGCACCGGCGAGTTCAAGGACTGGGACGTCCAGGCCGTCTACCGGGCCGTCGGCTACCTGTCCGACCAGCTCCCCAAGCTGCCCTGGGACATCGACTCCGGCACCGTCCCGGACGTGGGCGGCCGGGTCGTCCAGGAGTCCGGCGAGCACCTGGACTCGACGTACGTCACCGGCTGGATCCGGCGCGGTCCGGTCGGTCTGATCGGCCACACCAAGGGCGACGCCAACGAGACGGTGTCCAACCTGCTGGACGACTACGCTAACGGCCGTCTCCAGACGCCCGCCTCGCCCGCTCCGGAGGCCGTGGACGCCTTCCTCGCCGAGCGGAACGTCCGCTTCACCACCTGGGACGGCTGGTACCGCCTCGACGCCGCGGAGAAGGCTCTGGGCGAGCCGCAGGGGCGTGAGCGCGTGAAGTACGTCGAGCGCGAGGACATGCTCCGGGAGAGCGGCGCCTGAGCCCCGGTGGCCGGCGCCCGGCGTCCTCTCGCGAGGGCGCCGGGCGGCCCTCTCGGTGACGGACGGGTCTCAGCCGAGTCCGTAGGCGAACCGGACCGGGGGCGGCCGCGACGGCCGGGCCCGGCGGGGAGGTGTCCCGCCGGGCCCGCGACGGGTGAACGTGCGGTCGGCGTCAGACCTCCAGTTCGTTCTCGATCCGGCGCAGCTGGTGGCGGGCCATCGCCAGGTTGGCGCGGCTCGCGTCGAGCACCAGGTAGAGGAACAGCCCGTTGCCGCCGCGGCCCTTGAGCAGGCGGATCATGTGGTACTGGGTGTTCAGGGTGATGAGGATGTCCTCGATCTCCTCCTTCAGACCGAGGTGCTCCATCGTGCGCAGCTTGGACCGCACGACGTCGGTGTTGCCGGCGGCGGCGACCTCCAGGTTGAAGTCCTTGCCGCCGCCCAGGGTGCCGAGGGCCATCCCGCTGGTGTAGTCGACCAGCGCGGCGGCGGTCGCTCCGTCGATGGAGCTGAGGCATTCCTTGAGCGAGGTCTCCAGGTTGGCCATGGTGGTTTCCCTTCCGGACGTGATCGGTGCGCGATCGGTGGGTCAGGTGGGCCGGCGGTGGCCGCCGACCTGGGGGGCTGGTGGGTGTGCGGGCCGTTGCGGGGTGCGCACCGGCAGGGTGCCGATGGGCCGGGCCGTGTCCGCGGGGAGCGTCGCGACGTGTTCCGCGGCCGGGGGACGACCGCGGGCCTGTCCGGCACGGGTGGCGACCAGCTCCCCGATCCGCGCGCCGCTGCGCCGCCCCTCCAGATGCAGCCGGCCCACGTTGACCCGGCCGTCGGCGAGCAGGGTGAGCACCGCGGCCGGACCGGCGGCGTAGGTGGCGACGTAACCGTCGTCCCCGCGCAGGAGCAGTTCGCGGAACCCGCCACGCGCGGTGGCTTCGGCCATGCGGTGCGCCACGCCGAGGGCGGCGGCGGTCAGCGCGGCGAGGCCTTCTGGTTCGGTGCCGGGCGCGTCGTGGGCCAGGACGAGCCCGTCCACGGTGGCGGCGAGCGACCCGGTCAGCTGGGGCACGCGGTTGCGCAGTCGGTGCAGTTCGTCCAGGACGTCGCTCTCGACGGCCATGAGCAGTCTCCTTTCGTCGCGTCGGCGGCGCGCGCGCATCACAGGGCCTCCAAGGCGTCGCGAAGCCGTCGCAGCAGGGCCGTGTCGGGGTCGTCCCACACCACCGTGCGCGGTTGCGGGCCCGCTGGGAGGGGCGGCGCCGGGGGTGGCGCGGCACGGACGAGGCCGTCGGCGGCCAGGCGGCGCAGTTCGACGAGGGTGTGGTAGGTGCGGCAGGCGAGCGCCGAGGCGATCTCCGCGGCGGTGCGGACGCCGTCGACCTGCGTGAGGGTGCGGCCGCGCCGCACGGGCAGGTCGGCGGTGTCGGTGCCCGGCACCCGGGCCAGGGGGACGGTGTCGATGGCGGGGTCGGGCCAGATGCGGTCCAGCAGGGCCCGCCGTCGCCCGGACTCCCGTACGACGGCGTCCACCGGCACGGCCCTGACCGCGCCGAGCCAGTGCACGGCGCCGGGCCGAAAGCGCCGCGCGCGCGTGTCGTGGGCGAGGACGAAGTAGGCGGCGTCGAACAGCGCGCCCAGGTGGCAGACCTCCAGCGCGCCGGCGGTGAGCCGGCCGCTGTCCACGAGCCGGTGGCCGACCCGGTGCTGTGTTCCGCCCCGGTCGACCGCCTCCCACCAGCCGTCCGGGGGGACGGCACCGCTGCGGGTGAGCAGCGCGCCGAGGTCGGGGGTGAAGGCCGACTCCGCGTGCACGACACGGCCGGCGGAGAGGTAGACGATGCCGCGCTCGCCCGACAGGGCACCGGTCGCCCCTTCGGCCGCGAGGGCGGCGAGGGCGTCCGACGTCGTCTCGCACGTGGTCCAGGTGGTTGTCACCCTGGTCACCCGAGCACCAGACGATCCGCCATCTCGGCCAGCCGGATGCGGGCCAGGGCGAGGTTTCCGTCGTTGCGGTCCAGCCACAGGTGGAGGAAGACGGTGCTGTCGAACGGGGTGCTGACGAACCTGAGCAGGTGGTAGGCGTCGCCGGTGGTGGCGATCAGGTCCTCCACCGGCGGCTCCTTCCCGGGCCCGACGGCGGCTCCCGGGACGCCGCCCGCCGTCAGGGAGCCGCTCTCCGCGACGTGCCGGCCCAGCTCCGCCGTCTCGGCGGCCGTCGCCTCCCAGTCGCCGCCCGGGGCCTCACCGACGGTGCCGAGGGCGAGCCCGCTGATCCAGTCGACCAGCGACGCGCCCCGCGCGCCGGGCAGTCGCATGGCTTCCAGCAGACTCTCGTCGATTCCGGGCACGCCGGATCCCCTCCCCTGCACGGCTGTACCGCGAACGTGACGCCGAGACTACGGAAAGTGCACGCATCCGGTGAGCGCTTTGGCATTTTCCAGGGGAACGTGCGCGCGCTGCGGCATACTGCGGCATTTCGGCCGCTCCAGGGGTCGTGGTGCGGGCCCGGTGCGAGGCCGTGACGACGGGCGGCGCGGGCGGGACCGCCCCGGCGCGGACGGTGGGCGTGCCTGCCCGCGCGGTCCATGGTGAGGACGGCGCGCCGCCCGGACCAGGGGTGGGACGGCCCCGCCTCGGGTGCCCGGCGCACACGCTGCCCGCATCACGCGCACGGGGCAGGCTTGCATACGCCGAGACGGGCAACCCGCAGGGCATGGCGCGACTGCACCTCCCCCATCGCGGGAAGCACACGAAGGACGATCCGGCGGACAAGGCGGCGGACAGGCCGGCGGACGAGGCGACGGACAAGGCGGCGGACAGGCCGGCGGACGAGGGCTACGGTCCCGACGCCGCCACTGAGGAAGCCGCTCCGGACTCCCCCACCGAGCTGCCCGGACGCTCCTGGTCCGCGCTGGCGCGGCGCGTGATCGCGGAGTTCAGGGACGACGAGCTGACCGACCGCGCCGCCGCCCTGACCTACTACGGGATCCTGTCGCTGTTCCCGGCCCTGCTGGTGCTGGTCTCGCTGCTCGGCATCGTCGGGCAGTCCGCCACCCAGGAGATCCTGGACAACCTGCAGAATCTCGCGCCCGGTTCCGCGCGGGACGTGATCACGAACGCCGTGGAGCAACTGCAGGCCAAGGCGGGCCTGGGCTCCGTGCTGGCGGTGGTCGGTCTGGTGGGCGCCGTCTGGTCGGCGTCCGGTTACGTGGCCGCGTTCATCCGCGCCGCCAACGCGGTCTACGACGTCCCCGAGGGACGCCCGGTGTGGAAGGTGCTGCCGCTGCGGGTGGCCCTGACCGTGGTGCTGCTCGTGCTCGCGGTGGTCAGCGCGCTCATCGTCGTGTTCACCGGAGGTCTGGCCCAGCAGGCCGGCACCGCGCTCGGGGTCGGCGACACCGGGCTGACGGTGTGGTCGTTCGCCAAGTGGCCGGTGCTGGTCGTGCTCGTCACGTTCATGATCGCGATCCTGTACTGGGCCACTCCGAACGCCCGGCTCAAGGGCTTCAGGTGGATCTCGCCCGGCAGCGTGGTGGCGTTGCTGATCTGGCTGGCCGCCTCCGCCGGGTTCGCGTTCTACGTGGCCAACTTCGGGTCGTACAACAAGACGTACGGCACCCTGGCCGGTGTCATCGTCTTCCTGGTGTGGCTGTGGGTCACGAACCTGGCCATCCTGCTCGGTCTGGAGTTCGACGCCGAGCTGGCCCGGCAGCGGGTCATCGACGGCGGCCACCCGCCCGACGACGAACCGTACGTCGAGCCGCGCGACACCCGGGCCTGGAACGACGCGGACCGACGGCGCGCGGCTCAGGACGAGTGACGCCGCGGCGCTACGGGAGGATCGAGTCGACGTACCCGCCGTCCACTCGGACGGCCGCCCCGGTGGTCGCGGACGCGAGGGGGGAGCTGAGGTACACCACCAGGTTGGCGATCTCCTCCGGCTCGATCAGCCGCTGGAGCAGGGACTGCGGGCGGTGCTCGCGCATGAAGACGCGCTGGGCCTCGTCCCAGGGCAGGTCGCGGTCGACCAGCTGGTACACGAAGTCCTCGACGCCCTCGGTGCGGGTGGGCCCGGCGATGACGCAGTTCACCGTGACGCCGCTGCCCGCCGCCTCCTTGGCGAAGCCGCGCCCGACCCCCAGCAGAGCGGTCTTCGACACGCCGTAGTGGATCATCTCGGCCGGGATCACGACGGCGGAGTCGCTCGCGATGTACAGCACCCGGCCCCAGCCGCGTTCCCTCATCCGGGGGAGATGGGCGCGCGTCAGCCTGACGCCCGCCAGGACGTTGATCTCGAAGTAGCGGCGCCACTCGTCGTCGCTGATCTCCAGCGCGGGCGCGGCGCCGAAGACGCCGAGGTTGTTCACGAGGACGTCGACCTCGGGCAGTGCCCGAAGGGCCTGTTCGGCGCCCTCCTCGGTGCCGAGGTCCGCCGCGACCGGCACGAACACCCCGTCCGGCACCTCGGCCCGCAGTTTCACGACGCTCTCCTCCAGGCGGCCCGCGTCGCGCCCGTTGACGCCCACGGTGGCGCCGGCCCCGGCCAGCCCGGCGGCGATGGCCGCCCCGATCCCCTGCGAGGAGCCCGTCACCAGTGCGGTGCGTCCACCGAGGTCCAGGTTCATCCGTCGCTCCTTCTCGTGCCGTACGGTCGGTCGGGTCGCTCCTGCCCACCCTCGCCCGGGAAGCACTCGTGCCCCGCCGACCGCACCGTGCACCGCGCCGCGGCACGCCCGGTCGGCGCACCCCGGGTGCTCTCGGCTGACCTGCGGCGACGATACTTGCCTTCGTCCGTGCCCCTGCTTCCCGATGGACTCATGCCGACCTCCGCCACCGCTCGCCCCACGACTCCGCCCACGCTGTGGGCCGCTCGCGGCCGCCATGTCGGCTCCGCGGCCGAGGACACCGTCCGCCGCACGCTGCAGCGGCTCAAGGACGACCACGTGGTCGACGACTTCCTGGAGCCGCCCGACGAACCGGCGGCGGCCCCGGCCTCCGGGCCGCGGACCGACGGGACCCCCGGCTTCCGGATCTTCGAGGCGCGCTGGAAGGCTCCAGGGGCGGTGACCGTGCGGGCCAGGCTGATCCTGGAGCCCGGCTCGGCGGGCGGGCAGGAGTGGACGCTGCTCGCCGAGGCCGAGGAGGTCTGGGACGTGGCCTGGCCCTCCCCCGCCACCATGTTCTGGCCCGACGACCCGGACGTCACCTGGGACCGGGACGCCGCCACGGGACTGCGGCTGCGCGGCATCAACACCCTGCCGGACGACGACAGAGCCGTACGCCGGCTGCTCAAGGCGGCCGGGCGCAGCCCCTGGAACATCCACGTCGTCGTGCACGAGGCGATGACGCCCGACCACCGCGGCCGCGTGCCGCTGGCGCAGCGGCTGCCGCCCGGACTGCGGCACCGGGTCGTCGAGCACCGCGCCGCGCCGCAGCAGCTCCGGGTCGTGAACTGGGCTCTGGAGGACTTCGGCGTCCAGGTGCCGCGCGGCGGCGCCGTGGTGCTGCCCGGCACCCCGGCCCCTGCCGACTACGCCGCCGTGGACTTCTCCGTCCGCACCGTCTTCCTGGACGGATCCGAGCCCACCGGCCTGCTCACGGCGGTGACGTCCTTCGCCGCACTGCCCAGGCCGCTGCCCGGCGACGCGGCCGGGGCCCTGGACTCCCTGCGGGAGGACTGGCGGCTGCTGACGCTGCGGGAGGAGCTGGAGCGCGAGCGCAAGCTGGTCGCGATGTACTCCGAGGCGCTGGAGGCCATGACCCGGTCCCGGGACCTGTACCGGGAGGCGGCCGAACGCGCCGCCGAGGCCCTGGCCGTGTACCGGGAGTCCGCCGGGGCTGCACCGGCCGGGCCACCGCCGTCGGAGGCACCGACGGCGTCCTCGCTGCGGGGTCTGACCCGCACGCTGGACAGGTTCAGGGCGTCCGCCCGGATGTCACGTCCGGACCCCGCCGGCCGGGACGCGACCGGACCGTCCACCGGGACCCGGGCCGGGAGCGGGACCGAGGCCGGGACCGGCGGCTGACGGCTGCCGGGCGCCGCGCGCCGGTGACGTCCTCTCCGGCGGCTTACCCGCACGCCGGGAGGGTTCGACGGCTCCGCAGGCGGGGCGGTCGCGGACACCGCTCCGCTGAGGGCACCCTCACGTGTCATCCGGCGCGGGGTGGATACGCGGACGGCACAGGAGCACGGCCCGTCCCGGAAGGTCACCGACGCCATGGACAGCCAGCACGAGAGCGCCACCGCTTCCCGCCCACCGGAGTCCTCCCGCTCGGAGACCACGCTCCGCGTCAACGGCGAACCGCACACCCTCACCGTCGACCACCGCCGCGTCCTGCTGGACCTGCTGCGGGAGGATCTCGGGCTCGTCGGCGCCAAGAAGGGCTGCGACCACGGACAGTGCGGTGCCTGCACGGTCCTGGTGGACGGCCGGCGCGTGAACAGCTGCCTGCTGTTCGCGGTCGCCCTGGACGGCCGTGAGATCACCACGGTCGAGGGTCTCGCCGGGGACGGCGGGGAACCGCATCCGATGCAGCGCGCGTTCCTGGACCGCGACGCCTTCCAGTGCGGGTACTGCACCCCGGGCCAGATCTGCTCCGCGGTCGGCGTGCTCGCCGAGGCCGCGGCCGGGCACCCGTCCCGCGTCACCGACCCGGCGGCGCCCTCCGGGGAGCCCGTCGCGCTGGGCCGGGAGGAGATCCGGGAGCGGCTGAGCGGCAACCTGTGCCGGTGCGGTGCGTATCCGCGCATCGCCGACGCGGTCGAGGACGTGATCCCGTGAAGCCCTTCGCCTACGTACGCCCGGCCAGCGTCGAGGAGGCCACCGACGCGTTCGCGGCCCACCCGGGCGCCCGCTACCTCGGCGGCGGCACCAACCTCGTCGACCTGATGAAGCTCGGCGTGGAGACGCCCGCCGCGCTCGTCGACGTCACCCGGCTGCCGCTGGACGGGGTGGAGGAGCTGGCCGACGGCTCGCTGCGGGTCGGCGCGATGGTCCGCAACAGCGACCTCGCGGCCGAGTCCGTGGTGCGCGACCGCTACCCCGCACTGTCCCAGGCGCTGCTGGCCGGTGCCTCCGGGCAGTTGCGCAGGCAACCTGCTCCAGCGCACCCGCTGCCCCTACTTCCAGGACCTGTCCAAGCCGTGCAACAAGCGGGAGCCCGGGACCGGCTGCGGCGCCCTGGAGGGCGTGCACCGCGACCACGCGGTGCTCGGCCACTCCGACCAGTGCATCGCCACCCACCCGTCGGACATGGCGGTGGCGCTGGCCGCCCTCGACGCGCGCGTGGAGCTGCACGGCCCCGAGGGCACCCGGAGCGTGCCCGCCGCCGACTTCCACCGGCTGCCGGGCCTGCACCCGGAGCGCGACACGGAGATCCAGCCCGGCGAGCTGGTCACCGGCGTGGTCCTGCCCGCGGCCACGGCCGGGCTGCCCTCGGCGTACCGCAAGGCCCGCGACCGGGCGTCGTACGCCTTCGCGCTGGCCTCCGTCGCCGTCGTACTGCACCTGTCGGACGGGGTGGTGGAGCGGGCCGGGATCGCCTTCGGGGCACTGGCGCACCGGCCCTGGCGGGCGCGGCGGGCCGAGGACGCGCTGGTGGGCGCGGCGCCCACGACGGCGGCGTTCGAGCACGCCGTCGACCTGGAGCTGGCCGCCGCCGAACCGCTGCGGGACAACGCCTACAAGGTGCCGCTGGCCCGCCGGCTGGCCCTGGACGTACTGGGCCGGCTCGCCCCGCCCGCCACGACCTGAACCCCGGCGTCCACAAGGAGGACTCCATGACCGCCACCGATGCCGTCCTGGGCGCTCCGGCCGAGCGCCGGGAGGGGCGGGAGAAGGTCGCCGGCACCGCCCGGTACGCCGCCGAGTACGCGCCGGGCCGAGCCCAGGGCTGGCCCGTACCGGCGACGGTCGCGCGCGGCCGGGTGACCGGCGTCGACACCGCACCCGCGCTCGCCCTGCCCGGCGTGCTCGCGGTGCTCACCCACGAGAACGCGCCACGGCTCGGGGACCCGGACGACCCCACGCTGGCCGTGCTGCAGAGCCCGCACGTCCCGCACCGGGGCTGGTTCGCGGGCCTGGTGGTGGCCGAGACGCTGGAGGCGGCCCGTGCCGGTGCCGCCGCCGTCCGGATCACGTACGAGAGCGAACCCCACGACGTGACGCTCACCGCCTCGCACCCCGAGGCGTACGTCCCCGAGTCGGCCAACGGGGGTTTTCCGGCCGTCGCCGGGCACGGCGACCCGGACGGCGCCTACGCCTCCTCGGCGGCCCGGCTGGACGTCGAGTACCGGGTGCCGCCGCTGCACAACCACCCGATGGAGCCGCACACCAGTACGGCCGAGTGGGACGGCGACCGGCTGACCGTGCACTCCTCCAGCCAGGGCACCACGGCGGTGCAGAAGGAACTGGCGCGCGTGTTCGAGCTGCCCGAGGACCGGGTCACGGTGCGCGCCGAGCACGTGGGCGGCGGGTTCGGCTCGAAGGGCACGCCGCGTCCCGAGGTGGTGCTGGCCGCGATGGCGGCGCGCGAGACCGGGCGGCCGGTCACCGTCGCGCTGCCGCGCCGCTGTCTGCCCGCCGTCGTCGGGCACCGCGCGCCGACCCTGCACCGGCTGCGCCTCGGCGCCGACGACGAGGGCCGGCTCACCTCCCTCGTGCACGAGGTGACGACGCACACCTCGCGGGTGAAGGAGTTCGTGGAGCAGGCGGCGGTCCCCGCCCGCGTCATGTACGGCACTCCCGCGCTGCGTACGCTCCACCGCGTGGTGGCGCTGGACGTGCCCACACCGTCCTGGATGCGCGCCCCGGGCGAGTGCCCCGGCATGTACGCCCTCGAGTCCGCGATGGACGAACTGGCCTCCGCACTCGGTGCCGACCCGGTGGAGCTGAGGATCCGCAACGAACCGGAGACCGAGCCGGACAGCGGGAAGCCCTTCAGCAGCAGGCATCTGGCGGAGTGTCTGCGCGAGGGGGCCCGTCGCTTCGGATGGGAGGAACGCGATCCCCGTCCGCGGTCCCGCGCCGCCGGGCCCCTGCTGATCGGCAGCGGGGTCGCCGCGGCCACCTACCCCGTCCTGGTCTCCGGGTGCGTCGCCTCGGCGCGGGCCCTGCCCGGCGGCGGTTTCCTGGTGCGGGTCAACGCCACCGACATCGGCACGGGCGCCCGGACGGTGCTCGCGCAGATCGCGGCCGACGCCCTCCGGGTCCCGCTGGACCGGGTGCGGGTCGAAGTCGCCGACAGCGGCATCGGTTTCGCCCCGGTGGCGGGCGGTTCCTCGGGCACCGCGTCCTGGGGGTCGGCGGTGCACGAGGCGTGCGTCCGGCTGGCCGGCCGGCTGGCGGAGCACTCGGGGCCGCTGCCCGACGAGGGGGTCGTGGCCGAGGCCGACACCTCCGGGACCGCGGACGCCGAAAGTCCCTTCGCCCGGCACGCGTTCGGTGCCCATTTCGCCGAGGTGACCGTGGACACCGTCTCCGGTGAGGTACGGGCGACCCGGCTGCTGGGCGTCTTCGCCGCGGGGCGCGTCCTCAACGCCCGCACCGCGCGCTCCCAGTTCATCGGGGGCATGACGATGGGCCTGGGCATGGCGCTGACCGAGGGCAGCACGATGGACCCGGAGTTCGGCGACTTCGTGGAGCGCGATCTGGCGTCCTACCACGTGCCCGCGCACGCCGACGTCGCGGATCTGGAGGCGCACTGGATCGAGGAGGAGGACGACCACCTCAACCCCATGGGCAGCAAGGGCATCGGCGAGATCGGGATCGTGGGCTCGGCGGCGGCCGTCGGCAACGCCGTCCATCACGCCACCGGCATCCGTTTCCGGGAGCTGCCGCTCACTCCGGACCGGGTGCTCACCGCTCTGCTCGAACACGGGCATCCCGCGGGCACGCTGGGGGTCTGAGAACGGTCGCGTGGTCCGCGCCGGACGTTCTTCCGGCGCGGACCACGCGGGGTGCTCGGGCAGGCGGCACTCAGTCCGCGGCGGTTGCTCGGGCAGGCGGCACTCAGTCCGCGGCGGTGCGGCTCGCCACGGCCACCCGGCGGGCCGGCCCGCGCCGGGCCGAGGCCGGGGAGGCCACCCGCACGCACAGCGCCGTCAGCGCGACGAGCGAGGCCACCACGGCCACCGCGACCGCGACCCAGGCGGTGGCCAGCGTGAGATCCGTGACCGGGGAGACCCGCGCCGCGGGGGTGGCGCTGCCGTAGAGCTTGGCGGCGGCCAGCGCCGCCGGTCCCACGACCGCCGCGGCGAGCAGCGGTACGGCCGGCCGCACGGTCAGCAGCAGGGCCAGCACCAGGCAGACCGCAGACAGGCCGAGGGCCACTCCGTAGGCCGGTGCGGAGGCGTCGGCGCGGTGCAGCGGGAAGTAGGCCACACCGCACCCGGCCAGGACCGCGACGGTGAGCCAGGCCGGCCAGGCCGGACCCCTTGCGCCCCGGCGTGCCGCGCGGTCACGCTCACGCGCCGCACGGACCTTGTCGCGCTCGCGCGCGGCACGGCCGTCACGCTCGCGCGGGGCACGGGCCTTGCCGCGGTCGCGTTCCCGGCGGGACGGACGGGCCGGCTTGCGGCGCTCGCGGCCGCGGCGGTCCCCTCCGGTGAACGCGCCGGTCAGTCCCGCCGGTCGGGCGGCGGGCTTGCGTCCGTCGTCCTCGTCGGTCCCGTCCTCGGCCGCCCGCAGCTGCCGGGCGTCGGGCCGCTCCGGCCGTACGTGCCCGGCCTCGGCGAGCCGGCCGATCAGTTCGACCAGTTCGTCGACGGGCCGGCCGGTGGCCGCGGCCCGCACGGCCTCCTGTCCGCAGTGCGGTTCCAGGGGCGTGCGGTGCAGCAGCGCCATCAGCCGGGTCACGTCCTCCACGGAGCGGCACTCCGCCGCGGCCCGGATCGCCTCGTCCGCGCTGTCCGAGTGGCGCGGCGGCCGGGTCAGCAGGCCGACCAGCCGGGTGACGTCCTCGACGGACCGGTGCACGCCGACGCCGCGGAGCGCGTCGATCGTCGCCTGCGCGTACTGCGGGGACTGCTCCAGCGTCGTGATCAGGTCGACGACCTCCTCCAGTGGCCGGTCGGCCACGGCGGCGCGCACCAGGTCGCCGACGGGGTCACCGTACGACTGCGGTGCGTCGTGGTCGTCGGCGCGGGAGTGGGCCTCGGCTTCACGGGGGCCCGGCTCGCGAGGGCGGCCCGGCTCGCGGGGACCCGGCTCGTAGGGGCCGGACCTGGCGAAGTCGGGGTCGGTGAGGTGGGGTTCGGGGTCGGGTTCCAGCTCGGGAAGGTCGGCGTCGCCGAGCTCGACGTCCCAGACGTCGCCCTCCCGGTCCGGCGAGCGCCGACCGGCGGCCCGGGCCCCGGGACTCGCGCCGGGCGGCCGCACCCTGCCGGTGGTCGTGGCCGTTTCCCCGGTGGGCAGGTCCAGGGCGGATATGGCGTACTCGGGTGAGCGGGGTGATGAAGAGCCAGTGGTCATGATCTCTCCGTGTGGTGGGGGTGCGGCCGCCCTGCGTCCCCGACAAGCGACTCGCGCTGTGCTGCCATTACTAGGCACGTCCACCACGCCGTGCCACTGGAGTGGGCCACAGGGATGAGAGACCCCGCCCGCCGGTCTTGCCGCCGCCCGGAGCGGGCATCCGGGTAGGGAGGCGCGTACCGCGCGCCGGAGGAGGGGCTCCGTGGATACGACCACAGTGATCGTCGTGGCGGCGCTGCTCGCGGCGGTCGTCCTCGCGGGGGCGGTCGCCGTCCTGGTGCGTCTGGTCCGCACCCGACGGGATCTCAGGCGAGCCGGGCTCCCCACGGGCCCGCGCTGGGTCTTCTGGGGCGCCGTCCTCTACTTGGTGCTCCCGGCCGACCTGTTGCCCGACCCGGTCTACCTGGACGACATCGGTGTGCTGCTTCTCGCCCTGCGCTCCACGCGCGGCGCGATCGGCGGCCGGCGCGGGACCGCGGACCGGCGACGGCCCGCCGACCCGCCCGGTGATTACGCTGCGTGAGGAAACCATTCACCCGTTCGATTCGTATAAGTCTCTGGAAGCCGAAGGAAGTCGGCGGACCAGGTGACGGCGTCAAGGGATCGTCACCTGATCGGCGCAGCACCGACTAGGGAGAGACGATGCAACCGTTCGCGCTCAACTACGCACGGCCCGCAGTGGAGTTGGAAGCCACCACTCCGTACGTCTACGACTCCGGGCTGCAGTTGAACGTGCTCCACGACGGGCGGGTGGCCGCCTGTGACCACGCGCTGCTGAGAGAGCTGGGGACCACGACCTCCACCGCGGGGTCGAAGACTCACTTCGACGACTGAACACGGGCCGTCGAGAATGACCGTGTTGATCCTGACCAGTGAAGAGGACGTCACCGCGGACATGGTGGTGGTGCATCTGAACGCGTCGGGAGTGCCGGTGGTCCGCCTGGACCCCGCCGATCTGACCGACTCGGTCGCGCTCTCCGGCGAGTTCGTGCACGGCTCCTTCCGGGGCCATCTGTCGTCCGGGGGACGTCTGGTGAGCATCGGCGGGCTGCGGTCCGTCTGGGTGCGCAGGCCGGGCGGCGCGGCCACGCGGGCCGCCGAACCGTCCGCGTGGCTGACCGAGGAGGCCGGGCAGGCGCTCTACGGCATGCTCCGCGGCTCGGGCGCACGCTGGATGAACCAGCCGGACGCCGCGTACCGGGCCCGGTACAAGCCCTGGCAGCTGCGGCTCGCCCAGCAGTGCGGGCTGCCCGTTCCGGCGACTCTGATCACGACGTTTCCCCGGGCGGCGCGCGAGTTCGCGGAGCGCTACCCGGACCTGGTGGTCAAGCCGGTCTCGGGCGCGCACCCGCAGGACCCGCCCCTGGCAGTGCCGACCAGCCGGGTGCCGCCCGAGGCCGACTTCTCCGCCGTCGCCCACGGCCCGACGCTGCTGCAACGCCGGGTCGCCAAGCGTGCCGACATCCGGCTGACCGCCGTCGGCGAGGCGCTGCTGGCCGCCCGGAAGACGGCGCTCGCGAGCCTGGACCCCGACGAGGTGGACGTCCGTTTCGCGGCCTCGGACGAGCCGTGGCGGCACGCCGAGGTGCCGCCGCGTGTCGCCGAGGGAATCCGCGCCTACCTCCAGGCGGCCGGACTGGCCTACGGCGCCTTCGACTTCGCCGAGGACGGCGACGGCACCTGGTGGTTCCTCGAGTGCAACCAGTCGGGGCAGTTCGGCTTCGTCGAGGTGGACACGGGCCAGCCGATCGCCCGCACCATCGCCCAGTGGCTGGCCCGGCCCGGCGGGGCCGACCCGGTGGACGCGGCCGGTCCCGGCACGGCGGCCGTGGGGTGAGGTGGGTGCGCCCGCCGGGGGCCACGCGTCGCGGAGCGGCCCGCCGCGACGGGGTCCGTCAGTGCGGGCGCGGGCCGGGCAGCAGGGCTGTGCGCTGCCAGCCGGCGCCCGGGGACGGCCGGCGTTCGGCGCCGGGCAGGTGTCCGGGGGCGTGCAACGGCCGCATGACCACCTCCAGTTCCCTGCTCACACGCTCGGCGTCCCGCCGCACCTGCTCGGGGACGTCACCGCGTTCGGCGACGAGTCGGTCGTAGATGGGGGAATCCTGGAACACCCGTCAACGCGCCTTTCGTGTCGTCCGCCCCCGTCCGGAGGCGCGACTGAGCAGTCTAGGCGCCCGTTCACGCGGCGGTGCGCATTCCGCCGGGATGTGAACGGCGACTCAGGCGCCGGTCGTGGAGCCGGGCCGCACGATCATGAGGACGGTCACCGTGGCCCACAGCAGGTTGAACAGGCCGGTGATCATGGCGAGCCGGGCGGCGGCCCGTTCGACGGGCTGCCGGTCGGCCAGCCGCTCCAGGAGCTCATCCTGGCGGGGCAGGACGAAAGCGACCAGGAGACCGGCGGCCACGGCGGTGAGGGTGACGGACGTGATCAGCCAGGCGTCACCGAGGACACCCATCGCGGCGGCGCTGGCGAAGCCGAGGACGGGCACCGCGATGCCGCAGCCGGTCCGGGGTGCCGTCCATGCGGCGCAGTGCCTTGCCCTCCAGGCCGTGGGCACGCGTGACGGGAATGAGCCGGGTCTTCTCCGTGACCCGCGAGGACAGGGTCTCCACCTCGTGGCGGAAGCGCTCGTTGCGGGTGCGCAGCCGGGCGCGGAGCCGGGCCACGAGCAGGGAGGCGGCGGGGACGACGACGAGGAAGACCGGCAGGAACTCCGGGGTGCGCACGGCGATGATGACGAGGCCGCCGGTGAGCACGGTGAACGCACCGAGTCCGGTCTCGGCGGTCTGCCGCACCATCTGTTCCACCGTCTCCACGTCGCGGACCACCTTGGCCCGAAGGACGCCCGCGCTGACCCGCGAGTGGTAGCCGATGGAGAGCTGCTGCACGCGCGTGCACAACGCGGAGCGCAGGGCTGTGCCCATGCGGCCCAGACTGCCGTACAGGAGACGGACGTACAGCGGGTGCAGCGGGTAGTTGACCACCAGGATGAACATGATGATCCCGGTGCTGGTCCACAGGCTGACCCGCGCCTTCTCCCACGTCGAGGGCGCGGGTCTCAGTCTCCGAGCGTGCGGGCGAGTTCGGTGGTGGCGCGGGTGATCTCGCTGTCGTCGTCGGCGAGCAGCCGCTCCAGTTCGCCCCGCCGGGCGCGGACCGCCTGCCGCGCCGCGCGCTCCCAGGCCACCGGGTTCTCACGGTGGTTGAGCAGCTTGGGGTAGGCGGTGGCGGTGGTCTCCCACTGCCGGGCGTCGGCGATGTTCTTGAGCAGCTGGATGATCTGCGCCCGGCAGCTCACCTGGGGCCGCTGCGCCAGCTCCCACAGGAAGGGGACGGTCGCGGCGGTCGCCTGCTCGACGACGAATCCGTACTGGCAGATGCGCTTGCGCAGGTCACCGAGGGCGGCGCGGGCGGTTTCGGCGTCGCCCCGGGCGACCTTGCGCAGCAGCCGGGGAATGGCCGCGGCCGAGCCGGTGGAGTCCTGGATCTCGCTCCAGGGCACGCCGTCGAGCCCGGCGAGGAGGCCGGTGGTGCGGGGCGAGCCGGGCGGCTGCGGCTGACAGTCGGTGCGCTGGATGCTCGGCTTCGGTGTCGGAGCGCTGCGCATGGTGTGGGGCCCTTCCGCGGCAGTCGGGTCAGGTGAGGGGGCGGGTCGACAACTTGGCCCAGACCGTCTTGCCCAGCGGAGGACGCGGGGTCCAGCCCCACTCCTGCGCGAGTGCGTCGACGATGCACAGGCCGCGTCCGTGCTCCTGGAGGGCGGAGTGGTCGGACGGATGGAACACGGGCGCGTTGTCCCCGGGATCGGAGACCGTCAGCGTCAGGTGGCCGGGGCCGAGGACGAGTCCCAGCCCGACCTCCGGCGTGCCGGCGGCCGCCGGCGGCACCGCGTGTGTCACGGCGTTGGAGACGAGTTCGGTGATCACGAGGACCGCGTCGTCACCGCGGTGGTCGAGGGACCACCCGCGCAGGGTGTCCCGCGTGAAGGCGCGGGCCCGGGCGAACCCCTCCCTGCTGCACGCCACGGGCAGCACGGCGGAGGCCTGCCGGTCTCCCGGGACGGGACCCGCCGCACAGGGCGCGGAGAAGGTCCGGTCGATCCGGTCGCAGGTCTCCCGCACCACGTGCGGAAGCCCTCCGGAACGGCTCGTCGCGTCCGCCTCCGACACGGGTTCGCCGGGTGACCGGAGCGTTGGATGCGCAGGTGACGGCACAGCATCTCCCTGATGCGACGTCAGAACGGGGCGACGACCGAGGGGTTGACGCCACGGCTATTATCCACGCTGAGAGCGCTCGCGTGCAATTGCACGAGAAATTGCGCGAAAAAAGTCGGATGGGAGCGCTCGGGGACCGACGGGACTCGGTCCGCTCCCCCGAACGGCAAGGAGACCGCGGTGCCACCAGTGCGCAACGGAGTGCAGGCAAGTCTGCTGGACGCCTGCTGGAAGAAGAGTCGGCACAGCAACGCCGAGGGCAACTGCGTCGAGGTCGCCCTCGTGGACGGAGGGATCGCGATGCGCAACTCCCGGGATCCGGACGGTCCCGCACTCGTGTACACCCCCGCGGAGGTGGCCGCGTTCCTGGCCGGGGCGAAGGAGGGCGAGTTCGACCACCTGCTGTAGGACGGGAGGGGGGCGGAACGCCCGCCGGGAAGACGCGACGGCAGCGAAGCGGAACTCAACTACCCGATTTCCACAGGCGGATGCGGCAGGCACCGATGGGATGAGATAGTCTTTCCCTCAAGTCTGCCGGTCTGCTGGGAGTCAGGATGTCCGCCGCGTCGCATCGCATCTCCCGTCTCGAGCCCTACCTTGACCGGGCCGAGCCGGCTCCTACTCTGCTGAAGATGCTCGTCGGAGTGCAGCTGGCGGGCTTCCGCGAGGACGCCGGCCTCTCCCAGGACCAGGCCGCACGCGAGCTGGGATTCAGTGCCGCGAAGCTCTCGCGCATCGAGTCGGGCAAGAGCCGCAGGCCCCCTACGGAGACCGACGTCCGCGCGCTCCTGGAGCAGTACGGCACCGGCGCCTACGAGGCCTCGGTCCTGCTCAAGCTCTTGCAGCGCGCCGGCGAACCGGGTTGGTGGCAGCGGTACGACAAGCGGCTGATGCCCGAGTGGTTCGACCGGCTGGTCGGTCTCCAGGAGGCCGCGACCACCATCCGGACATTCGAGATCCAGTACGTCCCCGGACTGCTCCAGACCGAGGCCTACACCGAGGCCGTGGTCGAGCGCGGCCTGCCGAACGCGCCCGCCGGTGAGGTCCGTCGGCGCGTGGAGCTGCGCCGGCACCGAACGGAGCTGCTGCGGCGCGACGACGCGCCGCAGCTGTGGGCGATCATCGACGAGTCCGTCCTGCTGCGCGTGCTGGGCAGCCGGGAGGTCATGCGCGAGCAGCTCGCGCATCTCGTCACCATGGCGGAGCAGCCCCGTGTGACGCTGCAGATCGTGCCGCTGGACGTGACGAACGCGTCGGCGCCCGCGATCCCGGTCACCTATCTGCGTTTCGGCGGCACCGAACTGCCGGACGTGGTCTATCTGGAGCACATCAGGAGCGCCAACTTCCTCGAGGACCGGGACGAGACCGAGGAGTACCGGGTCGCGCTCGACCGGCTGGCCGACGAGGCGCTGACGCCGCGCGAGTCGCTGGACCGCCTGCGCGAGACGATGGCGACGCGCTACACCGACAAGTAGCGGCGAAGCGGCGACGGAGGAGGGGCCACGCACGATGCGCGTGGCCCCTCCTCCGTTGCGCGGGTGATCGGCCCGTCAGCGCAGACGGCCCACCCCGCCGAACTCGATCCACTCGTCGGTGAGCTGGCGCGGCGCCACCTCGGTGTCCGGGCGCCAGGTGGAGACCTCCACGAGACCCGGTTCCAGGATGTCCATGCCCTCGAAGAGCGCCTCGACGTCCTTCGGCTCCCGGACCCGGCCCCAGTGGCCCTGCGTCGCCTTGTCCATGAAGTCCGTGACGGACGCCCGCACCTCGGCGTCCTCGCTGACCAGCTGGCACATCACGGCGAAGCTACCCGGCGCGAGCCGCTCGGTCACCCGGCGGACGACCGCCTTGGGACCGTCGGTGTCGCTGTCCGGGATGCAGTGGAAGACCGAGTTGAACAGCACGGCGACCGGCTGCGAGAAGTCGATCAGGCGCTCGGTGTCCGGGTGATGGAGGATCTCCTCCGTCGCACGCATGTCGGCGTGTATGACGGCGGTCTGGTCGTTCTGGTCGAGCAGCGCCCGGCCGTGGACCAGCACCATCGGATCGTTGTCGACGTAGACGACGCGGGAGTCGGGGGCGACGCGCTGGGCGACCTGGTGCACGTTGTCCTGCGTGGGCAGGCCGGATCCGTGGTCGAGGAACTGGCGGATGCCGTAGTCCTCGGCGAGGGTGCGGACGACCCGCTGCAGGAAGCGCCGGTTGTTCAGTGCCAGCCTGCGGGTGCTGGGGACGACCTTGTCGAGTTCGCCGACGGCCGCCCGGTCCGCCGCGTAGTTGTCCTTGCCGCCCAGATAGAAGTCGTACATACGTGCCGCTGTTGGCACATTGGCGTCGATCTCCGTGGACAGCTGCTTGTCGGCTTGCATCGTTCCCCCAGCTCCGTACGGGCGCCAACTGGACTGGCATGACAGACAGTACATCCTACGGACCCGGTGGTCAGCCAAACCAGGGGGCGGATCTTGCGGCCGTCAACCCCACTGCGGCGCAGTGGAGTTGACGGTCACTCACGTCGATCAGCCGCGGGCTGCCAGGTACGCGTCGACCCCGGGGGCCTGGTGGGCCTCCTCCACGCCGACCAGGCCCCCGGCCGCCTCGGCGTCGGGCTTCAGCACATACGTGGACCGGCTCGCCGGAGTGGTCACGTAGGTGAAGTTCTGCGGGGTGCCGAGTCCGGTGTCGGCGTTCTTCTGCGAACGGTGCGCCTTGACGACGTCCTGCCGGGTGAGGCTGCCGCCCTCACAGGCCTTCTTCAGGTCGGTGCCCATCAGCTGGGCGGCGTTGTATCCGGAGAGGACTCCGGAGTCGACGGGCTCACCCGGGTACTCCTTGGTGTAGGAGGCGACCATCTTCTTGACGCCGGGGAGGTCGGAGCTGACCGCCGGTGCGGCGCTGACCACGTGGACCATGGCTTCCAGCGCCGCCGCCGCGGGTGTCTTCAGCAACTGCGGGGCGTAGCCGGGCGCGCTGGAGACGATCGGCACCTTCAGACCGCGGGCGGCGGCCACGCCGGCGAGGGAGGCCGTCTGGGCGGGGCCCGCGCTGATCAGGATCGCCTTGACCCCGGCCTTGCTCAGCGCGGACACCTGCGCGGTCAGGTCGGTGTCCGTGGCCTTGATCTTCTGTCCCGCCACCTTCATCCCGGCCTGCTCGGCGGCCCACTTGGAGCCCTCCAACGCGTTGGCGCCGTAGTCGCCCTCGAAGTAGACGTGACCGATCGTGTCGCCCTTGGCGAGCTTCTTGGCGCGGGTGAGGAAGTCGACAGCGGCGATCATGTCGAGGTCGTAGGTGGTGCCGAGGACCTGGACGGAGTCCCGGCCGAGCAGGGAGGCCGCCCAGGCCTGCGGGAAGGTGAGCATGTGGTCCCGCTCGATGTCGTCGAGCAGGGCGGCTACCACCGGGGAGCCGATGACCTGGGGCAGGGCGACGACGTCCGGTGCGATGTCCGCGTAGGCGGTGACGGCCTTCTGCACGTCGTAGCCGTGGTCCTTGACGACGATCTCCACCTGGCGTCCGCAGATGCCGCCCGCGGCGTTGGTCTCGTCGGCCCACATCTGCTGGGCCTGCACGATGCTCTTGCCGAGGGTGGCGTAGGGGCCGGTGAGGTCGGTCAGCGCGCCGAGTCTGATGGTCTTGTCGCTGACTCCTGGGCCGGCCTTGATGCCGTCGGCGGCGTCGTCGGTGCTCCCGCCGTCCGCCTTGGAGCTGCAGGCGGTGCCCGCGAGCAGCACGGCGGCCAGTGCCGCCGCCAGGGCGGCGGTCCGGGTGGTGCGGGGCCTGGGGTGCGTGACGTTCACGGGGTGTGCTCCTTGGCTCGTGCGGTGGTGGCGGTGGTGGCGGTGGTGGCGGGGCCGGCGTGGGCGGCTCCGGGCGAGGGTCCGGTGCCGGGAGGGCCGGTGACGGGTGGCCGGCGGCGCAGGCGGGCCCGGGTACGGCGGGCCAGACCGTGCAGGCCGTCGGGGGCGTAGAGGAGGATCACGACGATCGCCGCGCCGTAGAGGTAGCGGGAGGCCTCGGTCGGGCCGATCGACCCGCCGCCGGACCCGGGCGTCGCCACCAGGGGCAGCTGGTCGGCGTAGCGGGTCATCAGCAGGGGCAGCGCGGTGACGAAGACGGCTCCGGCGGTGGCTCCGGCCACCGAGCCGAGACCGCCGATGACGATCATGGCGAGGTAGTCGACGGAGAGCGCGAGGGAGAAGTAGTCGGGCACCACGCGGCGGAAGGAGAGCGCGAGCAGGACGCCGGCGAGGCCCGCGTACATCGACGAGACGACGAACGCCGCCGAGCGGTACCGGGCCACGTGCACGCCCATCACGGACGCCGCGGTCTCGCTGTCGCGCAGCGCGACCAGGGCACGTCCGGGTCGGCCGCGCAGCAGTCCGCGCGCGGTGAACCAGGTGACGGCGAACAGGGCGAGGCCCAGGTACCAGAGCCGCTCCTCGGCACCGAACGGCACGCCCAGGACGGTGAGTGCGGGGCCGGTCTCGGCGAAGGTGAGGCCGCCGAGTTCCAGCGGCGGCACCGAGCGTCCGTTGAAGCCGCCGGTGACGGAGTCGGCGGTGAGCAGCACGTGGTGGCCGAGGAAGACCAGGGCGAGGGTGGCCACGCCGAGGTAGACGCCCTTCACCCGGCCGGCGACGGGGCTGAACAGGCCGCCCGCCGCGCCGGCGAGCAGTACGGCGAGGACGAGGGCCACGGCGGGCGGCAGACCGGGGCCCGGCTCGCCCGCCAGCCAGACGTAGCCGTAGGCGCCGACGGCGAGGAAGAAGGCGTGCCCGAGGGAGAGCTGTCCGGCGGTGCCGCTGAGCAGGCCGAGCCCGACGGCGCCGATGGCCGCGGCCATGGAGAACAGGCCGATGCGCAGCCAGAACGCGTCCAGGTAGAAGGGCAGGGCGCACAGGAGGAGGGCGGGCAGCAGGAGTGGGCCGCGTTTGAGGAGGAGCGGCCGGAGGCGTCGGAGGTCAGACACGGGCCGCTCCCTTCGCCGCGAAGAGTCCGGCGGGGCGCACCAGCAGGACGAGCACCATCACCGCGTAGGGCGCGACGTCGCCGAAGCCCTCGCCGAGGACGTGCAGGTCGGACTGGTAGCCGGCGACGAAGGCCTCGGTGAGGCCGATCAGCATGCTGCCGACCAGGGCGCCCACCGGGGAGGTCATGCCGCCGAGGATGGCGGCCGGGAAGGCCTTCAGCGCGATCTGCCCGGTGGTGCGCTCCAGTCCCGGCGCGGGGAAGGCGACCAGGAAGACGGCGGCGAGTGCGGCGAGGCCGCCGGCCAGGCACCAGGCGACGGTGCGTACCCGGGTGAGCCGTACGCCCATGAGAGCGGCGGCCTCGCCGTCCTCGGCCGCGGCGCGCAGCGACAGGCCCCAGGGGGTGAACCGGAAGAGGGCGAAGGCGCCGCCGATGGCGACGGCGGACACCAGGATCGCGGCGATGCGGCTGTCGGCGACGGTCACCGGGCCCAGGTCGGTCACGGCGGCGCCCCAGGGGTCGCCGAGCGGCAGCAGGTCGCCGCCGATGCGCCGGGCGAGGTCGGTGACCAGGACGATGTCGATGCCGATGGTGACGATGGTCTGGACGTGCGCGGCGTGCGGATCGGTACCCCCCACGCGTTGCAGCACCACCCGGTCCAGCAGGCCGGCCACGGCCGCCGTCACGAGGACCGCGACGGCGAGCGCCCCGGCGAAGCCGATGTCGTCGTGCAGGACGGCGAGGAGGTACCCGCCGAGCAGCAGCAGCGAGCCGTGGGTGAAACTCAGGACGCCCGAGGCCTTGAAGATGGTGACGAAGCCGAGGGCGATCAGGGCGTAGACGGACCCCAGGGCCAGGCCGTTGAGAAGGCTGTCGAGGAAGCCGGTCATGCCGCGTCCTCCCCCGTGGTGCCGGTACCGAGGTAGGCGCGGAGCACCTCGGGGTCGCGCCGGACCTCGTCGGGGGTGCCGTGGGCGATGGCCCGGCCGAAGTCGAGGACGGTGACCTCGTCGGCGAGCCGCATGACCAGGCCCATGTCGTGCTCGACCAGCACGACGGACAGGCCGAGTTCGGCGCGGATCTCCCGGACGACCTCGGCCGTGCGGGTGCGTTCGGCGGCGTTCATGCCGGCCACGGGTTCGTCGAGCAGCAGCACACGGGGCTCCAGACAGAGGGCGCGGGCGAGTTCGACGCGTTTGCGGTCGCCGTAGGACAGCAGGGCCACAGGTGTGTCGAAGTGGGCGCCCAGGCCGGTGAGTTCGGCGATCTCGCGGGCCTTGACGAGGTGTTCGCGCTGTTCGCGCACGGCGCGCGGCAGACGCAGGGCGGCGGCGGCGAACCCGGCGTGGGACAGGGCGTGCCGGCCGAGCATCAGGTTGTCGGCGACGGTGCCCTGGGTGGTGACGATGTTCTGGAAGGTCCGGGCCACGCCGAGGGCGGCGATCCGGTGCGGGGCGAGCCGGGTCAGTTCGGCGTCGCCGAGCCGTACGGTGCCGGCGGTGGGCCGGTACAGGCCCGACAGGACGTTGAAGCAGGTGGACTTGCCCGCGCCGTTGGGACCGATCACGGCGTGCACGGTGCCGGGGGCGACGGTGAAGGAGACGTCGTCGAGCGCGAGGAGGCCGGCGAAACGCACGGTCACACCCCGTACGTCGAGCGCGGGGGGCGCGGCGGGGGTGGTCACGCGGCCCCCTTGCCGTCGGTGGTGTCTCCCAGATAGAGGCGGCGCACGGCGTCCGTGCGCGCGAGTTCCGCGGCCTCGCCGGACAGCCGGACCTCGCCGACCTCCAGGACGTGGGCGTATTCGGCGAGGGACAGCGCCATGCCGGCGTTCTGTTCGACGAGGAGTACGGCGGTGCCCTGGGTGTTGATCTCGCGGACGACCTCGGCGATGCGGTCGACCATCATCGGTGCGAGCCCGAGCGAGGGCTCGTCGAGGAGGAGCAGGCGGGGGGCCGCCATCAGGGCGCGGCCGATGGCCAGCATCTGCTGCTCGCCGCCGGACAGCAGGCCGGCCGCCTGCCGGGTGCGCTCGGCGAGCCTCGGGAACAGGGTGAAGACGCGCTCCCGGGCCTCGCGGACCTGGGCCGGGGCCCGCCGGTTGAGGCCGAGTCCGCCGGCCCGCAGGTTCTCGTCGACGGTGAGTCCGGCGAACACCCGCCTGCCCTCGGGCACCTGTACGACTCCGGCGCGCACTGCGGCGACCGGGTCACGGCCGTCGAGGACCGTGTCGCCGTAGCGGACCCGGCCTGCCGTGATCGCGCCGCGGTGCAGGCGCAGGGTGCCCGAGACGGCCCGCAGCAGCGTCGTCTTGCCGGCACCGTTGGCGCCGAGCAGCGCGACGACGGCGCCGTGCGGGACGGTCAGGGACACGGAGCGGAGGGCGGACAGTGCGCGCCCGTACGTCACGTCGAGGCTCTCGACGCGCAGCGCGGGCGCGCCGTCCGGTGGTGCTGCGGGCATCGCGGCTCCTTGGGACCGCGCCGGAACGGCACGGTGACGGGTGAATGGGGGGAACTCACGACAGCACGGGCACCGGCGGGCGTACAGGGGGCGCGGGCCGGATCGCTGCGGGGTCCCAGTCCGGGGCCGGTGAGTCTGTGCGGATGCCCAGGAAGGACGGCGGCGGGGCTCGTCTTCGCGCCTCCATGACCGGTGGCGAACGAGACGCCGGACGACGCCCCGTACGGGCGGCCGCCCCGGCCGGACATCCTGCGGACCGTCCGAGCGTCCCGAACCGAAGGCCGCGGCACGCCGGGCCGGGCCGGGCCCCCGGAGGGCCGCACGGGACCGAGCCCACACCGGAGGCCGCACCACACGGCACCGAGCCCACCCGAGCCCACACCACGCGGCACCGAGCCCACCCGGACCCACTCCACACGAAACCGAGCCCACACCCGAGACCGCACCACACAGCACCAGGCCCACCCGAGCCCACACCACACGAAACCCAGCCCACACCCGAGAACGCACCACGCGGCACCGAGGCCGCAGGAGGCCCCGGCCGCGGCTCGCCGGGCCGGTGCGAACCGCGAGCCCCAGCCGCAGCACACCCGCCCGGTGCCCCGGGCCCCGACCGGAAACCCCCCGCCGCAGCACACCGCCCGGACCCCGGCCGGAGGCGCAGGGCCGGACAACCGGCAGGGGGGCGGGCCCGTACGCGTTCCCCGGAGCGCTGTCCCGGGAGCCGTGGACCGGCACTTCCCCCCGGAGCGGGCCTCGACCGACCGTCCGTGCCCCGCGGCCGGCACGCGGGAAGCCCCGCGTCGTCCGGCGGCGGGCCGGTGACGCGGGGCTTCGGGCGTCGTCCTGCCCGCAGTGTCCTCAGGTGCGCAGGACGCGCCGGGCGGTCAGGGCCAGGCTGAATTCGACGACGTCGGCCGGGCGGGCCAGGGAGCGGCCGGTCAGTTGTTCACAGCGGCGCAGGCGGTTGAGGACCGTGTTGCGGTGGCAGTAGAGGCGCTCACCTGCGCGCTGGGCGGAACCGTCGCAGTCGAGCCACGTGGTCAGCGTGTCCAGCAGTACCTCGCGGTCGGCGGGTTCCAGGCGGAGCAGGGGGCCGAGCACCTTCTCGGCGAGGGCCCGGCCCAGCTCGGGGGTGGAGACGACCAGGGCGGCGGGGAGCTGGTCGGCCAGTCGTACCGTGCCGCCGGCCGCGGGGCAGATTCCCAGGGCCGTGTCCGCGAGCCTGCGGGCGTCCCCGACGGCGGCGAGTCCGTCGACCGGGCTGCCGACGCCGATCCGGAGGCCGGGGAAGGAGACATGCGTCCCGGACCCGGGCTCGTGCGGGTCCGGGAGCGACTCGTGGGCATCCGCCAGGACGATGCCGTAGTCGACCTCCGCACCGGCGTGCCAGTGGACGCGGGCCGAGGACGGCACGGCGGCGGCGCGGGCGGCGTCGGACCGGGCCGGGGGCCCGCCGGTGACGGCGACGACGACGTACCGGCCCTGTTCCGGCAGGCCCAGGGCCCGGGCCGCCTCGGGCAGGTCGGCGATGCGGCCGGTGCCGTCGAGCAGGCCGGCCGCCAGCAGCCGGGCCCGGTTCTCGCGGCGCCGGCCGATCTGCCACTCGGTCTGCCGGTAGGCGTCCGCGACGAGGGTGCAGTGCTCGTCGACGAAGTTCCACACGTCGGCGGCCACGTGCACGAGGAGCCGCACGTCCTCGGGGGCGGCCCTGGAGGTCTCCTCGACCAGCCGCTGCCACACCAGGGAGCCGCCCAGGCGG
The DNA here is from genome assembly GCF_043200575.1 of Streptomyces sp. NPDC048392. NCBI lineage: Bacteria > Bacillati > Actinomycetota > Actinomycetes > Kitasatosporales > Streptomycetaceae > Streptomyces > Streptomyces sp. NPDC048392. Next base: position 42,351 of record NZ_JBICYB010000039.1, read on the forward strand.
AAGGCGTGCAGCAGGGCGTCCAGTGGGAGCCCCTGCTCGGCGCGGACGGCGCCGATCCGCCAGGAGCAGCGCCGTGCCGCGTCCCGGGCGCCGCGCGGGTCGAGCAGCGAGGCCACGCTGTGCCGCAGGGAACGGTGGGCCTCCTGCCAGGTGGCGGTGGGGTCCTTCGTGACGGCCGTCCGGTAGGCGGGCTCCTGCTCCTCCAGGAGGGCCACCAGCCGGTCCGTCAGGTCGGGCAGGTCGTCGAGCAGGGCGCGGGCGGCCCGGTGCAGGACACGCAGGGCGTCGGCGTCGATCAACGACGTGACGCCGGGTGTCCGCGGTCGTGGAACGGGCGTCAGCCCGGTGCGGATCGCTGCTCGTGACCGTACGGCGTGCTGCATCGCGGTCCTCCCCGGGGCAGGGCTTGCGGAGGCGCCGCCCCGCGACGGGCCGTCCCGCCGTGCCGGGCCTGCCCCCTGACTCGTCCTGCCCCGAAGGATGGCATACCGTCCGGTCGGTCCCTAGGGTTGTGCACCGGTCTTTTCGTGGTGTTCGGCCTGTTCCGCCTGCCCGACCATGCGGGCCAGCTCCAGGCGGGACCGGACGCCGAGTGCGGCGAAGACCTTGCGGAGGTGGTAGTCGACGGTGCGGGTGCTCACCGCGAGGGTCAGCGCGACCTCGCGGTTGGTGGCGCCCTCGGCGACGTGCCGCGCGATGCGCAGTTGCTGCGGGGTCAGGCGGGTGAGTCGGGTCTGCGTCGCGGCGCCGGTGCCGTACGGGGCCGCCCCGAGAGCACGCAGTTCGTCGCGTGCCTGGGCGGCCCAGACACCGGCGCCGCAGCGCTCGAAGCCGGCCAGCGCGGTGCCGAGCCGGCCCCGGGCCTCACGGGGTCTGCGGCGCCGGCGCAGCCACTTGCCGTACAGCAGCGCGGTGCGGGCCCGTTCGAAGTCGCCGCCCGCCTCGTCGTGCCGGGCGAGCGCGCGCCCGTAGAGGTCGTCGGCGTGATCCGGCGGGGCGAGGAGGGCGTGGCAGCGGGCCAGTTGGGCGGCGGCCTGCGGATCGGCGCCGAACGCCGCCCATCCGGCGAAGTCCGTGAGGACCTCACGGGTCTCCTCGTGACGTCCGGCGAGGACCGCGGCCTCCACGAAGCACGGCACGGCCAGCCGCCACACCGCGAAGTGCCCCCGCCCGGGCCCGGGGAGGACCAGGAGTCCGAGCCGGTCCGCGGCGTCGAACGGCCGCCCCCGGCCGAGGTCGGCGCGGGCCGCCGCCCACTCCGCGAGGGTGGCCGCCTGGGCCAGCCCGTGCCGCCGGGCCGTGGCCAGCGCGGCCGCGACGTGCCGGGCGACGACGTCCGGTTCCTCCTCGATCGACGCCGCGAGCGCCAGCACTGCCCGGTGGTGGGCCGCCGTGTTGCGCTGCCCGGCCCGCAGTGCGGTGCGCAGCCCCTCCTCCGCGTGGGTGCGCGCCTGTGGGTGCCGTCCGGCCCGCAGTTCGGCGTAGGCGAGGTACTCCAGCGCCCGCGGCACCAGCGCGTCCGACCCGAGCTGCCGGGCGGCGGCCAGGGCCCGGGCCCCGGCGCCGCGGGCGGCGTCCACGTCCCCGAGCAGCAGCGCGGCCGCCGCCGACCGCAGCAGCGCCTCGGGCCGGTCCTCGGTCCTGCCGCGTTCCACTACCTGCCCGAGTGGTGCGCCGGCCCGGTCGAGCCGTCCTTCGAGCAGCGCCCGCATACCGACGCGGTGATCACGCACGGCGGGGGCCACGTGTGCCGCGGCGGGGCGGGCGGCGATGTGCTCGCGGCTCCTTCGAGGCCCCTGGGCCGGGGTCTCGGCGCGGTGCGGTGGGTCGGGCGCGAGCGCGGCCAGACACGCCGGGAGGTCGCCCGCCGCCCAGGCCGCTTCGGCGGCGGCCTGCACGGCCGTCGCGGCGTCGGCGGGCGCGTCCGCGGCGAGCAGGGACGCGGCCAGCAGCAGGGACTGGTGGGCGTCGCCGACCGGACCGTCCCCGCGTTCCGTCAGGCCGCGCACCAGTTCGGCCCGCCCCCGAACGGCGGCGGGAGCGGGGCAGCCTCGGGCCGCGGCGAGCAGCGGGCGGGCCCGCTCGGGGCGCCCCGCGAGCAGTGCCTGCTCGGCCGCCGCCGTGTACCGCTCCGCCCGCCCGGCTCCGTCGGCCGTCAGCTCGGCGGCACGGGCGTACGCCGTCGCGCGCAGCCGGTTCGAGGCCGGCACCGTGCCGTCGGCCGCCAACGCCGTGAGCCGGTCCGCCGTTGCGGGCGCGGGTGCCGGGCCGCTCAGTGACCAGGAGCGGTGCAGCAGCCCCGGGAGCCGGTGGCCGCCGCTCTCCAGCACGTCGGCCAGGGCGCGGTGCACGGCGCGGCGCCGGTCCGGCGTGGCGGCGGCGTGCACCGTACGGCGGACCAGCGGGCTGTGGAAGCGGAACCGGTCGCCGGCCAGGACGAGTTGCCCGGGCAGCGGTTCCGTACGGGGGCCGGGCCCCGGTGCCGGACGCAGGCGCCGCAGTGCGTCGTGGACCAGGGCGGCGTCGACGTCCGGTCCGTCCGAGGCCCGTACGGCCGCCGCCACCGTCAGCATGAGGTCCCGCGCGTGGGCGGACGGGGCGTCCGGCGCGCCGCCCGCGGCCTCGGCGAGGGCCGCGGCGTCCGCCAGCGGGCCGGGCAGGGACCGGTGCCCGCGCAGCTCGGCGGGTGACAGCCGGCGGACGAGGGCGACGAGGAGGGCCGGATTGCCCTCCGCCTCCGCCAGGAGCTGCTCGCGGACGGCCGGAGCGGTGGCGCCGTCGGTCATGTCGTCGAGCAGGTCGGCGGCCCGCGGCGGGGTCAGCGGGTCCAGGCGGACGACGGGCAGGTGGGCGAACTCCGGGCCGACGGCGCGGTCTCCGGCGACGGAGAGGAGCAGTCCGACCCGGCCCGCGGTGTGCAGGCGGTGCGCCGCGCGGCCGAGCGCGGTCCGGGCCGGCGGGTCCCACAGATGCGCGTCGTCCACGCAGACGAGCAGGGGTGCCGCGCCGGCCGCCGCCCGCAGGGTGTCGAGCAGTCGCTCGGCGTCGACGTGCGCGTCCGGAACCTGGCCGGGCCCGAGGCGGAGTACGGGACCGGCCCGGAAGGAGTGGGCGGCCCACTGGAGCAGAGTGGTCCGCCCGAGTCCGGGTTCGCCGGTCAGGACGAGTCGGCCGCCGCGGGCGGGCAGCCCGTCCAACAGCGCGCTCAGCGCCTTGCGTTGCGTGCTCCGGCCGTGGATCCGCACGGCCGGGGGTGCGGTCGTCTCTCCGGTCATTCCCGGGAGGTTACGCGCGCGTAACCCGAGGCGGAAGGCACCGGTCCGCCCGGGTTCGCCGGGGCTTCGGCGCTGTCACCTGCGGTGCTGCGCCGTGTGAGCGGTCCGCGCACTGTGCCGGCGCCCAACCGGTCCCGGCCGGGACCGTGCGGCGGCACAGGGGGGCGGCGGCCGCGGCGTGCCCGCGACCGCCGCCGGGCGGTGCCGTGCGGGAGCCGGGGCGTCAGGAACGGTGCGGGCAGTTGCCCCGGTACTCCTCGATGGTCAGGCTCGGGCGGGGCAGCGGACACAGGAACTGCTCGTAGCGGGTGTCGTTGTCGATGAACCGCTTGAGCCAGGAAACGCTGTACTTCGCGATCGTGGTGTTCGACGTGTTGGGCGAGAAGTGGGTCGCGTTGTTGAGCTCCAGGTAGGCGCGGTCCGTGCCGGACGGCAGGCCGGTGTAGAAGGGCTCTGCGTGGGAGGCGACCGGGGCGACGGTGTCGCCGTCGGCCCCCACGATCAGCGTCGGGGTGCCGACCTCGGGCCAGCTCTTGTCCAGGTTCCAGGGGGTGAGGGGTATCGCCGCCTGGAGCGACGGCCGGGACTTGGCGGCCTCCAGGGTGCCGCCGCCGCCCATGGAGTGGCCCATGACGCCGAGCCGGCTGTCGTCGATCCGGCCGCGGACGGAGCTGCGCTCGGTGAGGTAGTCCAGGGCGGCCAGCAGTTGCCGGCCGCGGGAGTCGGGCTGGTCCAGCGTGGTGTTGGTGTCGATGGTGAAGACGACGAAACCCTGGGAGGCCAGGCGCGGGCCGAGCCAGGCGATGGAGGACTGGTACGCGGTGAACCCGGGGGCGATCACGACGGCGCCGAACGTGCCGTCGCTCGTGCTGGTCGGGTAGTAGACGGTGCCGCCGCCGAAGCCGGTGACCGAGAGCGAGGAGACACGGGTGTCGGCGACGGAGTAGGGGCCGCGCAGTGCCTCGATGCTGGACTCGGTGGGCGCCGGGCCGCGCTCGTACGGGTTGTCGGCGGCCTGGGCGCCCGGGCCGGTGAGGGTGCCGAGCGCGACGACCGCGGCCACGGCGGCCGTCACGCCGGCGAGTCGCCGCCGGATGCCCCGGGAGGCGGTACGTGGGGCCCGGGGAGTGGCGTGGGTGTGGGGGCTCTGCTGCACGAGGGGTGGTCCTCTCGGTCGTGGCGAGCGCCCCGGCCGGTGATCGCACACGGCCCGGAACACGTGGGGTCGCGTCCCGGGACATCCGCCGGACGGGCCTCGCCGATGAGTTGGCGGTGCCACTGTCGACGGGCGGGGCGGCCGCGGGGATCGGCAGAATCACCGGCCTCGTACGGCGCGGGGTGCCCGCCTCCTGAGGGAGAGGCGCCCGATCCGGATCGCAGGGCGGCGGGGCGGGGCGGAGCCTGACCGGGTGGGGCGGGCTGGGCCTAGCGGCCCGGGCCGAGCGGGGTTGGGCCGGGGCCGGGCCAGGCGGCGGGGCGGAGCCGGGCCAGGCGGCGGGGCAGAGCGGGCCGAGCCGGGCCGGGCGAGCCGAGCCGAGCGAGCCGAGCCGAGCCGAGCGAGCCGAGCGGCGGGGCGGGCCGGGGCCGAGCCGGGCGGCGGGGCGGAGCGGGCCGAGCCGAGCCGGGCGAGCCGAGCCGGGTGGGCCGAGCGACGGGGCGAGCCGGGGCCGAGCCGAGCCGGGTGGGCCGAGCGACGGGGCGAGCCGGGGCCGAGCCGAGCCGGGTGGGCCGAGCGACGGGGCGAGCCGGGGCCGGGCCAGGCGGCGGACCGAGCCGGTCGGGGCGGCGGGCGGAGCCAAGCCGAGCGGAGACCACCCGGATGGACCACGGCGGTACGACAGACCCTGCCGAGCCCGCGGGCGACCGGCGACCGGCGACCGGCGTCCCCCTGGGGCGGGGCACGCCGTGCCACGCCGTCGCGGCGGCCGCCGCGCACGGACCCGCCGCGCCATCGCCACCGTCCGCCCTGTCCGTCCGCCCGGTCGGTGTGACACCCTCGGCCTCGGCCGGGCTGTCGCACGCCGGCCGCCATGCGGGAAGACCGGCGGGCCGCCGTCGGGACCGGCACCGTGGAGAGGCGACGGGATGCGCATCGGACTGCTCGGCACCGGCCCCTGGGCGGACATGGCGCACGCGCCTGCCCTGTCCGGGCACGACGACCTGGACCTCGTGGGGGTGTGGGGCCGCCGCCCGGACGCGGCCGAGGAGCTGGCGGAGCGGCACGGCACACGGGCCTACGACGACGTCGACGCCCTGCTGGCCGACGTGGAGGCCGTCGCCGTCGCGCTGCCCCCCTCCGTGCAGGCCGACCTGGCGGTGCGGGCGGCACGGGCAGGGTGTCACCTGCTGCTCGACAAGCCGCTCGCGGCGAGGGTGGCGCAGGGCCGGGCGGTGGTGGACGCCGTGCGGGCGGCCGGAGTCGCCTCGGTGGTCTTCTTCACCACCCGGTTCCAGCCCGAGACCGAGGCGTGGATCGCCGAACAGGCCGCGCTGGAGGGGTGGTTCACGGCGCGGGCGCAGTGGCTGGGCGCCGTGTTCAGCGGGGGCGACAGCCCGTTCGCCGACTCGCCGTGGCGGCGGGAGAAGGGCGCCCTGTGGGACGTGGGGCCGCACGCCCTGTCGGTCCTGCTGCCCGTCCTGGGTGACGTCCGGCGCGTGGCGGCGGCCGCGCCGGGCCCCGGGGACACCGTCCACGTGGTCCTCGATCACACGGGCGGGGCGTCCAGCACGCTCACGCTCAGTCTGACGGCGCCGCCGGCCGCGGCGGGTGCCGCGGTGGAGCTGCGCGGCGGGGCCGGTGTGACGCTCCTTCCGGAGACGGCGCAGGGGCCCGTGCCCGCCCTGCGACGGGCCGCGGACGCGCTGCTCGCGGCCGCCGACGGCGGGCGCCCGCATCCGTGCGACGCCGCCTTCGGACTGCGGGTCACCGAGATCCTCGCCGAGGCCGAGGGCATGCTGACCGGCCGGGAGTGACCGCGGTCAGCCGTCGGCCCGCTCCGGCCCGAACGGCTCGTCGCTCCACCGGAACCAGGCCCGGCCGCCCTTGATGCGCAGCAGGAACTCGGCGACCGGACCGTCGGGCGACACCAGCCGCACCCGCCGTTCGATCTCGGCGCAGGCCGCCTCCCACCGCGTCCAGTGCTCCGCGTCGTCCCGTTCCGCGAGGGCGGGTTCGCGGGCGAACAGCTCGTGGACGGCAGCGTAGGCCGGGCCTGCGCGGAACCGGCCCGACAGCCAGGGGAAGTCGGAGTCGTCGATCAGGATCTGCCCGGTCTCCGCGTCCGCCCGCCCGCGCCGGAACCTGGCGCACTCGCCAGGCCTCGCCCTCGAACCCCATGTCGCCTCCGCCGCGTCCGCGCCGCCCGGTCACCGCGGGGGCCGGCATGCCATCCGTGCCGGTGTCCGGCCGCCGCCGCTCCCGTTCCCCGCGCCGCGGATTAATACTCCAGCTGTAGATCGTGATCTTCATGTCTGGGCGGCTTGTCGCTGGTAGTGGCTGGCCTGGGATCGGGCCTGGTGGCGGCGGCGCCAGT
>NZ_JBICYB010000040.1:0-45877 GCF_043200575.1 Streptomyces sp. NPDC048392
ACTGGCGCCGCCGCCACCAGGCCCGATCCCAGGCCAGCCACTACCAGCGACAAGCCGCCCAGACATGAAGATCACGATCTACAGCTGGAGTACTAGGACCACATTCCGTCCCGTGCGGCGTGAGACCTCGTCGCTGAGATCGCGGATATTGGTGACGTGCGGGAGCCGCAGCTCGGCCAAGAGGTCAGGCCGGCGCAGCCTGCGTACAGACCACATTGATTTTCCTTGATCACTTACTGAACTAAGGCCGATTCACGCGCCAGTTGAGGGTGGCAACCCCTCGGATTTTCGTACGCTCTCGACGATCCCCAGGACGGCGTCCTTTCCGTCCGCGGAGACGTCGGATAGGCGAAGAAGAACGTTCTTGATCTTCGCGTCACGGAGCAGTGCGAGCAACTCCAGCTCCTGCACTGTCTTTTCGGCGACGGCATCATCGAACCAATAAGCGGGATCCACCCCGAAAAACCCTGCGAGCGCTTCGAGATGACGCTTCGTCGGGTTATCGCGCTGCCCGGTCCGCAGGAGCCACAGGTACTGCGCGGACAGCTTGCCCAGCCCTCGCTTTTCCATCAGCTCGGCCACTTCGGCGTTGCTGAAGGGGCCGCGATCGGGCGGGTGCACCGTATCGAACAGGCGGTTTAGGCGGTCCATGAGCCCCTGGGGGGTCACCTGGCCTTCGGTCGACTCTTCCATGATCCTTTTCTGGGTGGACTTCGTCGTCACTTCAACCACCACACTACCTCGCCATAAACACCAGTTGACGGCGCGATCCCGCGTATGGAAAGTTCTTCCTCACCAGCACGTTTCTGAGTGGCACGCACCGCCCATTTCGGGTCGGCCTGTCCGTTTCTACCGGCAGGAATGCTCCGGGCGACGTGGCGCGAGCCACATTTCCCTAGCGACATACGTCACGTCTGGCACACCAGGATTTGATCTTCGACCGGAAAGCGCGGAGGTGACCGTGGAAACGCCTCATCCACATCGTCTTCCTGTCGCGGGAGGTATCAGGCGCCCGCCGCAATTCGGACACAATGGCACGCTCTCGACGTTCGGGGCAACCGCGGCAACGGTGCTCCTCGACGCCAGGGGGCGGCCCGTACCGAGCCCTACGCGCGACATCGACCACCGATCACACGGTGACTCTCTGCTACCAGTACAGGGGTTAAGGGCCGAGCCTGGCCCGTGTCGCGGGTTCGTCCGTGCGCATGTGCCCGGGCAGCCACCAGCGCACTCCTGAGCCTCCGGCCGCCGGAGCGATCTATCCCGGCGAATCGGGCAAAGGATCACCGATGACGCCCCGGTGAGGCTTGGCTGGTTGGTCCAACAAACCGTGGTCGCATGAGACGCGACGGGGCGCTGCGATGTTCATCTCCGAGTCCGTCGGGGCAATCATGGCGCTGTCCGCGTCCCGGCCGGCCGCCCCCACCCGCAGGCGCAGGTGCCGACGCCCTCCCACACGACTTGTAGAGAGTCCTTTAGCAAGGTCTGGATCTTGCGCCACAGCCTGCATATGTTCGTCGTCCCCCGCCGGGCACCCCGCCCAGCAGCAGACGGCATAGGAGCCATATGCGGAACGCGCGATCCAGCAGGGCTGCATAGCCCCGAAAACAGCGACGGCGCCCATGGAGCCACTAACTCCCGGACGCCGGCCGCCTGACGGCACTCCCGCCCCGGCAAGGGCGGAGATTACCCACCTTTACCGCACCGGACCTTTCCTACGGGCACCCCGGCGCGGCTTTCACTACGGAGGAGAGTCTTACATGCCGCCTGCCCTGCGCAAAAGGTCGGTGCTCCCGGCCTGCGCGGCAGCCGCCCCCGCTCACCTGTCTCCCGCGTCGTCGACACCCATGCTCACGCGCCTCGTGAAGGCGGTGTCCCGATGAGCGGGCAGGCACGTAAGTGGGCCTGGGAGAGCAGCGCCAGCCGTGGCACGGCCCGCTTGGTCCTCCTGTCGATCGCCGACCGGATCCCCGACGAGCAGTGCGTCGCCTATGCGGGCCTCACCGAGCTGATGGAACGGACGCACGCCAGCCGTAACGCCGTGCGCGGCGCCCTGACCTCACTGATCGCGGGCGGCGACCTGGAGATATGCGCCGACTTTGAGGGCCCCCAGCACAGCACGGTGTACCGCATGCCGCGCCCCGCTGCCTGGCTCGCGAAGGTCGCGGCTGCCCAGAAGGCCGACCCCGAGCTGCGCGTCGAGGACGTCGAACCGCTGGCGGACACCGACCCCGCTCCCGACCTGGATGACCTGGACGAGGAGCGGCTGCGCAAGCACCGCATCTGCCGCAAGGCAGGGTCTGAATCGGGCCCCCCTCGCCAGAATCTGACCGGGTCGAAATCTGCACCCCCTCGTCAGAATCTGACCCCTCCCCGGGTCAGAAAACGACCCCCCTCCGGGTCAGAAACTGACCCCCAGAACTGTAGTGAACCGAAGGTGAACCGTAGGTACAGCAGCAGTAGTGCTGCCGGTCTCACCTCCGCCGCGGACTGGCAGGTCGACGCCGCAAGCCTGTCCTGGGCCCAGCAGCAGGGACACCTCGCACGCCTTGGCGAGCAGGGCCTCCAGGCCGCCGACGCGAAGTGGCGACACCACCGAGCCGCCTGGAGCGCTCGCTCCGCCGCCGCCTGGGCTTCCGACTGGCAGTCCTGGGTCGCCCGCGAGCACAGCCCCACACCCCAGCGCCCGAACCTCTACGCCCTGCCCGGCGGCTCTTCCGCGCCGCAGGCCGGCATGACCCGCGCCGAGGCGCACATGGCCGCCCTGCTCGCCGCCGTCGACGAACCGACTGGAACGGAGTAACTGCCTTGAACCAACGTGAAGTTGCTGCCGTACTCACCTACGTCGGCCGCCTGGACCCGCGCACGATCCGCACCGACGCGAGCGAGGCCCGCGACCAGCTCGGCATGTGGCACGAGCTGCTCGGCGACGTCCCGATGACCACCGCTCAGGGCTGGGACATCCGCGAGGCCGTCCGCAAGCGCATCGTCAGCTCGCCGTACCCGATCCTGCCGGCCGACGTAGCCCGCGAATGGCAGGCGCACCGCCGCGAACGTCTGGCCCGGCACACCGACCCGACCCCGTCGGCCGACCCGGACAATCCGCACGCCTGGCGGGCGGAGCTGCTGGCGGCGCGGGATGCCGTGGCTACGGGGCAGGCCGCCCCCTCGGCGCACCGCGAACTCACCGCCGGGCGACACCGGCCGGGGCTGAAGGACCAGCTGGCCGCCGTCGGCTCCTACATCCCGGCCACCGCCCGCGCCGAGCTGGCCCCCTACCGCCCGGCTCGCGCCGCCCGTGAAGCCGCCATCGCCGCTGGAGGCCCCGACGTGCTCAGCGTGCCGTGCGAGTGGTGCCACGCCGTCGAGGGTGAGCCCTGCCGCCGCCGGCGCATCACCCTCGACGGCGCCGCCCGGGGCAACGCACCGCTCGCCACCGCCCACCCCAGTCGCGTCGATCGCGCCCTGGCTGCCCAGGCCCCGGCGACTGCCGCCTAACGGCAGCCCGCTTTCTCCCAAAGAAACGTTCCGCCTCCGGTACGGCACCACGCCGTACCCCAAGCCCGCCTCGCAGCGCCCCGCCGCACCCCACCCACCTTCGGTGCCGACGACCCGCACCCCCCGAGGCGACTTCCGGAGACTGCCTTGCGCCACATCACCACCAACGACTCCCCGGCCTCGACCATCCGTGGCATCGCCGACCACAGCTGGCAGGCCCGGGGCCTGTGCCACAACATGCCGCCCAAGGTCATCGACGCGCTGTTTTTCCACGCGGCCCGCGACCGCGCGGCCATCGACGAGGCCAAGTCGATCTGCGGCCAGTGCCCGGTGAAGAAGGCGTGCTTCGACTACGCCCTCGACAACGAGATCAGGCACGGCATGTGGGGCGGCCTCACCGAGGACGAGCGCCGCCCCTGGCACGCCAAGGTCAACAAGCGCCTGGACTACAGCCGCGTCAAGGCGGCCTTCGAAGGGCGCGACATCCACCTCAGCGACGCCGAACGCGAGGCCGTCACCCGCCACGCGTACGCCCGCGGCTGGAGCCCCGAGCGCCTCGCCTTCACGCTGCGGCTCGACCTGGACTGGGCGCGTGACCTGATGCGCAACGCCGCCCACGCTGTCGCCGACCGCGACCGCTACTGGGACCAGGACGACGACACCGAGCCGGCCGACGACGAGACGGCCGAGGACGAGGACGCCACCTCGCCGGTGCAGGTGCCCCGCCAGGTTCAGACCCACTCCCTGATCGCCGCTCTCCGAAAGGCCGCATGACTCACCCCATCGCCATGTCTCTGCCCCTCGGTATTGATCCCGTCTACGCGGTCGCGGCTGTCGGGGTGCTCGCCCTGGTGCTGGCCGGATGGTCGATCCGACGCAACCGGACACGGGCAGGCGCCCCGCGCGCCGGCACTCCCACGGTCTGGGTCGCGGCCCTCGCGGCGCTGGGCTGCACGGCCTACAGCGCGGAGACCAGCTGGTTCTTCGCCGCTGACTACCTCGGCATGACCGGCACGGTGCAACGGGCTGCCTTCTTCTCCACGGCCGAGCTGGCGCTGTTCGCGAACGCTCTGCTGGCCCGCCAGAACCTGCGCAATCAAGGCGCGCCCGGCGTTCCGGGCACCCTGGTCTGGGTGCTCACCGGGGTGCAGATCATCCCGGCGTACGCCGAATCAGGGCCGGTCGGCGGCACCGTGCGAGCGATCGTCGGTCCGGTCATGGCGGCCATGCTCTGGCATCTGGCCATGGGTATCGAGCTGCGGCTGCACAAGCCGGACGCCTCCTCGCAGGGGCTGCTGGCGACGCTCGGGCGCGAAGTGCGGGAACGTCTCCTCTCCCGCCTGGGTGTCGCCACGCGGAACCGCGATGCCGCCCAGATCACCAGGGAGCGCGCCACTGAGCGGGCAGGGGCCCTCGCGTCCCGGCTGTCCAAGATGCCAGAGAAGGATCGCACGAATCGTCACGGGCGCCGGATCGAACGGCGGCTCGAGACGGCCCTTTCACGATCCGGGGTCGGCACCGATCCTGACCAGCGTCGTGCGCTTCTGGAGCAGCTGGCCGCCCGCCGGCATGCCGCGGCCCTCGCCTCAGTCGCCCTGCCGTCCCCTTGGACTCAGCCATCGTGGGAGCAGGGCGACCACCGTGGGGACCGGTCCCCTCGCGCTGCGGCCCCGGGAACTCGGATGACTCCCGAGGAACACGTGAGCCCGACGGGGACGGTCCTCGAGGCCGGTCCCCGAATCGCGGCCTCGATCGGGGACCGCTCTGTCGGGGACGCGGCCGACACGGGGACGGCGGCCGAGCCCGTTGGGGACGGTCCCCTCGCCGTCCCCAACGGCAACGGGGACCAGGAACACCCCGACACCGAAACGGGGACCGAGCCCAACGGGGACCGTCCCCACACCGTCCCCAACGACAACGGGGACCGCATCGGTGTGCGCGACTCGCGTCTGACCGGCCAGGGTGAAGAGGCGAAGGCGGAGGGCCCCGTCGTGGTCCCGGGGACCGGTGAGGCTGGCGATGGCGCGGGCGGCAACGTCCACGAAGTCGCAGCACAGAGGGACGGTGGCCCGTCCCCGGCGGCCGTCCCCAAAGACGACGAGGGCCGGGAACACCCCGACACCGAAACGGGGACCGAGCCCAACGGGGACCGTCCCCACACCGTCCCCCTGCGGCGCAAACAGCCGCAGAAGGGCTCCCGAAACCGTCCGGGCGCCGGGAAGGCCAAACGTCCGCGGAACGGGCCCCGGCTGACCGTCGAGCAGATGGTCGAGCGGGTTCGTCCCCACGTGCCCGCGCTGCTGGAGCGGGACGGCAACGCGTCGGTCACCCGTCCCCAGCTGCGAGAGATCCTCCGCGCCCAGAACATCCAGGGCGGCCGGAACGACCGCCTGACGCCGGTCCTGCAGCGGCTGCGGGACGAGGCGGCCACCACCACGACAAGGAGCACGGCCCGATGAAGACCTGCCATCGGTTCGCCACCATCAAGTCCGGCATTGAGCAGGACATCCGGTTCCTGCGCGGTCACTCCGAGCGTCATCGGGGGTCGACGTCGGCGAAGACGAGCGCGAAGAACGCCTTCTCGGTGAAGCGGAACATGGCGCGGGCCTTGAACCGGCACCTAGACCGCTGTCCCGAGTGCGGCTGACACCTGCAAAGGAGCAGGTCACGCGCCTGCCTCCGTATTCCGCCGGGTGGCCCGGCCTCGGTCGGGCCACCCACCCCCTGTGATGGAAGGATCGCCATTCCTGCCCGCAATCCGCGTACGCGCACCCCGTCGACCGCCGAGGCCGGCGCCTGGGCGGAAGTGCTCGTACGGCACGAGCTCCTGCACGCAGCCGTGCTGGCCCCCAACGGCCAGTGGCTCACCCAGGACCGCCCCGAGTCCCCAGTCCGCCTCCTCGACGGCCCGACCGCCATGGTCGAACTCGCCGCCGAGATCCAGCACCGCATCCGCACCACGAGGAACCCCACCCGATGACGAACCCGACGACACCCCCCACTCACGCGCACGGTGGGCCGGAATCCAACTCGACGTCACCGCGAGCAAGTTGGTGCGAGAGTAGTACTCCCGTTGGGAGTACTACTCTCGCGTCCTCCGCCCCGGGGGTGGCGGAGGCGGTCCAGCGCCGGGGGGCGCCGGACCGAGGGGATGCGGCCGAGGGCGGCCGGCATCCCCAGGAGGAGCAGACAGCCACCCACCCGTGCCACAACCCGCACTGCACGTACCACGCGAGCGCGCCGTCGAGCCAGCTACCCGCGCGCAACCGCACGCCGAAGACCAAGTCGAGCAAGCGCAAGCACCTAATCACCAGCCGCTTCAACGACGACGAGAAGCAGTCCGTCCTCGACGCCGCAGCCGCGTGCGCCATGACGCCGTCCGGCTTCCTGGCCCACGCAGCCCTCAGCGCCGCGCGCGACCTGACGCGCACGGCAGCCGAGATCGCCGGCGAACGCGAAATGCTCGCCGAGCTGTTCAGCCTGCGGCGGCACCTCGGACAGATCGGCAACAACGTCAACCAGGTTGCCAAGACGCTCAATTCAGGCGGTGACGCCCCGCACGCCGAAGCGGTCCTCTCCGCCGTACACCGTGCCGCTCGACGCGTGGACAACTTCACCCAGCACTACCTGGACAGCGAGCGCCCGGCTGCATGATCCCCAAAGTCCACGACATGGGCACGGACACCCGCGGCCTGGTGGCCTACCTGTACGGTCCCGGCAGGGACGAGGAGCACATCGATCCGCACCTCGTCGCCGCATGGGACAGCCAGGCACCCGACCCCGGCCGCGATCCGAAGGCCACGTACGGCGACCTGCAGCGCCTGCTCGACCAGCCCGTCATAGCGCTGCCCGAGAGCGCCAGGCCCGCCGAGCACGTATGGCACCTGTCCGTACGCGCCGCGCCCGAGGACCCGATCCTCACCGACGAGCAGTGGGCCGACATCGCCCGCCGCATGGTCGCCACCACCGGCATCGCCCCCGAAGGCGATGACGCCGCCTGCCGCTGGGCGGCCGTCCGCCACGCGGACGATCACATCCACATCGTCGCCACCGTCGTACGCGAGGACGGCCGCCAGGCCCGCATCCGCCAGGACGGCGCCCGCTCCCAGGCCGAAGCCCGAAAGGTCGAAATCGACTACGGGCTACGCCGGTTGAACGTCGGTGACGGAACCGCCGCCAAGCGCCCCACCAGCGCCGAACGCCACAAGGCGAACCGCCAGGGCAAGGAACGCACCCCACGCGAGGAGCTGCGCGAGACCGTGCGCCGCGCCGCAGCCGGAGTCGCCAGCGAGGAGGAGTTCTTCGACCGCCTGGCCGCCGCCGGCCTCCTGATCCGCCAGCGCACCGCACCCTCCGGCGACCTGCTCGGCTACAAGGTCGCATTGCCGGACGACCGCAACGAGGACCAGGAGCCGATCTACTATTCCGGCTCCACCCTCGCGCCCGACCTCTCCCTGCCCCGCATCCGCAAGCGGTGGGCTGCCGACGCCTCCGGTCACCACAGCGACGCCACCACGGACCGCTCCTCCGGCTCGCCCCGTATCAGCCCGTCGGCCGCTCGGCGGCAGGCGACGACAGCGGTCTGGCAGGCCGTGCTGATCCTCGACCAGGGCGACGACGGACAGATCGCCGCGCACCTCGCCGCAGCCGGCGAGGTCCTCGACGCGCTCGCCAAGACATCGGCCGCGCACACCCGCCGTGAACTGCGAGGTGCCGCCTGGGCGTTCGAGCGGGCGACCCGCTCCCACGTCCAGGCCGAGCGAGGCCACGACCGTGCCCTGCGTCAGGCTGCCCGCGATCTCGTCTACGGCGGTCCCGCCCTCGGCCGCGGGGAGGACGGTGCCACCACCGCCATGCTCATCGACATGGCGTTCTTCCTGGTCAGCGCCGCCGCCCACTGGCACGGGAAGAAGGAGCACGCCCAGCAGGCCGCTGCTGCCCGACAGGCCGCCGACCACCTGCGTGCCGCCTACCAGGCCGCCGCGCCGCTGCACCTCGGCGTGATGCACCAGCGCGGTCGCCGCCTGTCCCAGCCCCTCCAGCGCAAGCAGGCCGCCTATCTCCGACAGGCGGTGCCGGAGCTGGCCGGGCAGGT
The DNA here is from genome assembly GCF_043200575.1 of Streptomyces sp. NPDC048392. Lineage (NCBI taxonomy): Bacteria > Bacillati > Actinomycetota > Actinomycetes > Kitasatosporales > Streptomycetaceae > Streptomyces > Streptomyces sp. NPDC048392. Next base: position 8,594 of record NZ_JBICYB010000040.1, read on the forward strand.
CCTCGCCGAGCCCGGCTGGTACGCCCTGGCCGCCACCCTCGTCGACGTCGAGAACGCCGGCCACGACCCCGCCGCGCTCCTGACGGAAGCCGTGGAGCGGCGCGAGCTGGAGACCGCAGAATCGATCAGTGACGTGCTGGTATGGCGGCTGCGGCGCATGGCTGATCTGCCCGCGGACGCCTCGACTGGGCCGGAGAGCGGTACGGCAAAGGCCGCATCGAAGGGACAGACGCGGAAGAAGGCGACGGCTCCGTCGCAGAACGCCTCGGCCAAGCGGAGCGGCACGAGAGAACCCCGGCGCTGAGCACCGCGCTTACAGCGCCGAGGCGCACACCGCGATGACCACGGTGGCGCCTGCGATGCACAGCATGACGGTGCGCGCCTCCGGCACCCGGCGATCCCGCAGTTCAGGCTGCGGATCGCGGGTGCCGGAGCACCGGCAGCCGGTCGCGTGCTCCATAACCGGCGACTCCAGCCAGTACGCGCCGCTCAGCTGCGTCGGGAACGTTGAAGAACCTGTGCCTCGCATGCTCGGGGCAACGCCCGTCCGCCCAAAACGGCACGTGCCGCAACCGATCTGGAATGAAAACAGAGGCCCACGCCCCGCCCGCAGGTGCCGTGCCGAAGTCCTCCGGCAAGTCGTCCGCGTTCAACATTTCTAGAGTTGCAGCAGGTCAGGGGATTGCGGCACTCTCCTCGTGCAGGCGAGACGAGAGAGATGGAGGCGGCATGTTCCGACGCAACCGTGCGGACCGAGAATTCCGTGAAGCCCAGCGGGCCGGCCAGGCAGTGCTGGCGATGCACACCGAGCTGCCGCTGCCGGACTGCCCCGGCCCCCGCGCAGCGCCGGCACCTGCCGCGCCGGAGTCCACGGTGGTGCCCGACTTCCTGCCGGCAGACTTCCGGGCGCCGTCCCGCCAGGACGTCTCGGGGTTCATGATGCGCTGGGACCTGCCGCTCGTCATCGACGGCGAAGTCCACCAGTGCCACTGCGGCGCGTACCGGAACTGGATCGTCTTCAACATGCGTGACGACTCGGTGTGGCTGCGCTGCGAGGCCGGCCACGAGGCCAAGGAGTCCCGCCTGGACACCGCCTGGTACAACCGCAACTCCGGTCCGGTCGACCACTTCCACGCCACCCTCGACGAGGGCCTGCGCCACCTCGGCCACTGAAGTCGCGAAACCCCTTCCCCACCCCTGCGTTCGTCGGCACCCGGAGGACCGACCTGGTCAGACCATCCATCTCGCATCACAAGGGGTTTTCGCATGCGCCGTTCCACCACGACCGCCCTCGCCCTGAGCGCCCTCACCATCCTCGCCCTGACGGGCTGCTCCCGCAGTACCGAGCCCGCCGACACCTCGGCCGCGTCCTCCGCGCCCGCACACCGGGGCGGTAACAGCGCCACCGCGTCCGCGCCGCTCTCGTCGGCCAAGCTGAACGAGCGGCTGCTGAACGAGAGCAACCTGGGCGAGGGCTACACCCGCAAGCCCCAGGCCGCTGACCAGCACGACGACGTCACCGTCATCGGCTGCCCGGAGCTGGAAGAGCTCGGCAGCGACGCGGCCACCGGAGCCACCCTCGACTTCACCCGCAAGGCGAAGGCGTCCTTCACCTACGCCGGCAGCACCAACTCCGAGGTGAGCGAGGAGCTGTACAGCGACAGCGCGACGAAGCTGTCCAACGGGATCGGGAAGGTCTTCAACGCGATGGTCTCCTGCCCGTCCTACCAGGTGGCGTCGGGCAGCACCGTCATCGACATGGGCGCGCAGAAGACGGCCGCGCCCGACCTCGGCGACGAGCAGTGGAGCCAGCTGCTCACCTACTCCGCCGGCGGGCAGCGCAGCGTCGTCAAGCAGACGGCGATCCGCTCCGGCAACGTCCTGGTGATCGTCTCCGGCTCGCCGGGCCTCGTGGACGCCCACCTGGACAAGGCGCTCACCAAGGCCCGCACCGCACACTGACCCGCTCCACCGTCCGAAACCCCGGTGTCCGGGCCTGTCCGTCCGACAGGCCCGGACACCGGGGTTTCGGCTTATGAGCCGATCAGCCCGCCAGGCGCAGTTCGCCAGGCTCGTAGCGCAGTTGGAATGTCTGCGCGTGCTCCCCGTCCATCCAGTACAGGGTCATGGTCGAGAGCATGCTTCTTTTCACATACCGGGTTCGTGAGGGCATTCCTTCGTCCTGTTCGACGATCCAGGATTCCACCCGTTCCGGCAGGCTGAACCTCAACGCGTATACGTCCGGGTGCTCGGCCGAGCGCAGTTCCCAGACGGGATGCGAAGCCGACTGAGGCAGTCGCCGCACGCGCACGGCGTGCGTGGGGTGTTCTCTCGCGTAATTCACGAAACCGTACAGGTCATTCGACGCCAGCCCCAGAACGAACGGTGCTGCGGGAAAGGCCAGCACAAGACCCAACGTGGACCGGCTGTGCAGCGCCTGGGCGAGTTCATCGAGCGGCTCGCGGAATTGATCGGGCAGGTATGCGTCCTCGGCGTACATATCCAGCAGTGGGCCGCGAAGGTACGCGCGTATCTGGTGCACCTTCGGCCGCTCGCCCGCGGGCGCGGCTTCGAGCGCTGCGTGAATCGTGTCGGCCGCGATCCGGACAAGGTTCCGCAGTACGGCGAAGTCCGGAGCGGAGAGGTCGATCAGGGATATCTGATGGGCCAGCGCGTAGTCCTGGGCTTCCTTGCTGAAGCCCGACGTGGAGAAGATCGCGTAGTTGTAGCGGTACCGCGTCCTCGGCCGGCCCGTACCCGCAGCGGTGAGCGTAGTGGTCTCGCCTTCGTTCACGTCGTGAATCACGCCGTGACCGTTGCGCACGGTCGGCAGACCTACGCGCGTCGAGGTCAGATACTTCGCCTCGACGAACAGGCGGACAGGCAGCGAGAACGGCGGGACGTACCGGAACTGCCCGAGCGCGTCGACCTGGTGCCACGCCCCGCGCCCACGGACCAGCAAGCCATTCTTGTCCTCTTTAAGGACCTTCCAAGGCTCTTTGTCCTTATCGTCGTTGGCCGTGAGCACTTCGAAGCCGCTGGATCGCAGCAACCAGGCCAGCACCTCCTCCAGGAGGTAGCCGCGCAGTGGTCCTTTACCTATCAGTTTGACTGCCACGGGAGCGATCCTATTCAGGGCCCGGTTCCTGGATTCACGGCGCCGCCGCCTCCCCGACGCGGGTACGCCGAAGGCCCGGCGGTTCCGCTCCCGAGGAGAGAGTGGAACCACCGGGCCTGGAGGGGCGGGCATCACCCCATGTATCCCGTTCTTCGACCGCCCGCGATCGGCGTCAGCTGCGGTGGACGACGGTGAGGCGGTCCTCCGCGCCTTCGGGCAGCCTCCGGCGCGGCACCGGGCCAGGTGCGGCCAGCGAGGAGGCGAAGGCGGCGACCAGCTCGTGCGGGGCGCTCGCGCTGAAGCTCGCACACCACAGGTACGGCGCTCCCAGCACGGGTTCCGCCCATGCCTGCCACCCCAGAAGGTCGTCCCGGGGGTCAGCGTCGTGGATGAGCGGCGGAAGCATCTCGAGCGAGACGCTGGCGGAGAAGCCGGGGTCCGTCGCGGTCGTGCAGGGACGGTCCATGTCGCGCAGCCAGCCCCGCGCGCCGAGCGCGGTGAGCACCGACTCGGCGCCCTCGAACCCCGCATCGGGTGTGGCGCAGGCGTCGAGTGCGAGCAGGAGGTCGGCGAGGGCCTCGTGCGGGACGCCGGCAGTGAAGTAGGCGTTCCACTCGGTCAGCGCCGAGGCGGCGTGGGGACGGGCCGACAGCTGCCAGGCCACAGGGAGTCCGCCCAGCTCGAACGGGTAGGCGGCGAGGATCCACTCGGCGCCGCGCAGTCCGTCCGGGCTCACGTAGAGCAGGGTGTTGCGGGAGGTCGGCCACATGCGCCAACCGAGGCCGGTCAGGGTGTCGCCGATCCGCTCGGCAAGGACTCCGTCATCGCCGGCCAGGTGGCGCGGAGTGACCCAGTACAGCGGGTCCGGCGAGTCGGGGTGGGAGGGCTCGATGGGGTGGTGCGGGTGCAGGGGCGCCTCCGTACGTTCGGGGATGGATCACTGGCCGGTGTTCGGCCCGGTCGCGCCGCGTCGGCGGCGTCGGGGCGCCTCGGCCGGCTCCTGCCAGGTCAGAGCCACAGCCACCGCAGGCGGCAGGGGGCCGAACTGCTCGGCCTCCTCGGACTCAGCGATGTAGACCATCGGCCGGCCGCGCTCGTCGACTGTGTTGTGCACAGCGCCCAGGCGGTGGGCCATGGGGAAGAAGGGGTTGATGGCGAGCCGGACAGGCGTGTCGCGGTCACAGGCGGACAGCAGGTCGAGGATGTCGCCGACGGTCATCTCGGGCGAGTGCGGGTCCAAGGCGTTCTCCTAGCGGTGGCGGACAGGGCCGCGAGAGCAGAGGCAGCGTACGCGTCACGTACGGAGAGAAGGGGACTGCAGGTCACAGGGGCCGGGAGGTGGCCATGACCCGGGCCACGACAGCGGCGACAATCTCGGCCGGCGTGTCCGTACCGAAGGCCATCCGGTACCCCGGCATACCCGCGGTACCGGTGACGGCGATCACCCAGCCCTCGCCCGTCACCCAGTCCTCATCGGCACCGCCGGGCCGGCCGTCCGGGAAGCAGCCGAGATAGAACCGGCCGTCGCGCGAGCTGACGTGCACGTCGGCCCGGTCATCCACGATGTGGGTGAAGTCGGCGTCCGTGAACTGGTCGATCACGTCCATCGGCTGGCCGGCGCCCAACTTCCAGGTGCGGAGCCGCAGGGCCGCGACCGTCGTGGCGAATTCAGGTTGCGCCACGTTCAATGCCACAGCATCACCTCTCTGACCTCGGGTTTTCCGGGAAGGTCGTTTAGGTTGACATGCCGGAGCGGCGTCCACCAGTCCTTTGGGTGATCTTCCTCGTCTGCCACGGGCGAACTTGTCCGCTGTCACTTGTGGGATCTCGGAGGCGTGCCCAAATTCCGCGGCCGATGCCCACCCATGGCCGATTGCTCACGGATCTGAGGCTTTCTGGCCGCTCTGTGCGCTCTGGGGGATGAGGGCGAGGTGGCGCAGCCCTCCTCTGGACAGTCGTTCGACAGTCCGGACTCCCGGCTGCTCCCGGTGAGCGCCTACCTCGGTGCCAGGCTGCTGCCCCATGAACACGTCGGGTTGGGGATCTATACCACCACCGTCGCGTTGGAGACGCGTCTAGGGTGTCGCCTCATGACGCTGCTGATCGTGGGTGGATCCGGATTCCTGGGCACCGAGCTCGTCCGGCAAGCTGTATCGGCGGGGCACCCGACGGCCGCGACCTATACGACCAGGCCCGGCAGCGCTCCGGGGGTTACTTGGCGCTCCCTCGACCTGCGAGATCCAGGAAGCGCGGAAGCCGTCGTGGCCGAGGTGAACCCCCGCGTCATCGTTAATGCATCGAGTGGCGGGGCCGACTGGGCAGTCACAGCCGAGGGACCCGTCCGCCTCGCGATCGCCGCGGCGAAGGCCGGATGCAGAATGATCCACGTATCCAGCGACGCCGTCTTCTCCGGCAAGAGCCATGTTCCCTACGACGAACACTGCAGGCCCGACCCCATCACCCCGTACGGAGCGGCGAAGGCTGCCGCGGAGACGGTGCTTCTGCTCCATCCGGACACCGCCGTGGCCCGCACCTCGCTGATCATCGGCGACGGACAGTCCGAGCACGAACGCACCGTCCATGAAATGGCCACCGGCACCCGCGAAGGCGTCCTCTTCACAGACGACTTCCGATGCCCGGTCCACGCGAGCGATCTGGCCGCAGCGCTCCTCGAACTCGCATCGGGCGACACGACCGGCGTCCACCACCTCGGTGGGAACCGGGCTCTCAGCCGACACGAGCTGGGCGTGCTAATCGCCCGACGCGACGGACTCGACGCATCGCGACTGCCCACCGGCCTACGGGCCGACAGCGCCCTTCCCGGGCCCCTCGACATCCGCCTCGACAGCCGCTCGACACAGCGCAAGCTGCGCACCACACTGCGTGGTGCGCACCAGTTCCTCGCCCCCACGGCCTGAACGCCGCAGCCGGAGCAGATGACGCTGCCGACTGGTGAACGGTTGGTCAACCGGCCGTACTGTGCTCGGTCCCCGGCACCGGGGGCAGCCAGTGAACAGCGTTATCTCGGAAGGACACGTGGATCGGCACGAGGTCTGGGCCGCAGGTGTCGTCGAGAGCGGTGACGTTGATGCCAATCTCCGGGATATCGCTTTCGATCGCCGCGAGGCGGCTGCCGCAGGTCGGGCAGAAGCCGCGTTTCGCCTCGCCTTCGAAGGTCTCGTACCAGGTCGGCTCGCCGCCTTCACCGGTCCAGGTGACCGTCTGGAATCCCACCCACCACATCACCGGTGTACCGCCGAGCTTTTGACAGTGGCGGCAGGCACAGGTGTGGGGGAAGACAGCTGGGCCTCGGGTGGTGAAACGGATACGGCCGCACAGACAGCCGCCGGTACGTTGCCCGGCTGTTTCGGCTCCCTGGGCGTCGGCGGCGGGGGTGGCGTTCATAAGGTGATCTCCCGGGATTTCAGCAAGTTGGGCCCTCAGCGTGCCATCGCTTCTATGGTCGCCAGGGCGCTCTTAGTACGGCCCTGGGACTGGTGGGCTCGCATGTTCGGTGCCGCGTGTCCATTCATATCGACGAACGGCCGCCCCTCGCGGGCGGGGATGCGGGGCAGCAGGGCGAGCCGGGGACCTGAAGGCACCGCCCACCGTCCACCAAGCCGATTCCGACAACTTCCACCCGAACGCACCATGAAGCCCCTGCCCAACAGCCCGGGAATCTGTCAACGAGACCATCCCTCCTATGCTCCGGCCGTGCTCTGTCAACGGCCACCGAGGCGCCCAGGTGGGGGTCGTGGGACAGCCGGGCGGCGGCGATTGCGGTGGAGCGCGGCCTCGGGGACCGTCAGTGCGCCAGTCTGAGACGTGCCGACTCTGTGGCATGGGAGGCGGCTTCGATCAGTCCGAGTTCTCCGGCGAGAGTTCCCACGAAGGCATCGACCGCCTCGATCGCGTGACTTTCCATCGTGTCGGGCTCTGCGAAGTACGCCGCGAACTCTCCTGCACCGATGGTTGCCATGGCGGGCCGGCTGGCCTGGTAGTCGGCCCAACTCGGCCTGTATACGCTGCGTACTCGGTCGAGTTCGGTTTCGTCGATTTCCTCGTGCCGGAGGCTGCGAAAGGTTTGCTGGCGGGCCTTCCACATGGCGATGTGGTGCTGGATAGAGATCGGCCCGAATGGGCCAGGAAGCGCTCGTTCGATCCTCGGCATACCCGGCTGAGTCGACCAGGGCGAGTTCAGCTCCGTGAGGACTGAGGTCAGTCTGGTGATGTCGATCCGCCCGGTCCGCTCGCCCTCCTCAATGACGAGCTGGGCGGCGCGCCGTTGCTTATGGGTGGCTGAGGGGTGGGCAAGTTGCTCGACCAGGGTGCGAACGTTCTGGCCTCGTCGGACGGCGGTGGTCTGCCCTGCGGCGCGTGCATGGGTACGCCAGGCTCGGCGCGCCTGCGGGGTGGGCACGATCGTGTCGTCGATCAGCCACAGGAACAGCACGACGCGGATTAGAGCGCGCTGCGGGATGCGCCCCAGGGGGGAGCGCTCCCGGGCCTCAAGAAGTCTGGTGAACAACTCGCGTTGCTCGGACGGGAAGATCCGCGGATCGCTGCCGTGCGCGCTGGTCTTGCGCGGCTCGGGGTTGGCTAGCATGCCGTCCTCGACCCAGGAGGTCACCATTCTGGGACTGGCTTTCACACCCATCGCGAGCGCGTCGGCGACCAGGTCGGCCGACGTTCCCTCGGTCCACGTGGTGGCCTGATCGCCTTTCATGGGGCCGAACTTACATCGAGATTCGAACCCTGAAAGCTGCGTTCAGCACACGTCACCCGTAAGGCTTGGGTCCAGCAGAAACTGCGCCCCGCACCGTATCCCTGCCAGGAACACGCGGTGCGGGGGCAGCCGACACATCCCCTGAACGGAGACCGTCATGTCCCACCGTACGCACCGCCCCGCCCCGAAGCGGCGACGCGCCCGCCACCGTCTTGTCGTGGGCCTTGGGCAAGCAGCGCTCTACGCCGCTACCGCCACGTTGGCCGGCGGGCTGGTCCGCGAACTCCTCCACCTGGTCCACATGTCTGTCTCCTCGTGCTGACCTGAGCAACAGGGAGATGTCGCGTCCGTGCCAGCCGTGCGCGGCATCTCAGCAGCGTCCGGCTACGGGAACCGACTCGATCGGGCTGTCCACCCCACGCGCCCACGCAAAAGCCCCCGGAATCATGGAATCCGGGGGCCTTCAGCGATGTGGGCGGGCAGGTTAGTTTTCGTCGGTGGAGTCGTCCGTACGACGTCGGCGGGCCACGAAGAGGGCACCTCCGCCGGCGGCGATCAGCACTCCGGCGCCGCCGATCATCCACGGGGTGGCGTCCGCGCCGGTGTGCGCAAGCGAGCCCGCGGGGGTGGGGGCCGCGGTGCTCGACGCGGTCTCGTCGGTGGTCGGGGTGTCCGTGGCCGAAGCCGAAGCCGACGGGGCCGGGGTGTCCTCGTCCTTGCCGGGCTTGCCCGGCGTGGGCCGGTCACTCGGCTTGTCGGTGGGCTTGCCGCTCGGCTTGTCGGTGGGCTTCTCCGTGGGCGGCGGGGTGGTGGCGGTCTTGGCGTTGGTGACGGTCACTGTCACGGGATCGCCCGGCTTGGCCTTGAACGCCTTCGACGGCTTGTAGATCTCGTAGCCGTCGGGCGCCTTGACTTGCTTGACCCAGAAGTCGCCGCTGGTACGGGAATTGAGGGGCAACTTGCCGCTTGCCGTGCCGTCGGAACCGGTGGTCAGCGTCAGGAGGGTCTTGTCGCCGCTGCCGATGTTGACCGTGGACCCGGCCAGCAGCTTGCCGGTCTTGTCGTCCTTGGCCTTCAGCAGGACCGAGGCGTCCTTGAACGGATCCACGATCGTCAGGGGCGTGTCGGCGCCGGGAGTGACGATCACGTCCTGGTCGTCGACAGTGTCATGCAACGGGCTGCCGCTGGAGGTCTCCTTGAGACGGTAGACCCCGGGAGCGAGGTCCTGCAGGGCGAGCTGTCCCTGGGCGTTGGTCTTGCCGCTGGCGGCCTCCTTCCCCGCGGAGTCGAAGAGAGTGAAGGCCGCCCCGGCGAGGACGTCGCCGCCGGGGTCCTTCTTCAGGATGGCCACACCGCCGGACTCCGTCTCGGCCGCGCTCTTCGGAGTCGAGGACGCGGAAGCGGACGGGGTGGGCTCGGGGCTCTGGGCCGAGGCGGTCGGCGCCCAGGACAGGCTGCCGGTCATGGTGGCGGCGACGGCCACAGCAGCTGGAAGGGTGCGAACGGAGCGGATGCGCAAGTAGGGACTCTCCAAGGGAACACGTGCGGTTGATGGAGCAGGGTGGTGATTCAGCGGGAGCGGCCAGGCGCCGGACGCGGAGGTGCTGTCGCCGGGGCGGCCGGTGAACGGGAAGGCGCGGTGATCGCGTATCTGCGGGCTGCGGCACGGACGAGCTGCTGTTGCTGCTGTACGGGCAGCTGCTCGATGCCGGACAGGCCCTGGGCGATGGCCAGACCGAAGGGGGAGCCGGCGTCGATGCCGGCGGCCTGCACGATCTGCGCTGCGGCCTCGGCTTCGACAAGGACGCCGTAGGTGCTGGGGACACCGAGCATGTGCTCGGCGTGGTCACGGGCACCGCCGAGGACTTCGGTAAGCGGGGCGTCGTCATCGTTCAGACAGTCCTCGACGATGTCGAGGAGGGTCAGCGTCGCGCTGTGCAGCCGGTCACGGAACGCAGGATCCGTGATCCAGAATCCGTTCGGGCCCGACGGCGGAGGCGGGCCAGAGACCGCGGTGGCCGGCGGTGGCTGTCGGTGCGAGGGGAACCATCGGGGCGGGGACATCCGGAACTCCGTGGCGAGGTGGGTGGTCAGCGGCTGCGGGGCGAAAACGCGGTGGTGGGTGTGGGCTGGGCGACCGGTCGGGCTGGCGGTCGGGACACGGCAGGCTCCGGGAACCAGACGTGGACGTACTGCTCGATCGCGGTGCGCAGCCCCGTACCGTCCGCGCCGTGCCACGGCGGCTGGCTGCTGTTTGCGTGCCAGTCCCGGATGACGGCGTAGCCGTCGCGGCCGGCCACGAGCCCGCGGGCGGTGTCGCGGCGTTCAAAGGAGCCGTGGTCGGCGAAGCGAAGGATCACGGTGTCGAGGACACCCTGCTCGGGGTGGACGACACGCAGGCGCAGCCCGTCGTACTCGCCGTGGCGGATGGTCGGGGCGAATCCGATGCACAGCCGCAGCTCCGAGTTTGGCTGCGGGGCTGCGTACAGGGCATCGCCGACGATGGCGTACTGGTAGAAGGGCAGTTCGAGGACGTCATCGAAGAACTGCTGTGCGTGAAGGGGCACATGACCTCACAGGCAAAGGGGGCGATCTGGCAGGTCAGCGGCGCGGGCTGGAGGGACGGGCGGGCAGGAGCGCTGAAGGGGTCGTGGTGGTGCTCCAGCGCGGGACGCTGCGCGTGGTGAGTGCGGGACGCCGTCTCGGCGCGGTGCGGTGGACGTCGAGGGGTGTGGGAACCGGGGGCGGCGGCGGTGTGACGGGCACGAGCTGGGCGTGATCACGCAGTCCGCGCGACAGGAAGTCCTTCCAGCGCGGCAGCGGCGCGGGGTCGGACACGCTCTGGGTGATGGCCTTCACCAGCGGCGTCGGGGTGTTGGTGGAGGCGGTGGCGTACCAGCGGGCGTTTCCGTTCTTCGGGCCGCCCCACATGTACCAGCGGGCCTCCAGCGTGGTGAGTTCCCTTTCCGCGTCGAGCCGGCCGGTGGCGTATTCCAGGCCGGCCATCCCGTCCGGGGTCTGCAGTTCCATCACACCCCACCGTGGATGCTGGATCTGCCAGCCGCGGTTGATCAGAGGGGCGACCGCGTTGAAGGCGGCGAGTTCGGGGTCCGTGGGGTCGGGCTGGGCGAGGTAGTGCTCGGTCCCGTCCTGGTATGCCTGTGCCAGGGCCGTGGTGAAGGCGGTGACGAACTCGGTGGGGCAGCTGTCGTTGAAGCTGACGCCCCAGGCGGGCGGCCCGAAGCGATCCACGTAGGCGTTGATACGCCACAGTCCGTCGTCGTCGCCTTCGGGCAGGAAGCCGAGACGGACCTTGTGGTCGGGGGCGTTGAGGTAGGCGTTACCGAGGTCGTCGTGGGTCAGCTCCCAGCCGAGCTGCATCAAGGGCTCAAGGGCGGGGTCGCCGATGCCGGTGGTGCCGGCCAGGTAGCGGGGGAAGACGTAGACATCGCCGTCGATGTCGAGGTCGGGATCGGTCAATTGGACATCCGGGAGGGTCGGGGCGGGCGCGCGGGGAGGCTCTAGGCGGGGGTGACCTGGACGGCCAAGTGCCGGTACGCCTCAGTGGAGCGGGCCTGCGCGTCTGCGGCGTTGGCGCCGGTGGTGATCAGGTAGCCGATGCGGGCGGTGAACATGTCGCCGCCGTCCTGCGGCAGGACGAGGCGGTCGCCGACTTCCCGCTGGAAGCTGACGCGCTCGAGCCAGGGGAACTCGTCGTCGAGGCGGCGCTCGGTGAGGGTGCCGGAGTAGGCGGGGTAGACCAGCCGGATCGCCGCCGCCCGGCTGCGTGTCGAAGTGAGGTCAGGAGCCAGTCCGCAAGCCACGTCAGCGGCGGCGCGGGGCAGGTCGACGCCGGTGGCCAGGCGCACGAGGTGGCCGATCATGTCGCCGCCCAGGCGGGCGTTGACCTCGACCAGGCGTGGGCGCCCGTTCACCAGGCGCATCTCGACGTGCTGGACGCCGTCGGTGATGCCGAGCGCCTTGACGGCTGCCGCCGCGACGGGGGCGACCTGGGCGAGCAGTGGGTCGGCCGCGTCGACGCAGTGGGCGACCTCTTCGAAGAACGGCGGGTCGCCGAGGGTCTTGCGGGTGACGCCGACCGCGGTGGTGTGGCCGCGGTACGTGACGCACTCGACGCTCACTTCCGGGCCGTCGAGGAATTCCTCCACCAGGACGTGGGTGCTTTCGATACCGTCGCGCGCTCCCGCCGAGGCGAACTCGAAGCCGGCGGGCAGTTCCTCCACGCGGTCCACGCGGATGACGCCGATGCTGGCGGCGCGGGCAGCGGGCTTGAGGACGATGGGGTAGCCGATGGTCTCGGCGGCAAGCGCTGCCTCCAGCAGTGTGCGTGCGGTCATGGAGGAGGCCGAGGGGACTCCGTGCCGGGCGAACAAGGTGCGGGCGGTGGCCTTGTTGCGGGCCGCCTCCATCACCTCCGGGCTGTTCGTGGGCAGGCCGAGCCGGCGTGCGAGGCGGGCGGTCTGGGTGAGGTACCACTCGGTCCACGTCGCCACCCCAGCCAGCTGGTGGCGGTCGGCCAGGGCCCGACCGGCCTGGGCGAGCGCCTCGGCGTCGTCGGGGTCGGCGATCTCGAAGTCGCTGATGAATTCCTTTTCCCACGTGGGCTCGCCGGGGGTGATCAGCACGATGTCGTAGGACGCGGCGACGCTTTCGAGACAGTAGCCGCGGTACGCCTGCGCCTCCGATCCGGAGGTCGTCGTGACGAGGATGGTGCGAGAGGGCAAGGAGGGACTCCAAAGTGGCTGAGCTGAGGCGTAGTTGAGAGATGACGCGCAGGAGTTCAGGGGGTGCGGCGACGGCGCAGCTCGAAGGCGGGAGCCCAGTGGGGGTGGTCCTCGATCAACTTGCGGGCGTAGAACGCGGTGTAGTTGTTGTTGAGGCCGCGCACGCCCTGGGGCAGCCGCCACCGCAGTTCTTCGAAGAGGCCCTTGAGCCCGATGCAGGTGGCGCCGGCGGCTATCCGCTCGGCGGTCAGCCGCTCCAGGGCCCAGTAGACGTAGGGGTGCTCGCAGTCGAAGGCCAGGAACTGGTCGGTGAGCGTGGGCCGGGAGCCGGCGCGAAGCGAGGGACGAAACACCGGCAGTACGGTCTGGGTCGCCGTGGCGTCGGTCGTGGGCATCGGATGGGTCTCCAAGGTGAACGGTGGGGCGGCCGGCAGGTCAGGCGAGGGAGGCGCGCAGGCCGGGAAGGGTGCGCAGACGCGCGAAGGCGATGAACAGGCCGAGGGCCTGCAGAACGGCGCAGCCTGTGACCACGTGGCCGAGCAGGGTGGGCGGCACAGCGGCAATGAGGACGCCGGCCACCGGAAAGGGCAGCAGGAGGACGAGGATCGTCAACGAGAGGGTGCTGCCGAACACCTCGGCGGGGATGAGATGGGAGCGCAGGGTGCGCAGTACGACGGTCATGCCGCCCTCGCTGGCCATGAGCACCGCGATCAGCACGAGGTACGCGGTGTAGGTGTGCGTCAGTGAGACGGCCAGGCAGGCGCTGGCGGCGATGGAGGCGGAGAGAGCGCCGACCGGCCATAGGCCCCACCGGTCGATGGCGCGTCGGCAGACGGCGACCGTGACCAGTGTTGCTGCGGCGGCTACGGACCAGATCACACCCACGTCGGCGCTGGAGTGCCCGAGCTGCTTGACCACGATGACCGGGGCCGCGGCCTGGAGGAGGCCGACTGCCAGGTTCGACAAGGTCAGCCCAGTGATCAGCCAGGCCAGCGCGGGGAGCGACTTGAGCGTTGTCCAGCCGGTGTGGAGCCCCTTGAGGATGGGCTCCGGAGCGGTGGTGCGCTGCTGGGCGGGTTGCCGGGGGGCGAACGCGCAGGCGAGGAGGGAGAAGGCGGCGATCGTGGTCAGCATCCCGGATGCCCCGGCCTGCTCCAGGAGCAGGCCGGCGAGTGCGGGGCCGGCCAGGGTGCCGACCTGGTCGATGCCGAGCAGTACGGACTGCACGCGGTGGGCACGCTCGCCGGCCGCGCGGCTGGCCACGCCGCCCGCGGTTTCGGCGGCGATGTAGGAGAACTCTGTGAGCACGCCGGTCAGGGCGGCGAGCGCCATGACCGTGATGGTGGTGCTGAGACCGCCCTGTAGTTCGGGCAGGGCCAGCGCGGCGGCCAGGACGACGACTGCTCGTGTCCCGGAGGCGAGGCGGAAGACGCGGGTGGTGCCGTAGCGGTCGGTCATCGCCCCGGCGAGGGCGAAAGCGCCGAGGCGCGGGATCCACTCCAGCGTGAACGCGAGACCGGTCAGTGCGGCGGAGTTGGTGGTGGCGAGCACCAACAGGGGGATGCCGTACGTGGTCATGGCGAACGCGCCGGCGTCCATGCTGCGGGGCAGGTAGATGCCGCGCAGCAGGGTGGGGACCGGGCGGCGGGCATGCCGCGGTCCGACACGGGTTCTCACGCAGCGCGCCCGCCTTCCGCCGGCTCCTGAGAGGAGCGGGCGTCGGCGTGATCCAGGGCGCGGGGGTTGGACTGCAGCCAGTCGGTCAGGGCATTGCGAGGTACCGATGGCTCCGGCATCGGCCCGCTCGGGTGCGGGTCGCGGCTGTGCAGCTGGAGGGTGTGCTGAACCCGGGTGACGAAGTCGACGGTGGGGGCGGGGAATTGGCGGGCGCGGGCCCAGCGGGCCGCGGTGTCGTAGACCTCGGCGAGGGCCTCGCCGCTCTCGGTGAGCCGGTAGCGGTCGGGGGTCGTTTCGTCGGAGTGGACCAGGTGGAGGGCGCGGGCGGTGTCGATGGCGTGGCGCAGTTGCCCGGGAGTGAGGTCGCCGAAGGCACCTTGCAGGCTGCCGCGCCGGTGGCTGATGGGCCCGTTGTCGTCGATCTCGGTGATCAGGCGTATCAGGCCCGGCAGGGTGAGGGTCCGAATGGCGCGGCGTTCGTTCAGGAGGCTGTCGGGCAGGGCACGGGTCATCGGCGCGGGCCTCCTGTCGGGGAGACCGGACGGGCGTGTATCTGGTGGGAGAAGAGGTCGCCCGTTTTCCACGCCGGGCTGTCCGGGGCCGTGGTGGTCAGGGCGGGGCCGGCGGACCGTACTGCGGGAGCTGCGGGTGTCGTACGCCGCGACGGGGTGGTCGCCCAGGGGCCGGAACGGTTCTGCGACGGGGCCGGGCCCTGTCCCCGAGGCCGACGGGCATCGGCCTCGGCGGGCGGGGCGGCGGCCCAGGCGGAGATCGCCTGGAAGACGGGGGAAAGTGCCCGGCCGCTGACGGACAGCTGGTAGTCCCCGGAGCCGCCGGCCGTGATGAGGCCGTCGGCGGCAAGTCGCTCCAGCGGCTTGTAGACGGCGGTCAGCCCGTAGCCGGGCATGGCTTCGGTGGCCAGGGTCTTGGCGGTCGCGCTGCCCCGGGCCTGCAGGGACCACAGGATCGGGGCGGCGTGCCGCGGCGCGATCAGGGCGAGCGCGTCGTCGATGTTCTGGGCCGGCGGGATCCGCTCGGGTTCCATCTCGCCGGTGGTCTTGTTGGAGACCATGTCCTTCTCCAGATACGTGTCGCCCCAGGACGCGATCGTGGCGAGGACCGGCATCAGAGCAGCGCCGCGGCTGGTGAGGCCGTAGGTGACGTGGCGCGGGGCGTACTCCGTGCGCTCGACCACGCCGGCGCTGGTGAGGTGGCGCAGCCGGGGGTGGAGCTGGCCGTCCGCGAGCCACGGGAGCCGGGGCTTGATCTCGGCGTAGCGCAGTGTCTGCGAGGAGAGGGTCATCAGCACCCACACGCTCCAGCGCGGGGCGAGGAGATCCAGGGTCTTGGTGACGCCGGAGAGGTCGTGCGATGCGGAGGGGGGCGGCGCGGTGGTGGCCAAGGAAGGGGCTCCTCAAGCGGTGCGAGTGGATCAGCGGGTGTGGGAGGCGGCGGCCGTCGGGGCCGCGGGCGCGGGCGGAGCCGGGGGTTGGGTGTCCGGGGCCGTGGCGCGGCGCAGGCCGCCCAGGACGGCGCCGGTGCTCTTGGCGTAGGCGTCGCGGGTGGCGACGGACTCCGCGATGCGGCGGGCGCAGTCGAGGATGTGGCCGGCGTCGAACTGGCCGATCTCCCTCTCGGGGGCGGTGAGTTCACGCAGGCGTTCCAGCTGGAAGGCGATGTTGCCTTCGGCGAAGGCCAGGGCGCTGTGGTTGCCGGTCAGGGCGGCGAGCAGGGTGCTCTCGGGGACGTCGGCGAGGGCTTCGAGTTCAGCGAGCGGCTGTCCGTACAGCGCCTCGATGCGCTGGGCGATGATCTGGGAAACGGCGTGGGCGGGGTCGTCTGGCTGGGGCAATCGGTGTGGCTTTCAGGGGCGTCGGGCCTGCACCGCCCCGGCTCGGGGTCCGGCCGGGGCGGGAGGCGCTGTGGCGATGACCTTGGGTCGCGGCCCGGCGCGCGGAACGTTCGGGTGGCTCGGCGGCGGCATGGTGAGGAGCAGCTCGTCGAGGGCGGATCCGTAGAGGTCGCAATTGGCCTCAGCGGCCTCAATCCACTGGTCGTGACGGTGCAAGTCGACGCTGGACAGCTCGCCCATCTGGCAGTCGGACTCGGCGATGTTGTGCACCCGCTCCAGGTGCTCCTCGGCGACGGCGAGGAAGCTCCGCAGCTCCAGTGCGCACCGGAGTGCGGCATTCGCCTCACCGCAGGCTGACTGCGCGTACAGCGCGTCTACTTCGGCGCCGAACGCTTCCTGCAGTGCCGCATCGCGGCTGGTCGATTTGTCGATGACGCTCACCGTGCTGGCCCTCGCGCTGTCGTGTTCCGCGCGCTGGGCAGTGTGGGCGGGGAGGTAGGAAGGGCCGGAGCACGGCGGGCTGCGGGGGACGCGCCACGCCACGCGCCGGGGCCTCGCTTACCGGGTGCGTTGGGGTCGAGGAGGTAGTTCACGACCATGGCGCGGCCGTCGCGGGAGGCGACAGCGGAGTTGACCTGGTGGGCCAGCTCCATGACGGGATCGTCGAGTACGTCGGCCGGCTGAGTGCCCAGCGCCTCGACGAGCGCGTCTTCCGCGGTGTCGAGTGCCTGCTGCGTTTCGGCGAGCAGGCCATGCCAGTGCACGAGGGTGGTGGCCTCGGGGTTGGCCTGCGGTGCCGCCTCAACCGCCCGGCGCAGGTCGGCGAGCGGCATCTGGAATCGGTCCTCGATGCGCTCGGTGAGGACGCTCATCACGTCTTCGCTGGTGTCGGGCACAGCGTGGCTCCCTTCATTTCGAGGATTCCGGTGCAGGAATGGGAAATTGGGGCGCAGCTGGTTAGTCCAGGCACATGTAGACGGTCCGGTAGACGTACGTGCCGGACACCCAGCCCGTTACGCCGGTCTTCTTGTCCGTGATGTAGACCCACGAGCCGGTCTTGGTCTTCTTGTGGACGGTGAACTTGTGGCTCCGGTAGAGGACTCCGACGGCGGTCGACTTCGACGACGCCTTCGAGTGGATGGTGACCGCGCTGGTCCCGTGCACCTTGTACGGGTCTGCCTCGTGGCACGAGGTGGAGGCAGCGACGGCGCCCGGGGCTGCGGCGTTGGCGGCCGTAGCGGTGACTGCGGGCAGCGCGAGTGCCGCACAGACCGCTGCGGCAGCGGCAACGCGAGTAATGCGCACGGAGTTTGTCCTAACTGGCGATGGAGAGGGAATGCGGAAATCCCCAGGCGGATGCCGTACGGGCTGATAACAAGAGTCCGCAGAATCCCCGGTTTCGGTAACCGGGGATTGCGTGCTATGTTCCGCGCCGCCTCACGCGCGTTTCGCGGTATTCCGTCGGTTTCGAAGAGAGAAAGGCGTGTGTGTGCTGAGGGGAGTTCAGCGGCTCGGTCCGCGCAGCGGTGCGGGGCGGGCCGGCACGCCGGTGGCCGCAACTGTGGTGTGCCGGGCCGCAGGTGAGGCTGCGGGCAGCGGCGGCTTGTCGCCCCTCCAGTGCGCTTCCCACCACTGGGTGGCGGCCTCGAACGTCTGGAAGTCGCCTTCGCGCAGCGTGTGTGTCCATGCGCCGCTGTCGACCTCTTCGAGCAGCACGCGGAAGGGCAGCGCCGCCTTCTCGTCGAGGGCCCGCAGCAGCACGGTGGTCTCGATCGGCTCGCTGTCGTACGTGTAGCTGGTGAGCAGCGCGAAGTGGTCGCCGTCACTGCGCAGACGCTTCTCCAGCGCGCGGGTGGCGTCGTTCGCGGGGTCGGTGCCCATACCGTCGGGCAGGAGGATCTCCTCCTCGGGGCAGCCGCGGGCGACGAGCCAGGACTGCGCCATGGACGGCAGCGGCAGCATCTCGCTGGCGAAACGGAAGGTGCGGGTCGCCGGGTCGCGCTTGAGGTGCAGGGCGGCGATCTGGGGTTCCCCGGGGATACCCCAGGTGACGGCCCGGTTGTGCATGACGAAGAAGCTGTGCTCTCCGTCCGCGCTGTGGTGCTCGGCGAGCACGGTCATGTCGTCCTGCTCGATGCCGATGCTCCCCCAGAACTGTTCGGCGACGTTGTTGTTGACGGCTTCGTATCCGTCGAGACGGAAGTCGGGTTCGTAGCTGGGCATCGCGGCTTTCGTTCGATGACGCCTGGGCGCCGTGCGCGTGGCGTGCACGGCGCCGTTCAGCGGCGGGGACGGGAAACGGGTGGAAGGGCCGGTGGCGGAGAGGGCGCGGCACGGGGTGGGCCGGCGCGGCGGGGAGCGGTCAGGGCGGCTCGGCCGGTGTCGGTGAGAGTGACGGGCTGTCCGGCTTGCATCGGGTGCGAGATGTCGCGCTCCACGAGGCCGTTCGCCTCCAGGCGCTGCAGATGGGCGTAGGAAATACGGGTGCGCGTGGGCGTCGCCACGGCCAGCCGGTGGGTGACGAGGTGTTCGTGGAGCTTGGCGCCCTGGGCGATGGCCAGCAGGGCCGCGACGTCCTTGGTCGGGATCTGTCGGGTCACCTGCCGCAGAGCGCCGGCCTCGATCGGCTCCAGAGCGGCGGCGGCCGTGGTCCGCTTCGCCTCTCGTAGGCGGGCGGCCTGGGCCAGCTGGTCGAGGGTGCGGTCGATCCGGGCGAACAGTGCCTGGTCCACGGGCAGATCGCTGGAGGCGAGGCGGGCGAGCCGGACGCGGTAGAAGCCGACGTCCCGCTCGGCCGCCACGAGGTCGCGGTGAGCATCTGCCAAGGCGGCATGCGGTGCGTCGAGGAGACCGTCGTCGCGGTGCTGCCGCAGCTCCTCGACGCTCCGGCCCACCGCGGTCTCGATCCGGTGATCAAGGGCGGTCCGGGTGAGCCGGTCGGGAGGGGATGAGGTCATGGCGGAGGGATTTCTGGATCCGGAGCAGACGTGTCCAGAGCGACACGGACCTCGACGTACGCGCCGTCGCGGGTGTGCCGGGTCGGGCCCAGCCTGTCCATGAGGCGGAGCATCGCTGTGTTGGACGCCTGCGTGAACGCGGCGAGGGTGTGCGCTCCGCGCGCGCGGGCGACGGCCGATGCCTGCCAGGCAAGGGCCGTGCCGATGCCCTGACGGTGCCGGTCGTCGGCGACTTGCAGTCCGAGGTCGGCGACACCTGGCTCCCGGCTGACGGGCCCGACGCAGACGAGGGCCAGTGGCCGCCCGTCGGCGCCGAGCCCGATCCAGCATCTGGCCTGGTCGAGCAGCCGTGTCAGGTCACGAGGCAGGAGGCGAGTCCGGCCCCAGCGGCGCAGCAGGTTCGCCTCGGAGCACTGCGCGTGGAAGGCGGCGACCAGGTCCCCGTCCGCCGCCGTCACCAGGCGGGTCTGCACAAGGGCGGGGTGCGTCAGCAGGGTCAGTCCGCGAGGGCGCCCAGCAGGTCCGCGCGCCGGAACGCCCGGTAGCGACTGCCATCGGCCGCCCGCGGCCTGTGGGACTGGATTCCGTGGGAGCGCCGCAGGATCAGGGACAGCCGCAGAGCGTTGAGGTCGGAGTAGCGCCAGCGCGCATCGGCGTGACCGGGCAGTTCACGCAGGCGCTCGACCAGCTCCGCGGAGCTGACGTACTCCGGGGAGCCGTGGGCGTCGAAGACATCGAGGCAGGCGTGGACGATGGTCTGCGGGCGACTGGGACAGGACAGGAAGTCCTCGACCGCCTCCTCGTGGAGGTCGTCGAAGTCGTCGAAGCCCTCGAAGTCCGGGTCGAAGTCGGGCTCGTCGTCCTCCGCCGGGTCGTACTCGCCCGGCGGGTCGGGCTCGAACGTGGCGGCGCAGCAGCAGGAGGTGGACAGCAGTGCGCTCAGCTCGGCCCCCGCTGCCATGCGCTCGACGAGCAGGTCGGTCAGCGTGTCCAGCTGCTCGCCGGCGCTGACCCCGGGCAGGTCGGCGGCGGCCAGCTCGGCGAGCAGCCGGTCGAGTTCCTGGGTCTCGACGAACACGTCGAGGATGGCGCGGTGGTGCGGGTTCTCGGTGACCTCGGCCGGCGCCAGTACGGCGGCGGCGATCTGGTCGATCAGGGTGGGGAACTGCGTCAACGAACAGGGCCCTTCAGGGTTGGGGAAGCGGGTCGGAGAAGGCCGGGCATCGCATGGGGCGGTGGACCGGGCTTGGGTACGGGCTGCCGCGTGGTCAGCTGCGGTGAGCGGGTGCGAGCGGCGTGGGTGCGCTCTCCGAGCGGGCGCCGCCTGATGCCCAGGCGGGCACGGGCGGTGTCGTACACGTCGTGGGCCTCGCGCGGACGTACGGCCACGACGTGGATCTCGGTGGTGTGCGTGGAGTTCGCGGGCGCCGGCCGCTGGGCGTAGACGATGCGCCAGGCGTTGCGGTGATCGACGTAGACCTTGCGGCATCCGACGAGATCGCGGGTGAGCTTGGTGCCGAAGAGGCGTGCGTCCACCACGTCCTGGAGCTGGGCGAGGGCCAGATCGCGGATGTCGCTGGGGGCTTGGAGCAGGTCGGTCAGGGCGCGGGGGTCGAAGGAGAGGCCGAAGGCCGGCCGGTCCTCGCGGCCCGTCATCCGTCGGCCTGGCCGTGTTCGCTGTTCTCCTCGGGCTCCTCGGTCGTGGTGGTGGTCCGGTTCGAAGGCGGCGGGCCGGGCAGCAGGCGGTGCGCGGGCCGGTCCGGGTCGGTCATGCACGCGGACAGCGGACCGCCGGCCGCCCGCACAGTGGCCATGGCGTGGGTGAGGAAGTCCCGGTGCCAGACGAACAGACCGGCCGGCCCCGCCTCCGGATCTTTGTGCTGCTGGTAAGCGAGCCATAGTGCGTGGAGCCAGGCGACGACATCGGCGTGTTCCTGCCACTGCTCGCACCACGGGGCGGCGGTCGTGACCTCCGCCCCGTAGACCCGGACGAGGAAGTCATCCACCCAGTCGGACAAGGAGTCCAGTTCGTCTTCGTACTCCTCGCCCTCCAGTTCAAGGATCGGGCGGGGCTCGGGCGGGGCTGCCGGAGACGGCAGGCCCGCGAACCCCGACATGCCCGGCACCCCGAAGGCGCCGAACGGCGAGTCCGCAGGCGGTGGCGCGGAGGCGAGGCTGTCGAGCTGGCGGGCCTGCTCCGCGGACTGGTCCAGCAGTTTGCGGACGCTCGCCTCGATGCTTTCCAGGTCGGAGTCCGGAAGCCGGACCGGTTCCATCTCCCCGTCGTCCGGGGGGTTTATGGATTCAGGCACGAAAAAGGGCCTCCTTGAGCCGCAGCCATAGGGCGTGAATTACGGCTCCTACCATCCGGAGAATCACCGGTTTCGGTAACCGGTACTTGGCTGGTATAACTCTGCGCGCGGCACGAGCGGGCACATACAGAGCGCGCTCCGAGCCGCGCCGCCCGAGCAGAAGATGCCTCAGACCACGAGGGTCAAATCGTCCTGGGTAAGGGTCTGTTGCTGCGCCTCGGTGAGCCGGTCGGCAGCGATCTCGGCATAGGTCTTGCTCTTCTCGACACCGATGAAATCGCGGCCCTCCAGCAGGGCCGCGACGCCGGTCGAGCCGGATCCGCAGGTGAAGTCGAGCACTGTGCCTCCCGGCGGAGCGATTTGCACCAGCTCACGCATGACGGAGACGGGCTTCTGTGTGATGTGCTGCCGAGCCTTGCCGCTGGGCTGCGAGGCACTGTAGAGGCCGGGCAGGTAGACCGGGTTGCGGGCCGCGTCGATCGGTCCGTTGCTGGCCCAGATGATGAATTCGCAGTTCTGGGTGAAGCGTCCCTTCTGCGGCCTGGCCTGCGGCTTGTGCCAGGCGAGCACACCGCGCCAGAGCCATCCGGCGGCCTGGATGGCATCCGTGGTGATGGGCAGCTGCCGCCAGTCGGTGAACAGCAGCGCCGTGCCGCCGACCTTGGTGAGCCGGTGCGCCTCGGTCATGATCTGGGTCAGCCAGAATCCGTAGCTCCTCTGGTCCATGTTCTCGCCTGTGAAGTCCGGCAGCTCGTGCCCGGCGTCGGCGGAGGTGTACTTCTGCTTCGCGGACCGGGAGGTCCTCTCCTTCGCCGTCCGCCCGCCGCTGTTGTACGGCGGGTCGGTGATCACGGAGTCGACGCAGTTGTCCGGCAGCTCGGCGAGGACGCCGAGTGCGTCGCCCTGGTGCAGGGAAAAAGGCAAAGAGATACCCCAATTCGGTTCGGGTGGAGGGGGATGGACGCTCCGGCTCGCCTGGGTGAGACCCGTTGGACCAAATGCAGGCAGGAAGGCTCCGCGGTCCGCGCAGCGGGGAGGCGAGGGGAGGAGCCAAAACTGTAGGGCACGATCCCCGGTTGAGCGCTATCGACGCCGAAACCCCCGAGACAGAGCCTCGATCAGATGCGATTTCGGCAACCGGGGATCCGCCCTTACTGTTTTGGAACTGCCCGACGAACACCGTCGATGGCACATCCCCGTCCCTGCCTTCACGGAGATTTCCCATGTCCTGGCACACCTGACCCGACGCCCCGTGCCGGTGCGAGCGGCAACTCGCACCCGTGCACCCGGGCCCCGATCTACCCACCATCCCGGCCGTCGCGCCCTTTCCTCAACGACGCACGCGCCGCCGGGACTTCACCAAGGACCTCGCTTGTGACATCGCTCTACCCTCCCCTGCCCACTCCCCGTCCGCCGGCCCGTGACCCTCTGCCGGGAGGCAGGCCGGATTGAAGGGCATAGCCGCCGGCATCGGCGTCGTCGTCCTCTCCCCCCTGTTGCTCGCCGGCACCGCCATGATGATGGCGTCCTCCAGCGAAGCCGCGACCACCGCTTCGTTCAGCGGATGCCTGACCGGCCTCGACACCGCCGAGGTGACCAAGGAAGTCACCAAGATCCTCGACGGCGCCTCCGGCAAGGACATTCACATCCAGGGCCTGGACCTTCCGGCCGAGCAGATCCCCAACGCACAGACCATCGTGGCCACCGGCCTGAGCCTCGACGTGCCCAAGAAGGGCCAGATCGTCGCCATCGCCACCGCGATGCAGGAGTCGCGGCTGCGCAACCTCAACTCCGGAGACCGGGACAGCCTCGGCCTCTTCCAGCAGCGCCCCAGCCAGGGGTGGGGCACCGCGCAGCAGATCCGTGACCCGGTGTACGCGTCCGAGCAGTTCTACAAGCATCTGCTCAAGGTCGACGGCTGGCAGCAGATGAAGGTCACCCAGGCCGCACAGGCTGTCCAGGCGTCCGGCTACCCGGACGCGTACGCGCAGTGGGAGGACCTCGCCACCGCGCTGCAGAAGGCCATCGCCAAGACGTTCCCGAACGCCGGCAAGGACGAGCCCGCCAAGGACCCGGAGTCCGCGTCCGGCGCTGGCATGTGCACACCGGACAAGGACGGCACGTCCTTCGGGCGGATCCCCGAGGGCAGCGTCCCGAAGGGATACAAGATCCCCAAGGACGCCGACCCCAAGGCACGCGCGGCCATCGAGTGGGCCATGCACCAGCTCGGCACGCTCTACCAGTGGGGCGGGTCGTGCACCGACTCCCACGGGCCTGACCCGATGGGGCGCTGCGACTGCAGCTCGCTGATGCAGCAGGCGTACGCGCACGCCGACGTCAAGCTCACCCGCACCACGTACACGCAGGTCAACGAGGGCAAGTCCGTCTCGGCGAAAAGCCTCAAGCCCGGAGACCTGATCTTCAGCCGCGGCACCGCCGCCCGGCCCGAGCATGTCGGGATGTACATGGGCGAGGGCCTCGTCATCGAGGCACCACGCACATCAAAGCCCGTCCGGATCACTCCGATCAAGGACTGGGACATCCTCGCCGCGCGCCGCGTCCTCTGACGACGCACGCCGCCCGGACACCACCCGGGCGGCCCCGCCGGGCCCGCCTCTCGCGCCCCGCGCGCCACTCCCCCCTCCCTTCACCTCTCTTTCGCCGGCCTCTGCCCGGCCCGCGCACGCAAGGAGCCCTGCCACACCCATGCCCATACCTCTTGCAGACCGCGCCGTCGTCTTCCTCGCGTACGACCCAGGCATCTCACCCAAGGGCGGCGGCCTGCCCGGCCTGGCCGTCCTGAAGAACGTCGTCAACTCGATCAATATGTTCGGGATCATCGCCGTTGTCGGCGCCCTTGCCGTCTCACTCGGCGTGTGGGCATGGGGCCACCACACCGGCGGTCACCAGGCCGAGGCCAACGGCAAGAAGGGCGCCGTCGTCGCGGCCGGCGCTGCGCTCGGCCTCGGCGCCGCCAACGGGATCGTGGCGTTCTTCTCCGGCCTGGGGTCGCAGGTCCACTAATGCAGAAACGATTCCCCTCCCTGCCCGGGTACGGCGTGACCTGGTCGGCCAACAAGCGCGTCGCGATCGTCGCCCTGGTCATCACCGCGCTGCTCATCATCGCCGCCACCACCGCGTGGTTCACCGGCCGCGGTGAGCACAGCGAGAGCACCAACGCACCGTCCCAGGAGAGCAGTTCCTCACCCTCCGAGGCCGCCCCGAAGCCCGCGGCCGGGTCGGGTTCGGTTCCCAAGCCACCGCAGATCAGCGAACCGGTCGCCTTCGCCAAGGCAGCAGCGGCGATGCTCTGGTCGTACGACACCCGCGACACCGACCGCGACCAGCAGCTCGCAGGCATGGGCGCGTGGATGACCAAGGAGACCAAGTACGCCGACTGGGCGTCCGTCTCCGGCCAGGTACCCGACCCGCTGTTGTGGTCACGCATGGCCGACCAGAACCAGCACGCCACCGGCACGGTCACCGAAGGCCACTACCCCGGCGCGTTCAAGCAGGCGCTCGCCGAGGACCCCTCCGCGATCACCGAGGCGTACATCTACGTGGTCACGGTCAACGGGCGGCAGCAGATCGAGTGGAAGAAGGGCGGCGGCGGAGCCGAGGAGCGTGCCGTGACCCTCGCCGTGCAGTGCCGGCCCAGCCACGACTGCCGCCTGGCCGGCATCGCCCCCAGCGTCACGCAGTGACCCACCCCGCCGATAAGTAAGGAGGACGACTTCCCTTGGGTTTCTGCGACTTCCCTCTCGCGGACAAGCTGTGCGCTGTCGGTGAGGCCGTCGATTTCGCGAGCGATCCCGGCAAAGCCATCGGCGACTGGATGGCCAAGAGCGCCGGCGAACTCGCCGCCGCGGCAGCCGACCTGGCAGCCAAGGCTGTCAACGCCACCACCAAGGTGGATTTGAACGCCGGATGGTTCCGCGACAACTACGAGATGCTGCTGCCGATCGGCCTGGTCATCCTGGTTGGGACGTTCTGCGCGCAGCTCATCCGGGCCGCCGTCAAACGCGACGGACAGGCCCTTGCCCAGGCATTCACCGGCACCATGTCGGGCGTCTTGTTCGCCTTTTGCGCCATCGCGCTGACGACGGTCGCCATCGAAGTCGTCGATGCCTTGTCCGACGGCCTGTTCGCCGCATCGCACCTGAACATCGAAACTGCCGTCCGCCGCATCGTGAAGGTGTCCCAGATCGGGGCCTTGTCCGGCCTGGGCTGGCTGGTCGCGGTGTTCGCCGGACTCGGCGCCGCCTGCGGAGCCTTCCTCTACTGGTGCGTCATGATGGTCAGAAAAGTGGGCATTCTGGTCATGGTCACGCTAGCGATCTTCGCCGGCGCGGGCGGCGGTTGGGAGGTCGCCCGCCGGTGGCGCCGGGGCTGGATCGAAGCCACGGCCACCCTCGTGGTCAGCAAGCTGCTGATGACCATCATCTTCGTGCTCGGCATCGCCGCCATGGGCAAGACCGAGGCCAAGGACGGCCTCGGAGCGCTCGCCGACGTCATGGCGGGCATCGTGATCATGGTTCTGGTTCTGCTCTGCCCGTACGCCACGTTCAAATTCGTGCACTGGGCGGCCGAGGGCACGGACGGAGAATCGATTCACCGCGCTGGTGGCGCCGGCGCTCAGCTCGCCCGGCAGCACGCCGAGAAGGCCGGCCGCAAGGCCGCCGCCGCTGCGGCCACCGCCGGCACGGGCGGCGCGGCAGCCGGAGCAGGAGCGGGTGGCGCCCCGCAGGGCCCCGATGCCGCCGGAGGCGGCGGGTTCCCGGGCGACATCGCCGCCAACCCCACCGGGGGCGACAGCGGCAAGGAAGGCCAGGGTTCGCAGGGTTCTTCCGGGGCCGAAGGGCTCAAGAACGGCCTGGAGAAGGCCGTCCAGCCGCCCCCGACCAGTCCCAGCGACGACACCAGCGGTCAGGTAGGCGGTGCCCCCGGAGGGGGCGGCGGTTCCGGATCGCCCTCCGGCGGAGGCAGTGGCTTCATGTCGCAGCCCGGCGCCGGAGCATCCTCACCCCCGCCCCAGGGCGCTCCACCGGCACCGGACTCAGGCAGTACCTCCAGCGGGACCGGCGCGCCGCCGCCCCCGCCCGCCGGCCTGTAGCCCCTGCCCGACTCCGGGGCGGCACGCGCCGCGCACTTGCCGCCGCGCCGCCGCCCCGGCCACCGCCCGCGCACCCCCGGAACGGCCCTTGTCTGATCTCACCGTCACACCGCTCACCGTCAAATTCCCCCACCGGTCGAAGCGCGGCATCCTGCTCGGCCTGTCGCTGCCCCAACTCGTCCTGGTTTCATGCGCGTTGGCGCTTCTGCTGGCCACCGTGGTCTCCACCGGCCTGCTCGGCGCCATCGCCCTGACACCGCTGTGGGCCGTGGTCGCCGCCTTGGTCGCCATCCGTCGACACGGCCGCTCGCTGATCGACTGGGCGCCGATCGTCGTGCGCTTCGCCCAGCGGCGCCGCACCGGCCAGACCCTGTGGCTCGCCCGGCCCGTCACCCGGCCCCGCCAGGACGGCGTCCTGCATCTGCCCGGCACCGCCGCCTCGCTGCGGGTGGTCACCCCCGGCGACTCCGTCAATGGCGCCGCCGCCGTGCATGACCCGCACCGGCAGACCCTGACCGCCGTCGCCCGGGTCTCCAGCAGGGCCTTCGCCCTTCTCGATCCCGCGACCCAGAACCACAACGTGAGCAGCTGGGGACGCGCGCTCGCTGGCATCGCCCGCACCGGACACGTCGCAACCGTGCAGGTGCTGGAGCGCACCGTGCCCGACAGCGGCGACACCCTCTCCCGTCACTGGAGCCAGCAGGGCCACCCCGAGACACCGGTCGCCGGGCAGGTCTACAGCGATCTGGTCGCCTCCGCAGGGCCCGCCGCCGCCCCGCACGAGGCATACGTGGCGATCTCCCTCGACCTCAAGGCCGCCAAGCGACTCATCAGCCAGGCCGGCGGCGGGCTGCCCGGCGCCTTCACCGTGCTTGAACAGACCACCAGCTCCATCGCTCAGGCCGCGCGCAGCGCCGGACTCATGGTGACCGGCTGGCTCTCGGCGCGCGAGATCGCCGCCGTCATCCGCACTGCCTACGACCCCAAGGCACTGTCCGCACTGCAGCAGTGGTCGGAGTCCGGACGGGCAGAAGCCGACCCGGCCGCCGCCGGGCCCGTGGTCCAGGTCGAGGAGTACGACCGGCTCGCCACCGACTCCGCCCGGCACGCCACCTACTGGGTCGAGGACTGGCCCCGCACCGAGACATCCGCCGGCTTCCTGCACGGCCTGATGTTCACCGCCGGAGTCCGGCGCACCCTCTCCCTTATATACGTGCCCCAAGGGCTCGAGTCCGCGATGCGCGACGTCCAGCGCAAGAAGGCCGCCATCATCGCCGACGCGAACGAGAGGTCGCGGCGCGGGCAGGTCGACTCCGAGGCCGACAGCGTGGAGTACGCGGACGTCAAGACCCGCGAGCGCCAGCTGATCGCCGGACACGCCGATGTGGCCCTGACCGGGCTCCTCACCGTCTCCGCCGAGACCGACGCTCTGCTCGACGCCGCCTGCGCGCAGATCGAGACCGCTGCCGTCACCGCCCAGGTCGACCTGCGGCGCTTGAACTTCCAGCAGCCCGATGCCTTCACGCTCGGCGCCCTGCCGCTCGCCCGCACGGCCCTGTAGCCCCCCGCCCGGCCACCCGCCGACGTCCTGCCACCGCGGCAGGAAGGAACTCTTCCCCTTTGACCTCTGCCATCCCCGTCGGCGACGCGTACCCGTACCTGCGGGCCGCCAGCGCCGGCATCCGCCACCACACACGCGCCCGCGCCCCGCGCGCTGAACGCCCCGCCTCACCTGCGGACCGCGTGCACCTCGACGTGCTGCACGCCCATCTGACCTCGCTGCACCAGCTGCTCGACCAGCTCGCCGACACCACCCGGCCGCCGCATCCCGCCGCCGGCCGACATCTGGCCACCGCGCACACCCGGCTGTGGCAGGCCACCGCCGCCGTGCACGACGCCTTCCACCTCCTGCCCGTGGCGGACGCGGCCCCGACGGAAACCGAGTGCCACCCGGAGCGGCTCCCCGAGGGACCGCCCGTCCTGACCATCTGCCAGCGCCACCTCGCCGCCGGCCACGTCGTCCGCCGCAAGACCACTCCGGCCGACCTCAACGCCCCGGCACCCGGCCACACCACCACCTGCGCCCAGTAACCCGCTCCACCGAAAGGCCCTGCATGCGCAAGCTCAAGCGCTCCACCTCCACCGCCGCCCTCCTCGCCACCCTCGCCGGCACGGCCGCGCTGGCCACCGCCACGCCTGCGTCCGCCGCCAGCTACCACTGCACGACCAGCAGCTACACCGTCGACGACCCGTCGTACACCGGCCCCGACTCCGACAACTGGGACTTCGACGTGCGGCTCTGCGCCCAGCGGAGCGGCGGCTACATCTACACCACCGCCACGGTCAACTGGGACGGCCCCTACGCGGCCAACCAGCACAGCAGCCTCACCTTCAACAAGGCGCGCTTCCACCTGCAGACCAAGAAGTCCACCGCCGGCACGGACCCGGTCGTGAAGTACGCCAACTACACGGGCTTGGAGCACGCGCTCGAACACAGCAGCGGCAACGGCGACGGGAGCTACAAGACCGGAACCCTCAAGACCAAGGCCAGCGGCCGGTACCAGTACCTCGCCGACGGCTACATCGAGCTGGACTGGTCGGGCGACGGCACGGGCTACCGCAAGCCGCTCCTGTTCAGCGCCTCCCCCCGCGTCTGACCCCCGCACCGCTCCAGACCGCCACCTTGTGAAAGCCGCCCTGCCATGAGTCACCGGCCCGCGCGCCGAGCCCGCCGCGCCAGCGCCAGCCCCCTGTTCACGCCGCATGGCACCGACCGCGCCGCCCGAAAAGCCGCCCGCCGGCAACTCGCCGAAGCCGCCGCGAAGGCCCGCGTCGAAGCAGCCGCCCACACCACCGGAGCCGGGGCGGAGGAGCAGGAGATGCCGTCGCCGCTCTTCCCGCCCGCAGGCCGCCCCGGCCCGGCGTCCTCCCGCAACAACAAGATCAAGTTGCCTGACCACCGCATGACCACAGCCACGGCGAGCGGGGCGTACCCCTTCCTCGCCGAGGGCGGGCTGGGGGCCGAGGGCATCTACATCGGCCGCGACGTCCACGCCGAAGCCTCCTTCTGTTTCGACCCGTTCGCGCTGTACGGCAAGATCGACGGCTTCACCAACCCCAACGTGCTGTTGGCCGGGGTCATCGGACAGGGCAAGTCCGCGCTCGCCAAGAGCTTCGCGCTGCGCTCCATCGCCTTCGGCTACCGCGTCTACGTCCCATGTGATCCCAAGGGAGAGTGGACGCCCGTGGCGCAGGCGCTGGGCGGCACCTCCATCGCGCTCGGACCGGGGCTGCCAGGCAAGCTGAACCCGCTGGACGCAGCGCCGCGGCCCAACAGCGTCTCCGAGGCCGACTGGGCGGGCGAGATCCGCAAAAGGCGTCTGCTGCTGCTCGGCTCCCTGGCCCGCACCGTGCTCGGGCGGGACCTTCTGCCGATGGAGCACACCGGCCTCGACGTCGCCCTGGACGCTGTCGTCACCCGCGCCGCCGCGAGCGGACGCACCCCGCTGCTCGGCGACATCGCCGCCACCCTCAACAACCCCGACGAACTCGACACGGCCGGCGGCGTCATGTCCGGCCGCCTCGGCGACGCCTCCCGCGACCTCGCCCACGCCATGCGCCGCCTCGTCCACGGCGACCTCGCCGGAATGTTCGACGCCCCCAGCACCGTGGCCTTCGACCCCAACTCGCCCATGCTGACGATCGACCTGTCCCGTCTCGGCGGCTCCGGCGACGACACCGCACTCGTCCTCGCCATGACCTGCGCCTCCGCGTGGATGGAATCCGCGCTGTCCGACCCGAACGGCGGCCGGCGCTGGATCGTCTACGACGAGGCATGGCGGTTGATGCGCCACCCCGGCCTGCTCGCGAGGATGCAGTCCCAGTGGAAGCTGAGCCGCGGCCTGGGCATCGCCAACTTGATGGTGATCCACCGGCTGTCCGACCTG
This sequence comes from Streptomyces sp. NPDC048392, assembly GCF_043200575.1. Lineage (NCBI taxonomy): Bacteria > Bacillati > Actinomycetota > Actinomycetes > Kitasatosporales > Streptomycetaceae > Streptomyces > Streptomyces sp. NPDC048392. Next base: position 39,041 of record NZ_JBICYB010000040.1, read on the forward strand.
CTCACCGCCGGCGACGCCGGATCCCGCGGACGTGCCTTGGCCGAGGGCCTGCTCGCCGACTGCTCCACCCGCATCATTTACCGGCAGGAGACCGACCAACTACACGCCGCTGCCGCGCTGTTGGGGCTGACCTCGGTGGAAGCCGACGCGATCTCGCATCTCAACCGCGGCAGGGGCTTGTGGAAGGTCGCCGGACGATCCTTCATCGTTCAACATCTGCTACATCCGCACGAATTGGCCCTTTTCGATACGGATGCCCGAATGCATTGATCGTCCGTCGAGACGTGCCAGCCGTCCCTCAATCCCCGGATCTCCACCTTCATGGACAACCCAACCAGCCTTCCACCATCCGCCGGCCCCGGCTCCCAGATGGTGCACGAATCCCTCGGCGCCTCGCCTCGGTTCCTTGGTCGCCTGCACACCGAAGGCCCCGAGCTGGTCATCGCCGATCTCGTCCACACGGCCGCGCGCCACCTGGACCACGTACACGAGCAGTTCACCGCCGCCGCCCAGAACGCGGCATCCGTTCTTACGCGCGCCGCTGCCGGGAACACGTCGATCAACTCCCTGGGTGTCCTGCAGAACAGAGGCACACAGATCGACATCCTCGCCGCACGTCGGGACGACGCAGTCGACCGGCTCAAGGAAACCATCGATGCCTACCGGCAGGTGACAGCCTCCGAGGACGCCGCCTCCCGGGCGCACCGCCCAAGCGCCGTGCCCGCTTCGGCGCCCACGATCACGCGACCTGCCCGCGTGGCGCGCGGCAGATAGGCCCGCCTCACCACTCCGTCAGGAGCCCATGCCCTCAGCACGCACCGACCTGGACATCTTCGCCGCCGGCCCGGCCGACCGCCTGCCGGGCGCTTGGACCAGTGAATACCACCGTCACCTCACCTACCCCGACCAGTTCCCCGTGGCCGAACAGATCTGGGACACCGGCCACGTCAGCTACGTCGCCACCGGATTCGTGCTCGGACACGACGCTGTACTGCACGGCCCGGATCAGCAGCACCTCTATCTCGCCGACCGGCCGCGCTATCCGCACCAGTGCGTCGTCGCCCCGCTCGAGCCCGACGACGCCGCCATCAAGCCGCACCATTTCGACGGGGTCGAAGAGCCGAACGGCATCGTCGTCCCCAACGATCCCGCGCGCCGCCGCAGCCCTCATCGCCCGCAGGGTCCTGCCCCGCTATGAGCAGGCCCGCCAGGCGGTACGCCGCAACGCCGCCGAGCAGCCCGAGCCCCCACATCGGCAGGCTCCGCCGCAGGTCGCCCAAGTGGTAACGCTGACCTGGTACGACGACGCAGCGCTCGGCACGCCGTACGCCAGAGTGCCGGAAGAGGCGCGCACGACGCTGTACGCCCATGGCTTCCAGTACCACCCGCACCAGGCAGCCTTCCTGCTGCCCGCTGCGTACGGCGAGGACGGTCGCGCCCGGCGAATCCAGGCAGTCGCCCTCCGCCTCGCGGAGCAGGCATCGGCGTGAACCTGCGCCACGCCGCACCGACCGCGACCACGGTGCCACCGGCCGCGCCACCCACGGCTGCACGCGGCGCCGTCCGCTGATCGCACCGTCCCGTTGCCCCGTTCAGGAGCCCTTCCTGCCCTTCAATTACGACGACAGCAGCCAGCTGCACTCGCTGGCCGAGCACATCCACAACACGGCCGACGAACTGCCGCTGACCAACGCGGTGCACTCCGACAGCGACAACCTCGACGACCTCGACGACCGGGTCCGCGACATCGCCGGACTGATCACCCACATCACCACCGCGGCAGCCTTCGCCGACCGCACCGTACGCCGCGACCGCAACCCCGAGTCGGACACCACCCGGCTCAAGGTCACCCAGCTCACGCGCGCGGTCGGCGTGCTGGGACACGCCCTGGCCGACCTCGGTGAAGCCGTCGGCCACGCCGGAGCCCTCCACCAGCTCGCCGCCTCACCCCGCTCGACGCAACGCAGCGAGGCCATCGAATCCACGCGCGCCCTGCTGCACGCCCGGATCGACAGCGCCCGCGGTCGGCTCAACAAAACGGGCGCCCGACTCCACCAGGCAGCCGACCGGCTCACCGTTCCGCCGGCCCCGTCCCGCAGCACGAGCCCGAGCGTCACCACCCCCCACCCTCGGCCCAGCCCAGCCGCCTCCCGCACCCGCTGATCCATCCGCCCAAACCCCTGGAGCACCCCCATCCGCACCGCCCTCCGCGCCCTGCCCCTGCTCGTCTCCGCCGCGCTGCTCGCTACTGCCGCCACCGCCTGCACCAGCGGCGACGACACCCCGGCCGACGCGAAGTCCGCCTCCACGCCTGCCGCCCCGAAGCCGACTCCCGCACTCAGTGACGCGCAGGCTCGCGCCGTCATCACCAACTACTCGAAGATCAACAACAAGGCCAACGCGCAGCGTGACCGCGCCCTGCTCGACACCGTCGAGGACGGCCCGACGTACGCGATGTCCGTCTCCGACTACACCGAGACCGAGGGCCTGCCCAAGGCCGACCGCAAGCCGTACAAGCCGTGGTCGTACGACACCTCCAGCGCCAAGCTGTACATCCCGCGCTTCACGGCCGGCCAGGACCGCTGGTTCGCCGCCGCGCTCTCCGGCGAGAAGGGCAAGGACCCGAGCCGCATCGCCGTCTTCGCCGAGCAGCCGAAGGACAAGCGGTGGGAGATGGCCACCGTCGTCGACCTCGACAGCACGAAGCTGCCGGACATCGCCCTCGACGGAAGCGGCTACGTCACCGCGGTCGCTGCCACCGGCAACAAGCACCTCGCCGCCGACGCCGACGTGCTGCGCACCGCGGTGATCGACAACTTCGCGACCGGCGGGACGAACACCGGCACCAAGGTCTTCGCCCCGACCAAGGCCAGCAATCAGCAGATCAAGGTCCACGAGGAAACGACCCGCAAGTTCGGGAAGTTGGGCACCACCACCTTCGCCGGCGGCACCAACGCCTTCAAGGACGCCTACGCGCTGAAGACCGCCGACGGCGGCGCACTCCTGCTGTTCGCCCACACCCACACGCAGACCGACGCCGTCGCGCACTCCGGACTGCAGATCAACCCGGACAAGGACGACAACGCCTGGCTGCACGGCATCCCGCGCACGTCGGTGACGTACACGTTCGTCTGCGCCGACGCCGCCACCGTGCCGGCGAAGGCCGCCCCGTCCCGCCTGATCGGCTACAAGTGCGCCCGCACCGACGCCTCGGGTCCGCCCGTCGGCTCCGCTCGCACGGACCGCGCCTAACCGACCGGGAGAGCCCCTTGTCCCTGCCCCACCCTGATTTCGAGCTGTACGACAACGTCGGCCGCGCCACCGAGCAGGTCACCGCCCATCGGGAGAACCGGCCGACCGTCGACGACCTGCACCGTTGGGCCGCCTACGACGCGCGAGAGTTCAGCGAATCGCTCCCCACCGGGGACGCCGGTCACAGCATCAGCAACTGGACCCAGCAGGTCTACCGTGCGCGCTCGTCCGCCGAGTTGAACACCGTCGCGCAGGCCGTCCTCGGCGACGGGCACAGCGGTCTCGGCGAGCTGCACCTGTTCTTGGAGACCGCGGCCGAGTGGTGCGAGCGCAACCAGGACCCGGGCTTCGCCGCCCGCTACCGCCAGCACGCCGAGGAGCTGTCCGCACTCGGTGATCAGCTCGCCTACCTGAGCGAGGACCACCTGGCCAGCATCTACCGGCGCCCGAACCGATCAGCACCCGCGCAACCCGCGCCGTCCGTGGCGGCGGCACCTGCCACGCCGGCAGCGCCCACGCGCCGCACCTCCCGCTGACCCACCCCGCCCACGACAGGAAGATCCTCTGTCCACTCGTTCTGTCATCGCCCGCCCCACCGGCACCACCGGCTACGCCGGAACGTACGTCCACTGGGACGGCTACCCCAGTCATCAACTGCCGCTGCTGCTCGCCGCACACCAGAACCGGTTCGCCGGCGACACCGACGCCCTGGCCGCATACCTCATCGCCGACGCACCAGAAGGCTGGTCCTACCTCGGCACCGAACTCCTCGACGGAGCACCCGAGGCCCTGCGCCAACACCTCTTCGGCGAGCACGACGAACCCGGCAAGCGATACCCGGCCCGCGCGAACGAACCGCCGCTGATCTACACCGAGCGGACGGCATCGCGACTGAACTGGGGTTATGTCCTCCACCCGCACGGCATCGAGGTGATCGGCGAGCCCGGCGCGGGACGCGGCCCCCTCGTCGCATGGGGCACCGACCCCCGCGTGCGGTTCCGCGACACCGCCTGCCTCTGGCGGCCCGACCAGCCGATCCCCGCCACCACGCCGCCTCGCGCCACCGCCCGTACGCCCGGCACCCCAGCCCAGCCGATGACCGCCCCGACGGCGCGCCCCCGCTCACACTGACCAGCCCCACTCCAGGAGACCGATCTGTCCACCCGTGCGGTCATCGCCCGCCCCACCTCCACCGGCTACGCCGGCATGTACGTCCACTTCGACGGCTACCCCGACAGCAAACTCCCGCTGCTGCTGGCCGCCTTCCGATACCGGTTCGCCGGTGACCTGGAGGCGATGGCCCGGCACCTGATCGACAAGGTCCACATCGGCTGGGAGGAGCTGGGCACGGATCTCCTCGACGGCGCACCCGACGCGCTGCGCCGCTCGCTGACCGGGGGCGATGAGTTTCCCAGCCGTCAGCTCACCAACGTGTACAGCACCGACGGCACCCCGGCCGAGCGTGAACTGATCACCCAGGACGGCACCGGCGACCTGGAGTGGGCCTACGTCCTGCACGAGACCGGCATCGAAGTGATCGGCCTGCTGGCGTACGACCGCGGACCCGTCGTCGGGTGGGACACCGACCCGCGCAGCCGTATCCGCACCGACCCCGGCGCATGGAACCCGGATTCCCAGGCTCCGGTCGTGCCGCCGCGCGTCGCCCCGCGCCTGTCCGCCACCGCTCCCTCATCGGCCCCGGCGTCCCGCAAGTCCGCCCGCCGGTAGCCCCCGGAAGACCGCACCGTCCCGATCCACGCCTGTCCGGAGAAGCCCTCTGTCCCCGCACTCTCACCCGAAGATCACCGTGGTCATCGCGACCCAACTCCGCCCAGAACGACTGGCGTTCCTCACTGCCATGCACGCCAGTCTGTGCCGCCAGAGCGTCCCGTGGGAGGCCGTCGTCGCCCTTGATGGGGCCGACCCCACCCGGCTGCCCGCCGCCCTCGCCGCCGACCCGCGCGTCCGCATCCTCGCCCTGCCCCGCCCGGTCGGCGCCGCATGCGCCCGCAACCTGGCTCTCAACGACGTCCGGACCAAGTACGTGAACTGGGCGGATGACGACGACGAGTTCACCGACTGGGCCATGGCGCTGCGGCTGCGCACCTTGGAGGAGACCGGGGTGGGCTGGTGTGCCGGATACAGCGAGGACCTGCACGACGGTTCCACGACCCTGTGGCGGTGCCCGACACCGCCCGGCCGACATGAGGCCGGAGACGTATGGCGGTACTGGAAGGACCCGGCCGACACCATCCCGCTCGGCCCGACCACCCTCCTGGCCCGAACCGACCTGGTGCGCGCGGCACCCATGGGCGGCCTCGTACAGGGAGAGGACTACTGCGCCCTCGCCGTCACCTGCCTCGCCCCAGGGATCCTGCTGCCCGTTCCGGTCTACCGGTACCGCAAGCACCCCGCGCAGATGACGGCGCAGGACTCCTACGCCGAGCTGGAAGAAAGGGCGCGAGTCTTCGCCCACGGTTTTGGTGCCAGCCTGCACGCCGCAGCGCACCCTCGCCGCGATGCCGCCTCCTCCCTCGCGTAGTTGAGGCCCCCGTTTCGCCACCCGCTCCCCGATCCCACCGGAAGAACCATGCCCAACGACCCCGACCAGGACAGGCCCGGCAGGCCCGGGGAGAAGATCCTCATCTCTCCCCGCTATCTGGCCGCCAGCCTCCCTACCGACCACCAGCAGCTCCTCGACATCTTCGCCGAGGAAACCGCGTGGAGCGCACACACCGACGCGTCGTCGTTGACCGTCACCAGCCCCTGCCGGCGCATCACGATCCGCCACGACCAAGCAGCCGTGGGCCAAGGCCCTCACATGGTGATCACGGCACGTACCGACGAAGAGGCGGCTGAGCGCTGGCGTGCGGATATCGGAGGTTTCGTGCCGATCGAATGTGTCGCCAGGCTCCTCGGCACCCTGGCCGGCGAACTGGCCACCGATCCGGATCACGTCGTCTACGGCATCGGCACCGAGCCCGGCCTGCTGGAGCTCTACGTCGACGCCGACTCCTGGACCCACTTCGACGACTTCGGACTCTCCGGATTCATCTCGCACGACGGACACGCTGCCGTGGTCAGCCGCCCCGTGGACTCGTCGGCGCCGCCCATCCACGGAGACACATCCGTCACCTGGCACCTGGCCGCCTCCCCAGAAGACCTCGGTCACCTGTGGGACATCTCGTTCACGGACAAGACGCCGCCCTTGCTCCTGCACGCGGTCGCCGCCGAAACGCTCGATCCCCGGCCCACTCTGCGCTCCACGTCCTTCCCGTTCCCCGCCGCAGTCGCCCCGCTGGTGACCATCGAACGCCTCTCATCGCCATCCCGGCGTCCCACGGCGCAGCCTCCCCACGGCGGGCCGCCACGCAGCACCGAGCCCAAGCGCGCTCCGAAGACCCGCTGAGCCCTGTCCCTCTGGACGAACACGCTCCTGCGGACTCGACCCACCAGGACCTTGATGCCCAACCCCACCGCCGAGATCACCCGGGACCTGTCCCCGAGTGGTGGACACCTCTGAGCCCGGCCCCGGCAGGGGCCGGGTAGGAGGGATCTCTTATGGTGATGAAGGTCTACTCGCCC
>NZ_JBICYB010000041.1:0-45234 GCF_043200575.1 Streptomyces sp. NPDC048392
GCGGGTACTTCCTCGGGGCAGGCATCGTCAGAGCTCCTCTCATGAGCCCCATCTGACCTCCTGTCACCTCTCCCCGCATCTCGGGGGAACCTCAGGGGTGCGCGACGAGGCTGGACAGGGCTGTATCGAGGTGCTGGTCGCCTGCTGGCAGATGCTGTTCGCGGACGCGGTGGTCCAGGTCGGGGGCCGGGTCGTGGTGCCAGCGGGCTTTGAGTCCTGGGCCGTGGAGGTAGTGGGTCAGGCGCGGTTGTGATGTCAGGTGGGAGCCGACATAGGCGCGGAGTTCGCCGAGGCTTGGAGCGGTTCCTTCCAGGTGGAGGATCACTCCGATGGTCTGGGAGATCGAGGGATGGACCTGGGCCATGTCGTGCATGGTCAAATCCATGGAGGTGGGACGCAGAGGCATGGTCACGGGGTTCTCCGCGGTGGTGGTTCGATGGGGGACAGAAGTCAGGCCGGTGTGAGTCGGAAGATCGGCAGGAGGCGTCCCGGGCGTTGGGCGAAGGAGACGTCGGTGGGCCGGCTTCGATGAGGTGGTCTCAGGCGGCGGTCAGCTCGGGCCCTTCCAGTCAGTCGGCAGCGGTTCGGTCGAAGTGGGTCGGGGAGTTGTCTCATCCGCGCACGTGGGTCTCGGCCACCAGGGGTCAGTCGATGTCCGTTGCACCTCCGGTGACCGGGCGCACGTGCCCGGGCAGGGAAGGAGAAGCCGGCTCGCAGCGCGGTCTCATGGGGCTGTCCTCTCGGCGAGGTGCGCACTCCTGCGTTGGCGGCCTGGCCCGGTGATGTGCGATGGCCGGATGCGAGGGGTGAGGTGGCCCAGGGCGAGCAGAGTGAACGCGTCGGTCAGCACGGGCACGTGATAGGGGAAAGGACGCGGGCCGAGCATGTCGGGAACAGAGCTGACGCTGCCGTCGGGACGCTGCTGAGTGAGCAGGTAGCCAGTGGCCCGCGCAGCGGGAGCGGGGTCACGCTGCCCGGCCAGGATGATCAAGGCGTAGGCGGTGCTGATGGCATCGCTCGAGGCGCCGTCCCTCTGTCCGAAGCCGCCGTCCGCGTTCTGAGTGCTCTGCACCAGGCCGGCGATCCGACCGCTCACGTCTTGGACGGCCGGTAAGGACTGCCGGTGGTGGGGGCGAGTGGCGAGGTAGGCCCTGAAGAGGGTGTGCAGGCGACTGCTGCTCCAGCCGGGGGGAAAGGAGCCGTCAGGCATCTGGCGGTCCGCGAGAAAGCGCAGAGCAGGCTGGAGGAGGTGATGGTGGCGGCCTTGAGTGCTGAGCGCGTTGATCGCGGCGGCGGTCATGCATGCCTCGGAGGGAGTGCCCGCTCCGTAGGTGGGGAATCCGCCGTCGTCGCCGCGGACCGCGACCAGCGCGTCCAGGGCACGGTCGATCGGGTCGCGGTAGGTGACCGGGGCCAGCTGATGCAGGAATTCGACTGCGCCGGTGGTGCAGTCCGTGTCGGAGAGCTCAGCGTGGTCGGTGTAGGACCAGCCGCCGTTCGCATGCTGAACATGCACGAGGTGCCGGGCGATGCGGTGCAGCACCTCACGCGGTGCGCCGGCGCTGCCCAGGGCCAGGCCCGCGATGACGGTGCTCCACGTGTCGGTGTCCGTGACGAAAGGCAGGCCGCCGTCCTCCCGCTGGTGCTTGAGGGCGGTACTCAGGCCGGCATCGACAACGCTCTCCATACCGGGGACGTCTGCCAGGGCATGCAGGACTGACAGGTGAATGAAGAGGTTTCCCTCCCAAACCGCTCCCGGGCGTTGGGTGGATGCCAGCAGAGTGACACCGTCCCCGCCGGCGCGATCTCTGCCTACCGCCCGGGCCAGGATCGCGTTCACGGCAACGTCCTGCACCACAGCCCAGGGATGCAGCGCGCTCACGTCGACGGCATGGGCAGTGACGTCGGCACGGTCGGTAGCCGCGCCCAGCATGGTGAAGACGGCGTGCACCAAGGCGCGTTTGCGCGGTCCGTGAAGTCCGGTACCCGGCTGATGATGTCCTCGACGGCCTTGCGACGCGCCAGCTGCCTGGCGACCCGGCCCAGGGCAGCGGAGGCTACGGTCGCGTCGACGAGGTCATCGCTGTTCTCATGGCGCTCCAGGTAGCGGACGATGCGAGTACGCGCGTCGTGGTGGCCAGATCCGCACCGCTCCACCAGCGCCAGGGCGAGCGCGGATTCGAGGACCCGGCTTCGACAGGCGTCGCGCACGGCACCGTCCGCGCCCACCCGGTTCAGCACGTGCGCCAGAAGGCGTCCGCGTCCGGCCGGCAGCGCTGCTGGGAAGTGCGACGACAGCCAGGCCGGGGGGAGCTGCTTGGCGGCAGGAGGTCTCATCGGTAGGACAGTCCTTGGAGGGCGCGAGGAAGAGGTGCGTGCGTGAATCGGCAGGGCGGGCGAACGAGGTCCGTCACACCGGCCGGGGCGTCCAACGGGCATCGAAGCGATGGGTGGCGCCAAGCCAGTGCAGTGTCGCGGCCACAAAGGCACCGAGTGCCGCCACGTAGCGCCGTACTCCCTCCCGCTCGGTTCCGACAACGGCCATCGCCGTGAGGGAAGCGGCCAGCGCATGGAAATCCCTGACACGGTCATCGCGCATTGCCGTGACCTGCCCGCGAGCCGAGGACAGGGAGCAGCCGCGCTCACGGCTCACCACGACCACCAGGTTGTCGCGCTCCTCGCGTAGGTCGTCCTCGGTCGAGACCAGGTCATTGCTCCAGCCGGCCACATCGGCCGCGGCCCGCCGCAGGGCCCTCATGAGGTCCTCCCCCATGGGCAGGCCGGGCCAGGGCGCGCCCGCGGTGCACTCCAGGATGTCTGCCATAGGCAGGGCCGTAATGGTCCTGCGACGCCTCAGCACGTAGTCGCTGAGACCCATCCGGACCCGTTCGGTGCGATCGGCGGCCTCTTCCTGCATGGCCAGAGCGAAGTCGCGGTAGTCGGCAACGAACCGCTCCCGCCACTGAGCGGACATCCGCGGAGCCGTACGCCGCCACAGATCATCCAGGGCCTGCTCAATCCCGCTGCCACCTGCAGGGCCGCCGGTGATCACGTCCAGCAGGCGGGTGAACAGCGACGCGACGTCCTCCGGACGGATATCGACCCGGCTGCGGTCGAACCGGTCGTCGACCAGGCAGATGAACGCCGCCCACTGGGCCGTCAGTTCCAGATCGCCGTCGCTCGCCTCCGGCGCGGTCAGCTCAGCGAGTCTCCCGAGCCGCATAGCAAGCAGACGTCTCTCTTCGAAGGCGTCAACCACCAGACTCAAGTCCCGCGCCCATGCCAGCACCGCAGCGCCGGTCTTCTCAGCCCGGACCTCACCCAGCAGACCCGGACTGACAAGGCCGGCACCAGTCTTCTGCCCCATGCGACTCAGTCCAGCGCCGGTACCACATCGACACGGCCCGCCAGCGTGGCCAGGCTGCTCCCCGGGGGAACCGGCGACGCGCCGAACGCTCGGGAGAACACCGCCGCGCCCTGCGGCTCGAGCGTCGTGTCGAACGGCTTGCCCTCAATCCGGCCCGGCGAGTTCACGGAGGGCATGGTGACCGTGACCTGCGTCATGTCGAGCTCGTACGTGGAGAGATCAACCGGCCGCGCCGCTTGGTCTCCGACCGTCGCATCCACCAGCATCGACCGCTGGGCCAAGTCACCGTGCGCCCCGGTGAAGCGCAGACTGCGTCCGTCCGAGGCCCTGGTGAAGGTCAACGCACCACCCGCCGTCCAGGACCCCTCGGCCAGGTCGAGACTGATCTTGCCCTCCATCGGCCACTGCACGCACGGGGCCGGCCCTGAAGAGTCCAGCACAGCCGGCGCACCAGCCGCCATCACAACTCCGTCAGCCGTCAGATGCTCGGCCGCCGCTGAAGACAAGCACCACGCGATCGTCCCCGCGACAGGCATCACGGGTCCCGCAGCCACTGCCGCAGACACGCCAACGGCGGACAGGAAAACCAGAGCAGTAGCGATCTCCGTACGACGCCGCACGAGCAAGCCTTCCGTTGGAGGGCTGCCAGAATGCCCCACAACGCCTTCGACATCGGGTGAATGAACGTTTCCGCGAATGAAGTTCACCTGAAGGCGTGAGACAGCTGCCCGTTCCAGCTGAGCGGCGACGCGAACCCGTACGTCGATCCACCTCATCAACGGAACTGAAGCTTTTCCATCATCGGTCTTACCGGCGTTGCTGAGCGTCGGGCGTTTCGTGAGGGGATCCGGTTTCTGCCTGCATGCGGTTCGCGGCGGGTGAGAATACCGCGGTGATCGCGAAGGACCTGCGGGTGAGTGTGCGGTCGGTGGAACGCAGGCGCCGTGCCTGGCGCGACGGCGGCATGGAAGCCCTGCGCTCGACGGGCCCGGCGAACTCCCCGACCATCACCGATGCCCAGTTCACCGTATTTGAGGCAGAACTCGGCAAGGGCCCGACCGCGCACGGCTTCGACGACGAACGCTGGACCCTTGCTGTGCTGCTAGAAAGCCGGTGAGAAGAGCCGAATGCCTCACAGGCTCATTGACCAGGTGATACTCGCAATCACTGACGGATTCGCCCGTGGTCCAGCGGCCGGTTCTGCCATTCGGCCCTCCAGAGTCGATTCCAGGGCCCGCCGGGTCGGCTCGGCCAACAGGCCGCCCTCCCCGGCCAGCTTCACCCCGCCCGTCTGGGATCGGGCCACCAGCTCGGCGACCAACCCGTCAGCGACAGCGTTCGCCGGGTCCACGGCGGTCTCACCGGCCTCAATGTCACTCGTCACGACAGTCAGCAACTGCATTTTCAGGAACGGGAGTTACCTCACTCACCGTACAGACCCGGCTGACGCCTGGGCAGGCGCTCAGCGGCCCCGGCCACGCCTCCGGTAAGCCGACTCCGACCCGGCGTTGTCTCAAGCCCGTGACGGGAGGGCAGGTACTGGCGGAGGCCGAGCAACAATTCCATAGAGCACATGTTTCAATGACCGCATGGTGGAGGACAGCCCATGCCTGGGGCCGCTGGAACTGACCGACGGCCGTTGGGGAGTCGGGGACGCCACACGGCCCGATACCCACTGGGTGGAGTTCCGCCCGGACGGGCTCTACCAACACAAGCCAGACTCCGAGGGACAATTGATCCCGTGGTCCAGGATCATGAATGGCATATGGATCACCTGGGGCAAGCACTCCTGGAACACAAGCAGCAGAGGCCTTTACACGTCGAGGGGGATGGTCGCCACCCGCGACGGCGGCTGGATGCACACGACACTGCGTCACCCGTACGAGGACCACCAGTTGCGCTTCGACCAGCACACGCGCCCGTACCGGGCGGTGGACGCGCTCCGGTTGGAGTATCTGCTGCGGCAGCTCACCACTGAGGGAAAGCTGCGTCTCCTCAGCGACTCGGAATGGGCGGGTCGTGCCGCGGCGTACCTGGCCGGCGGGAAAAACCGCTGGATTACCAGCCGTGCACTGCGGCAGGTGGCGGCGGAGGCCCTGGCAGCAGCCGACCCCGGCAGCCCTCGACAGCTGCCATCACCATCGGCGCCATGACCGGACAACAGACAGCAGGATCGCCACTGCGGCCCGGGCACGGCCTTCACCCCGCCGTCAACCTGCTGAGCCGCGACTTCACCGCCTCCGAGCCCGGCATGCGGCTGGGCGGTGACATCGCCTTCATCGCCACCGGCGAGGGCTGGCTCTACCTGGCAACCTGGCTGGACCTGGCTACCCGCGAAATCGTCGGTTACTCGATGGCCCATGACCACCGGGCTTCCCTGGTCGTCGACGCGCTGGCGTTGGCCGCCGGCCGCGGACGACCTCAGCCAGGCCGCATAGTCCACTCGGGCCGCGGATCCGAGTACACCTGCGAAGAACTCCGGTGTGGGATACGGCCAGTTGGGGATGAGGCTGAGCATGGGACGGACCGGGGCGTGCTTCGACAATGCCCTTGCCGAGTCCTTCCCTGCCGTGCGGAAGGAAGAGATCGGCACCCGCCGCTGGCCCGACCGGGCCACCGCCCGCGCCGAGATCTCGCCCGGCGCCCACTGCCCCGCTCCGCTGGGCCGCTCGACAACGCCCCGCACCCGGCCGGCGGTCACCGCGGTGGCTTCGTGGAGGCGTGGCGGGGCGACTTCTGCCGGCCATGCCGCTACCTTCACAAGGGACAGATCACGGCAGACACCCCACATCTGGATAGATGCGGCGTCTGCCGGGCGCCGGCCGGAGTCGTTCGCCAACCGTCAACGAGCGGGCGTTCACGGCTCCGGGCAGGGTTCACCACGGGGAGCGAGGCGTGTCCTTGATTCATCATCTGGCCTCGGCGCCGTGGCCGGTAACCGCACTGGCCTTGGGCAAGGTGTCCGAAGGGGACCTCGCCGCCGCCCGGGCGCAGATGGGCTTCTCCCTCGCCTGGCACATCGTCGTCGCGTGTCTCGGCGTGGGCCTGCCCGCGCTCACGCTGATCGCCGAGTGGTACGGCATCCGTACGGGAAACCCTGCCCACCGGCTACTGGCACGCAGGTGGGCCCGTGCGATGGGTGTGCTCTTTGCCGTGGGCGCGGTGTCCGGCACGATCCTCAGCTTCGAGATGGGGCTGCTGTGGCCGGGGCTGATGGGAAGGTTCGGCCAGGTCATCGGACTGCCCTTCGCGCTGGAGGGCATCGCCTTCTTCATCGAGGCAATCTTTCTGGGGATCTACCTCTACGCCTGGGACCGGCTACCACCGAAACAGCACCTGCTCACCGGCCTGCCGATCGTCGTGGCGGGTGTCGCCTCGGCGTTCTTCGTGGTCTGCGCCAACGCCTGGATGAACCAGCCCCGCGGCTTCGTGCTGCGTAGGGGGGAAGTCGTCGACGTGGACCCCTGGGCAGCGATGCTCAACCCCGCGAGTCCGCCCCAGGCCGTGCACATGATCCTCGCCGCGTTCATGGTGGCGTCCTTCCTGACGGCCGCGGTCTACGCGGTCGCCCTGCTGCGTGGCCGCCGAGACACCTATCACAAGGCGGGGTTCTACATCCCGTTCACGCTGGGAGCAGTGGTGACGCCCTTTCAGCTCGTCGTGGGAGATTGGGCCGCGCGCTTCCTGGCGGAGTTCCAACCCGCGAAGCTGGCGGCTGTCGAGGGAGTCTTCACTACCGGCTCCCACGTGCCGCTGACTCTGGGCGGGATCGCTCGTGACGACGCGCTGCGCTATGGGCTGGAAGTCCCCAGCGGTCTCTCCCTGCTGGTCGGATACACCCCGAGCACCGTCGTCCAGGGCCTGGACACGGTTCCCCGCAACCAGTGGCCGGCGGTGACGGGTGTGCACTGGGCGTTCGACATCATGGTGGGTATCGGACTGTTCCTCCTGGCCCTGGGGGCGTGGTTGCTGCTCTCCTGGTGGCGCGGGCGCCATGTGCAGGGTGAGTTGCTCGACCAGCGCGGCTCCCGGCTGTTCCTGAGGCTGGCCGTCGTCAGCGGTCCCGCCTCGGTGGTCGCACTGGAGAGCGGCTGGTGCGTCACCGAACTCGGGCGGCAGCCCTGGATCGTCTGGGGAATCATGAGCGTGCGCGACGCCGTGAACCCGGCCCCGGGCCTCATGGCCGGGCTGTGGCTGGTATTGACCGTCTACGCCGGCATGACCGTCGCGACCGTATACGTGCTCCGCCGTCTGGCCAAGGGCACCGCCGTGCCTCTGGCACCGCAGGAGCAGGATGTCGAGAGTTATCCCGTCGTATGACCGGCGCGCGACCTCCCAGCGCTCTGCGTCGTCCGCATCACCCGGGGTGCACCCCCACTCGTAACCTTCACCACCCGAACCGCTTCTCGCGCCGCCCTGTCGGCCAGCACCGGAGGTGACCGTGCTTGCAGACACGGCTCTTGCTGTCATGTGGCTGGGCCTGACCTGCTACGCCCTGTTCGGCGGGGCAGATTTCGGGGCCGGTGTATGGGACCTGCTCGCCGGCGGCTCCCGGCGCGGACTGCCCCAGCGCCGTCTGATCGAACACAGCATCGGCCCCATCTGGGAGGCCAACCACGTCTGGCTCATCTTCGTGATCGTGCTCCTGTGGTCCGCCTTCTCTCCCGTCTTCGCCGCCGTCATGTCCACGCTCTACCTGCCGCTGACGCTCGCGGCGCTGGGCATCATCGCGCGCGGGGCCGCGTTCGCCTTCCGCAAGGCGAGCACCGAGCTGTGGCAGCAGCGGCTGTTCGGGGCGTTCTTCGCCCTGTCTTCCCTGATCACGCCGTTCTTCCTCGGTGCCGTGGCCGGGGCGGTCGCCTCCGGACGGGTACCACCCGGCCTCGCCGTCGGTGACGTGCTCACCAGCTGGCTCAATCCCACGTCGGCCCTCGGCGGCGTTCTGGCTGTCACCACCTGCGCCCACCTCGCCGCGGTGTACCTGTGCGCCGACGCCGCTCGCGACGGCGAGAGGGCGCTCGCCTCGGCCTTCGCCCGTCGCGCCATCATCAGCGGTCTGGCCAGCGGCGCCGTCGCGTGCGCCGGCATCGCCGTCCTGCACGCCGACGCCCCCGAACTCTTCCACGGGCTGACCCATCGCGCGCTGCCGCTGGTCGTCCTCAGCGCTGTCGCCGGTCTCCTCGGTCTGGCCCTGCTGAGCCAGAACCGCTTCGTTCTGGCCCGTCCCGCCTCAGCGCTGGCGGTTGCCGCGATCCTTTGGGCCTGGGGCGCGGCGCAGTACCCCGCGATGCTGGTCGGCGGAACCACCGTCGACCAAGCAGCCTCGAACGGAGCGGTGCTGGCGGCCTGCCTGGTAGTACTGGCTGTCGGAGCCCTCCTGCTCATCCCCTCACTGTGGCTGCTGTACGCCACGTTCCAGCGCACGCCTGCGTCGAGGTCCGGCTCCTCTCCCTCGTCCGGATCCTGAGGACGGAGCAGCCGAGGCCGCTGCCGGCCACTGGCCTTGTTCACGAGTAGCGGTTCTGGCTCGGTTTTGTGATCGTCACGGCGGCTTGTCCGGCTAGAGGTCGAACAGTGGGACTGCCTGTGCGGGCTCGGGTGTGAGGACACCCCGACGAGCCGAGGTCGGTAAACGGTCCACGGCCGACGCACCCTACGGCGCCTGCTGTCCCATTCCGTGATCATCACTCTTTCGCCCGCCCGGCGCGCGCTCCCACGGACCTGGCGGTGGGACTGCTTGGCTTGGCCGTCCACCAACGAGATTGACATGTCCCACCCGCCTGCGAAGGAGCCGTATGTCCGCATTCACTGAGGTATCGCCGACACACGTGAGCGCGGCATTCGAGACGGTGCTCAACGAGACCGTGCGACCGTTCGCGGACGAGGTGGACCGAACCGGCCGCTTTCCCCTTGCGGGAGTGCGGGCCCTCGCGGACGCGGGGCTGCTGGGGTTGCTCAGCTCCCCGGAGCACGGCGGATCCGGCGGGGACCTGCGGGATGCGGCGGTTGTGGTGGAACGGCTGGCCGGGGTGTGCGGCTCCACCGCCATGGTCCTGCTCATGCACTACGCGGCCGTCACCGTCGTGGACCGCCATGGACCACAGGACGTACGGCGGGCCATCGCCGAGGGACGGCATCTGAGCACGCTGGCTCTCTCCGAAAAGGGGTCGCGCAGCCACTTCTGGGCGTCCTCCGGGACGGCGGCCCCGGAGGATACGGATACGGTGCGCCTGGACGCGGAGAAGTCGTGGGTCACATCGGCCGGGGAGGCCGACAGCTATGTCTGGTCGAGCAGGCCGCTGCGGGCCGGCGGCGTCATGTCACTGTGGCTGGTCCCAGCCGGCAGCGCGGGCCTGCTGGTGCGGGGCGATTACGACGGGTTCGGGCTGCGTGGCAACGCCTCCAGTCCGGTCACCGCCAAGGGTGTGTCGGTGCCGCGCGCTGCTCTGCTCGGCGCGGACGGCGAGGGCCTGGACACGGCCCTGTCCCTGGTGCTGCCCTGCTTTCTCGTGCTCAGCGCGGCTTTCTCCCTCGGGGTGACCGAGGCGCTCCTGGAACTGGCGTCACGCCAGCTTCGGAGCACCCGGCTCGAGCATCTGGACCAGACGCTGGCCGAGCAGCCCGTCCCCCGTCAGCAGTACGCGCGACTGCGATTGCGGGCCGACGCCGTACGGTCCTTCCTCGACGACACGCTCACCGCTCTGGCCACGGGCCGCGCCGACGCGCAGGTGCGTGTCCTGCAGGCCAAGGCGCTGGCCGCCGAGACCGCCGCCGAAGTCGCGGACGGCGTGATGCGGCTGTGCGGCGGGGCGGCGTTCCGCCGGGAGCTAGGGGTGGAGCGGCGGTTCAGGGACTCGCTGGCGGCGCGGGTGATGGCGCCGACCACCGAGGCCCTGTACGACTTCTGCGGTCGGGCCGGGCTCGGTCTGCCGCTGTTCGAAGAGACCCGTTGACCGGGAGGGAACCCGTTGAACACCGTCGTTCTGGGCGCCGTCGCCTACGACCCGAAGGTCGTCACCATCTGGGCCGGGTTCCGTTCCTGGCTGCGGCGTCAGGGGCTGCCGTTCGACTTCGTGCTCTACGCACACTATGAGCGGCAGACCGAAGATCTGGTGCACGGCCGGATCGACGTCGCGTGGCACTCGCCGCTGGCCTGGCTGCGCAGCGGCAGACTGGCACGGGAGGCGCGGGTACACGTCCGGCCGCTCGTCATGCGCGACACCGATCGCGACCTCACCTCGGTCGTGGTCGTCCGGGCCGAGGGACCCGCGACGGTCACGGACCTGAAGGGGCGCGCGATCGCCGTCGGCGCGGTCGACTCCCCGCAGGCCACCCTGCTGCCCCTGCACCATCTGCGCGAGCTCGGGCTCGCCGCCGGCACCGATTTCGAGGTACGGCGCCATGACACCGGGGTGGGGCTCCACGGTGACCACATCGGCGGGGAGCGGGAAGCCGCCCGCGCTCTAATGGCGGGCGAGGTGGCGGCAGCCTGCATGATCGATGCCAACCATCTGCTGTTCGGCCAGGAGGGTACCTTCCCGGCGGGCGCCACCCGTCTGCTGTCCCGCACCGCGCCCTTCGACCACTGCCTCCTGGTGGCTGGCCCGTCCCTCGACCCGGAGCTCGGCGAGGAGCTCACCTCCCTGCTGCTGTCGATGTCCGCGGCGAACCCCGAGGTGCGTCACCTGATGGAACTCGAAGGGCTCACGCGGTGGCTCCCCGGCCGGGAGAGCGGGTACGCCGATCTCACAGCCGCGGTGGAAGAGGCGGGTTTCTACGACACCGACGGCCGGATCACGGCCGCCGGTTACCGGCCGTGAGCCTGGAAGCCTCCGGGTCCTCATCGCCGCCGGGTTCCGCGTTCCCGGCCGGTACCTCGCTGCTGGACCTGGCCGGGCTCGGTTTCGACCGGGGTGCCCATGTGCTGCTGCGCAGGGCGCTCTGCCAGGTACGGCCGGGCGGGCGGGTGGCCGTCTCCGGCACCGACCCGGCGCTGGTCGCGCACCTCACCGCATGGTGCCGCCGAGAGGGCCACACCGTGCAGCCCGCGATGTCCGGCGACTCGCCGGCACAGGCGCGTAACGTGCGGGCGTACGTGGTGTGCGGTGCCGCCGACTCCAGCCGCCGGCAGGGCGCCGAACGCGCCGGCGACCCCAGGCCCGGGCAGGTGGCCGACCGGGCACCGCTGCACTGGGGACTGGCGGCGCGCGGTGCCCTGGTGGAGTCCGGCGGGCCCGAGGTGCCCTTTCCGGTCACCCGCCGGGACACCGCCTGGACCGATCTGGCGCCGCGGTTGTACCGCCAGGCCGCCGCGGCTCAGTGGAACCCGCTGACGGACATCAGCTGGGACGCGCCCTTCCATCTCCCTCAAGAGGTGGAGGCGGCGGTCGTGCAAGTCATGACGTACCTGGTGGAAAACGAGCAGGCAGCCCTGGTGGTGCCCGCGCGACTGCTCGTCCAGGTGCACCCCCACTTCCGCGAGGTGCTCCAGTTGCTCGCCGTGCAGGCCGCCGACGAGGCCCGGCACGTCGAGGTCTTCACCCGGCGGGCGCTGCTGAAGGGCAACTCGATGGGCACCTCCTCGGCCGGGAGCCGGGCGTCGCTGGCTACGCTGCTCGCCGAGCCGGACTTCTCGATCGCCTCCTTCCTGCTGTCGGTGCTCGGAGAAGGCAGCTTCCTCAATCTGCTGACGTTTCTCGAGCGGTACGCACCGGACCCGGTGACGCGCCGGATCTGCCATCTGGTGCGCCAGGACGAGGCCCGACACGTGGCCTTCGGCCTGGGGCACCTCGAGCACCGCGCCGACGTGGACCCGCGACTGCGCGGGCGACTGCGGGCAGCCGTGGAGCACCGCCACGACGTGCTGGCCGACACGGCGGGCCTGAACCGGGACGTGTTCGAGGCGCTCGTGGTGCTGGCGGCCGGCTCGTGGAAGCCGGAGGCGATCGCCCGAGGCTGGCGAGCGGTCCAGCGACTGCAGGCGGAGATGGACGAGGGGCGCCGCCACCGGCTGTCCCGGCTGGGGTTTCCCGACGAGGAGGCCGCCGCCCTGTCGGCGCTGCACACCCGCAACTTCATGTAGACGCCCCCTTTTTCGGGGCCTTCTCGGACGAACGACCGGTCTTCGTCGGCTTACAGCGCGGTCTCGGGCGTGCACCGTCCGGGCACTCGTGCGAGGCTCGAGTGGGCACACCGGTGTATAAGAGTGGGAACGGCGTGGCGGAGGATCAACGTTGCACGAGCACCTTCACCCAAGTCGCGATTCCGCAGCCGCGGGGTGGGCGCCTTCTCCGGCGCTCGCAGTTCCCGCAGGAGTCGTTCGCCGACCACGGCTCGTTCCCGGTGGGCGGAGACGGCGGTGGTCCGGCAAGCGGGCGGAATCCTCCGCCACCGAGTGTCAGCTGCAGCCGGCCGAGGCCCTGAGGGCCGCAGCCGGCGCGGCTGCGGACAGCGGTCCGGGAGCTGAACAAGGAGGTCGGCCGTGACCGAGGGCGATACGACGGCGGCGAACGCGGTGGACGGCGATCCGCCGTCAACGTCCGCGTCCGAGCACCTGCTGTTCGGGCCGCAGCCGGATGTGGCGCAGGCTGCCGGCTACACCGGCACCCAGCCGCGCATGGGCTTCTTCACCGACACCTCCGTCTGCATCGGCTGCAAGGCGTGCGAGGTGGCGTGCAAGGAGTGGAACGCCGTGCCGGAGGACGGTCTGGAGCTGACCGGCATGTCCTACGACAACACCCAAGGACTGGGCGCGGACACCTGGCGGCACGTGGCCTTCATCGAGCAGCGCAAGCCGCTGGGCGGTCAGGAGCCCGGCGTCGACCACAGCGGTTTCGACGTGTTCGACGCTGCCCGCAACCTGGGCACCTCGTCCTCCTCCCCCGGTCCCGGGAGCACTGCACCGGCACCGCAGTCGGCCCCGGCCGGCGCGCCGTCGGGAGAGATCTCGCCACTTTCGCCCGACGGACGCACCGAGCTGCGCTGGCTGATGGCCTCCGACGTGTGCAAGCACTGCACGCACGCGGCCTGCCTGGACGTGTGCCCCACGGGTTCCCTGTTCCGCACCGAGTTCGGCACGGTCGTCGTACAGGAGGACATCTGCAACGGCTGCGGGTACTGCGTGCCCGCCTGCCCGTACGGGGTCATCGACCAGCGCAAGGAGGACGGCCGGGTCTGGAAGTGCACCCTGTGCTACGACCGGCTCGGCGTCGGCATGGAACCGGCCTGCGCCAAGGCGTGCCCCACCGAGTCCATCCAGTTCGGCCCGCTGGACGAACTGCGTGAGCGGGCCGCGGCCCGGGTGGCGCAGTTGCACGCGGCCGGGGTGGCCGATGCCCGGCTGTACGGGGAAAGCCCGGAGGACGGGGTCGGCGGGGACGGAGCGTTCTTCCTGCTGCTCGACGAACCCGAGGTCTACGGCCTGCCACCGGATCCGGTGGTCACCACCCGGGATCTGCCCGCGATGTGGAAACAGGCGGCGACGGCCGCTGTGGCGCTCGCCGCGCTGGGCGTCGCCAGCTTCGTCAGGAGGACCCGGTGAGCGATTCGGACGTCACCCGTGAGGGCGTGCAGGGAGCACATCCCGGGCGCGACGCACCGACGGGCGGCCGGGCGGGGCGGCGCAGGAAACGCCGTGGTCGCGGCGAGCAGCCGATGGTCCCCGACGCCCAGTTCTCGTCCTACTACGGCAAACCAGTCGTGAAGAAACCGACCTGGAAACCCCTCGATATCGCCGGCTACCTCTACCTCGGCGGCCTGGCCGGCGCTTCCTCGCTGCTTGCGGCCGGCGCACACGTCACGGAACGCCCGCACCTGGCGAGGGTGGCGAAACTCGGTGCCGCGGGCG
The DNA here is from genome assembly GCF_043200575.1 of Streptomyces sp. NPDC048392. Lineage (NCBI taxonomy): Bacteria > Bacillati > Actinomycetota > Actinomycetes > Kitasatosporales > Streptomycetaceae > Streptomyces > Streptomyces sp. NPDC048392. The sequence goes on from NZ_JBICYB010000041.1 coordinate 14,214, forward strand.
CCATCACCCTGTCGCTGGGGGCGCTCGTCCACGACCTGGGCCGGCCCGCACGGTTCGTCAACATGCTCCGCGTCTTCAAGCCCACCTCTCCCATGAACGTCGGCTCATGGCTGCTGGCCGGGTACGCGCCGCTGACGATGGCCGCGGCGGCCGCCGACGTCGCTGGCCGGTACCGCGTCATGGGCGCGGGCGCCACGGCGGCCGCCGCCGCTCTGGGTCCGGCGGTCGCCACCTACACCGCCGTACTGCTCTCCGACACGGCGGTACCCTCCTGGCACGAGGGCTACCGCGAGCTGCCGTTCGTCTTCGCCGGTTCCAGCGCCACAGCGGCGGCCGGGCTCGCACTGGCCGTCGGGCCGATGGCCCAGACGGGCCCAGCGCGCCGCATGGCGGTGTGCGGAGCCGCACTGGAGCTGGGCACCTTTCATCTGATGAAACATCGCATGGGTCTGGTGGCCGAGCCGTACGAGCAGGGCAAACCGCACAAGCTGTTGCGCGCCGCGGAGTTGCTCACGGCGGGAGGGGCCGCGTTGGCGGCGTACACGGGCCGTCGCCCCAGCCGGGCGCTGGGCGCGGCGGGCGGACTGGCGCTGCTGGCCGGCTCCGCCGCGCTGCGGTTCGGGGTGTTCCACGCCGGTGTGCGATCGGCGGAAGATCCCAAGTACACCGTGATGCCGCAGCGGGAACGGCTCGCGGCACGCTCCGGCTGAGACGCGCGGGCCGTTCACCGCACCCCGCGGCCGAGGTACCGGGGCGAGGGCCTGCCTCCCGAACACGCGTATGGACAGCCGACGCAGTGGACGTAGGCCGCGCCCCGGCGGCAACGCAATTCCGCGAGGCTGCGCCGACGATCGCACAGACGCGTACGCGGTCACGGGCGGAGCACGCCAACCGGGTGACAAGGCGCTGCTGTCGACTCCCAGGACCGTGGGAAGCACGGTGGCGACACGGACCGTCAGCACGGTCACGACGATGCCCGCGCTGAACACAGCCCGCGGCCACGGCACCGACCGCGGGAAACCCGCGCAGGGGCGCAACCGGAACGTGCGGCCTGACGGCGGCACGCATGACGCACTCTCAGGGACCGTCTGGGGCCGGCGCCCGGCGGGTCCCGCCAGGTTTCACCCCCCTTCGCCACGGGTACTTTGCAGCAGCCGGATCGAGGTTCCGCGCACCACGCGGACCAGAGGGCCGGCAGCAGCACGAGGAATGCGAGTACGGGACTCCCTGCCACCTGCCCCCGATCAATGGCACAGCGGACGGGCGGGCAGCCGAAGGGGAAAAGAGCTGGACCATGAAGGCTCACGCGAAAGGCTCCCATCATGGGCGTACGTACCTGGATCGACTCCTGGCCGGTCTACCGCCAGCTCAAGGGCACTGACCCCCTGGGCCGCGGCGCCGCCGCCAAGAGCGCGACCAGCGCACGGCTCACCCCCCGGGTCGCCTCGGCGGACCGGGTGGTCAAGTCGATCTGTCCGTACTGCGCCGTGGGCTGCGGCCAAAACGTGTACGTGGAGGAGGAGCGCGTCACCCAGATCGAGGGCGACCCCGACTCCCCCATCTCCCGCGGCCGACTGTGCCCCAAGGGGGCGGCCAGCCTCCAGCTGACCACGGGCGGCGCCCGCGAACACCACGTGCTCTACCGACGCCCGCACGCCACCGACTGGGAGCGCCTCGACCTGGACACGGCGATGGACATGATCGCCGACCGGGTGATCGAGGCGCGCCGAGCCGGCTGGCAGTGGGAGGTCGACGAGACCCGCACCCGCCGCACGCTCGGCATCGCGAGCCTCGGCGGCGCGACCCTCGACAATGAGGAGAACTACCTGATCAAAAAGCTCTTCACCGCCCTGGGCGCGGTGCAGATCGAGAATCAGGCACGTGTTTGACACTCCTCCACCGTTCCCAGTCTGGGAACCTCGTTCGGCCGCGGCGGCGCGACCACCTTCCAGCAGGACCTGCAGAACTCCGACTGCATCGTCATCCAGGGCTCGAACATGGCCGAGTGCCATCCGGTCGGGTTCCAGTGGGTGATGGAGGCCAAGGCCCGTGGCGCGAAGGTGATCCACGTCGATCCGCGGTTCACCAGGACCAGTGCGCTGGCCGACGTCCATGTACCGCTGCGCGCGGGCTCGGACATCGCCTTCCTCGGCGCGGTCATCAACTACGTGCTGAGCAACGACAAGTACTTCCGTGACTACGTGGTGGCCTACACCAACGGCCCCGTCGTGCTGCGCGAGGACTTCCGCGACACCGAGGACCTCGACGGCGTCTTCTCCGGCCTCGACCGCGACAGCCGCAGCTACGACAACGGCAGCTGGCAGTACGAGGGCACGGAAATGCAGGCGGCGTCCGGGCAGCGCGATCAGGAGTACGAGAACCGCACCGGCGGCGGAGCCCCGGTGACAGAAGCGGCGGGTGGCGAGTCGCACGGCTCGGGCGGCGCCGACATCGGCGAGGGCGAGATCGAACGCGACGAGACGATGACGCACCCGCGCTGCGTCTTCCAGGTGCTCAAGCGGCACTACGCCCGCTACACGCCCGAGATGGTCGAGCAGATCTGCGGTGTGCCGCAGAACCTCTTCCAGCAGGTGTGCGAACTGGTCACGGACAACTCGGGCCGCGACCGTACCACCGCCTTCGCCTACGCGGTCGGCTGGACGCAGCACACGGTAGGCGTGCAGTACATCCGTGCCGCCGCCGTGCTGCAGAGCCTGCTCGGCAACATCGGCCGCCCCGGCGGCGGCATCCTCGCCCTGCGGGGACACGCCTCCATCCAGGGATCCACGGACATTCCCACCCTCTTCAACCTGCTGCCCGGCTACATTCCCATGCCGCACGCGCACAAGCAGGAGGACCTGGACGCGTTCGTCAAGGGTGAGGCGGCCCGCAAGGGCTACTGGGGCAACATGGGCGCCTACCTGGTCAGCCTGCTCAAAGCGTACTGGGGGGACGCGGCGACGGCGGAGAACGACTTCTGCTTCGACTACCTGCCACGGCTCACGGGCTCGCACTCCACGTACGAGACCGTCATGGCGCAGCTGGAGGGGACCTGCAAGGGCTACTTCCTGATGGGCGAGAACCCGGCCGTCGGCTCGGCCAACGCCAAGATGCAGCGTCTCGGTATGGCGAACCTGGACTGGCTGGTGGTGCGTGACTTCTCGCTCATCGAGTCGGCGACCTGGTGGAAGGACGGCCCGGAGATCGAGACGGGCGAGATGCGCACCGAGGACATCGGCACAGAGGTGTTCTTCCTGCCGGCCGCCGCCCACACCGAGAAGGACGGCAGCTTCACCAACACCCAGCGCCTGTTGCAGTGGCACCACCAGGCCGTCGAACCACCCGGCGAGGCGCGCAGCGACCTGTGGTTCACCTACCATCTGGGCCGCGTCATCCGCCGCAGGCTCGCCGGGTCGACGGACCCGATGGACCGGCCGCTCATCGACCTGACCTGGGACTACCCGCTCAAGGGCGAATTATCCGAACCGGACGCGGAGGCAGTGCTCGCCGAGATCAACGGTCACGACGCCGACGGCAACCCCCTCTCCTCGTACGAACAGTTGCGCGATGACGGCTCCACGGTGTGCGGCTGCTGGATCTACTGCGGCGTTCACACCGACGGCGTGAACCAGGCCGCCCGCCGCAAACCCGGTGAGCAGCAGGACTGGGTGGCGAGCGAGTGGGGCTGGGCGTGGCCGGCCAACCGCCGTGTGCTGTACAACCGCGCCTCGGCCGATCCGGACGGCAAGCCGTGGAGCGAGCGCAAGGCGCTGGTGTGGTGGGACGGGGACCAGGACAAGTGGGTGGGACACGATGTCCCCGACTTCTCCCCCGACAAGTCCCCCGGCCACGAGCCGCCGCCCGACGCAACCGGGCCCGAGGCCCTGTCGGGCACCGACGCGTTCATCATGCAGGCCGACGGCAAGGCCTGGCTGTACGTGCCCTCCGGACTCACCGACGGACCGCTGCCCGCCCACTACGAGCCGCAGGACTCGCCCTTCCCCAACCTCCTGTACAAACAACAGCGCAACCCGGTGCGGCACCTGCTGCCTTCGCGACCGGACAACCGCTACCAGCCGAGCGGGGGCGCACCCGGCTCCGAGGTGTTCCCCTACGTGGCCACCACGTACCGGCTCACCGAGCACCACACGGCGGGCGGCATGTCCCGCTGGCAGCCCTACCTCGCCGAGCTCCAGCCGGAGTTCTTCTGCGAGGTCTCCCCGGAGCTGGCCGCGGAGCGCTCTCTGGAGCACACCGGCTGGGCGACCGTGGTCAGTGCCCGCGGCGTGATCGAGGCCCGGGTACTGATCACCGACCGCGTGGTGCCGCTGACGGTGCACGGTCGGCCCCTGCACCAGGTGGGTCTGCCCTACCACTGGGGTCCCAACGGGTACAGCACGGGTGACGCGGCCAACGAGCTGCTGCACCTGTCCCTGGATCCGAACACGCACATTCAGGAGGCCAAGGCGCTCGCCGTGGACATCCGGCCAGGACGGCGCCCGCGGGGGCCGGCCGCGCTGGAGCTGGTGCGGGAGTACCGGGCGCGGGCGGGCATCGACGAGCACACCGGTACGGAGCCGTGACCGACGTCGGGCGCGTACGGATCAGCGCAGGATGACCGAATGCGGCCCGCGCCCGACCAGTTCGCCGATCACCGGCGCCCCCGGCACCTCCCCGGCCACGAGCAGCCCGCCCGAGGTCTGGGCGTCGGCCAGCAGGAGGCGGGTGTCGGCGTCGGTGTCGCCGAAGTCGGTGAACGGCGCCACCCACTCCAGGTTGCGCCGGGTGCCGCCGCTGACGTAGCCGTCGCGCACCGCCTCCCGCGCGCCGTCGAGGCAGGGCACGGCGGCGGTGTCGAGCACGGCGGTCACTCCCGAGGCGCGGGCCAGCTTGTGCAGGTGGCCGAGGAGGCCGAAGCCGGTGACGTCGGTGGCACAGACCGCCCCGGTGTCCAGGGCCGCCGCGGCGGCATCCCGGTTGAGGGCGACCATGGTGGCCACCGCCTGCTCGAACCACTCGCCGGTGGCCTTGTGACGGTTGTTCAGCACGCCCAGACCGAGCGGTTTGGTCAACGAGAGCGGTACGCCGGGCCGCCCGGCGTCGTTGCGCAGCAACCGGGCGGGGTCGGCGAGGCCGGTGACGGCCATGCCGTACTTGGGTTCGGGATCGTCCACGCTGTGTCCGCCGCCCACGTGGCAGCCGGCCTCGGCAGCGATGTCCAGGCCGCCGCGCAGCACCTCCCGGGCCAGCTCGAAGGGCAGGACGTCGCGCGGCCAGGCCAGCAGGTTGACCGCGAGGACGGGGCGGCCGCCCATCGCGTAGACGTCGGAAAGCGCGTTGGCGGCGGCGATCCGTCCCCAGTCGTAGGGGTCGTCGACGACCGGCGTGAAGAAGTCGGCCGTGGACACCACGGCCTGCGCGGCGCCCCCGGGCGTGGCAGGCAGGGTGACGACGGCCGCGTCGTCACCGGTGGCCAGCCCCACCAGAAGCGGCGTGTCACTCGCCGTCGTTGCCGTCCTGGCCAGCGGGCCGAGCACATCTTCGAGTTCACCGGGAGGGATCTTGCAGGCGCAGCCGCCGCCGTGAGCGTACTGGGTGAGGCGTACGCCGGTCCTGCTCGTCGATGTCATGCCGGTACTCCTTGGTGGTGACGGGACTCGGTGGCGACGGGACGGTGGCCGGGTGTCCGTGTAACCTGGCCGGGCGGTGGAGGCGTGTGGGTGCCTGGTGGCCCTCCCGGTCTTCAAAACCGAGGTGTCCGAGGATCTCGGGCAGGCGGGTTCGATTCCCGTCCGCCTCCGTTTCCGCCGCTCTCGACGGTCGGCCGGCAGCGTCGACGCAGATCGTCCACCCGTTCCGTCAGTCCCCGCGCGTCCAGGTGCTCCAGCAGAGGGACGGCTACCCGGCGCGTCGTGTCCAGCGCACGGCGGGCCTCGCTCAGCGTGAACGGCTGCGGCAGCCGGCCGAGGACGGCGGCTGCCTGGGTGTCGGCGCCCGGCAGCAGCACGATGGAGTCGCCGACCCGCAGGAGTGCGCCGGCGGCGACGGCCGCGCCCAGAGCCTTGCGGGTGAGTCCGAGGTCCCTCAGCCGGTCCGCCTCGGGCGCGCGGAAGGGCCCGTGCGCCAGGTCCCGCCGTACGGCGTCGACGGCCGAGCGCAGGGCCGGCGGCAGAGCGGGTCCGGCAGCGGCGCCGTACAGCCGCCCCTGACGGTGCTGGATTTCGCTGGCACCGGGTGTCCGGGCGAGGGCGTCGACCAGCAGCCGGTCGGGGAGGCCGAGCAGGCGGCGCGCGGCCTCCGTCGGCAAGCCTGGCTCCATCGGATGCTGCCGGGTGTGCCGCTCGACCTCCTCGGCGAGGCGGGCGCGCAACCGGGCCCAGTGGCCGGCGTCGGCCAGCCAGTCCCCGGTGACGGGCTCCGCCGGAGGGGGTACGCCCATCGCCAGAAGTTCGCCGCGCCGTACGAGCCGGCGTCGCCGCAGCTCCTCGGTGCCGTCCGGGCGTCCGGTCATCGCGGCCAGCTCCTCGGCGCGGGCCCGGCCGGCTCCCCGTCGGGCCAGCCGCGGCGGACGCACGTCGAGGACGGTCACCGCGCAGGGGACACGGGTGCCGCCCGGTTCGCGCAGGACGGCGCGGTCGCCGACGCGCAGGGGCAGCGGACGGCTCAGCGTCAGCCTGACCGTGTCCTCGCCCAGCGGGCGGACGGTCACCGGCACCGCGGCCGTCCCGATGTGCAGGGTCGGGTCCCGGGGCAGATCGGCGACTGGTTCCCCCGTGACACGGACGTCTGCGAGGGCGGTCAGCAGCCAGCGGCCCGGCGAGAGCAGGACCTGGCCACGGTGCAGCGCGCCGTCGGCGGCACCGTGCACGTTGACCGCCACGCGGGCCACTGCGCTCACGGCGCTGCGGTCCTCGTGCAGGCACTGCAGCCCGCGCACCCGAAGCTCCCCCGTGCCGTCCCCCGTCAGCAGCCGGTCGCCGACCCTCAGCGTGCCCGCGCCGAGCGTGCCGGTCACGACCGTGCCGCGTCCGCGCACAGTGAAGGCGCGGTCCAGCCACAGCCGTACGTCGGCGTCGGCCGGCGGCACGGGCAGGGACCCGGCCAGCCGGCCCAGCTCCCCGCGCAGCTCGTCCAGTCCGGCGCCGGTCACCGAGCTGACCACGACGGACGGCACCTTGCCGAGGGAGGTGGCGGCGAGGCGTTCGACGGCGTCGGCCCGTACGGGTTCGGGGTCGGCGAGGTCGCTGCGGGTCACGGCGAGGACGGCCCGCCGCACGCCGAGGGCATCGATGATCGCGAGGTGCTCCTGCGACTGCTGCTGCCAGCCCTGGTCGGCGGCGACCACGAAGAGCACGGCGGGCACCGGTCCCACTCCGGCCAGCATGGTGGCGACGAACCGTTCATGCCCGGGCACGTCCACGAACGCGAGGTCTTCCGTTCCCTCGGACCCCCAGTCCTCCGTCCGGGTCCACACGAATCCGAGATCCAGGGTGAGCCCCCGGCGGCGTTCCTCCTCTTGGCGGTCGGGCTCCATGCCCGTCAGCGCCCGCACCAGGGCGGACTTTCCGTGATCGACGTGCCCGGCAGTGGCCATCACACGCATGACGTCTACCTTTCCGCCGCGGCGGCCCGTACCGCTTCGGCCAGCCGTTCGTCGTCCTCGACCGGGACGGCGCGCAGGTCGAGCAGGCACCGGCCGCCCTCCAGGCGCCCCACCACGGGGATTCGCCCGGTGCGCAGCGCGGTGGCGTAGGCCTCAGGCAGGGACAACGCGGCGCTGGGCAGCGTCACGCCGGGGGCGCCGCCTCCGCCCACCGTCGCGTCGCTCGGCGCGCACCGCGCGTCCACACCGTCGGCGCTCAGTACGGCGGCCAGCCGCTCAGCCCGGCGCTCGAGCCACTCCGGATCGGCGGTCAGGGCGTCGGTGGTCGGGTTGCCAGGCCCGGTCAGGGTCGCCTGCAGGGCGGCGAGGGTGAGCTTGTCCACCCGCAGGGCGCGTGCGAGGGGATGCCTGGAGACCGTCCGCACGAGGTCGTCGTCGCCGAGCAGCAGTCCGCACTGGGGCCCGCCCAGCAGTTTGTCGCCGCTCGCCGTTACCAGCGAAGCGCCGGAGCGCAGCTGGCTCTCGGCGTCCGGCTCCTCGGGCAGCGTCGGATGGGGCGCGAGCAGCCCGGAGCCGATGTCGACGACGACCGGGACGCCCAGCGCGGCCAGTTCGCCGGTGCCGGCGGCGCGCGTGAACCCGCTGATCCGGAAGTTGGAGGGGTGCACCTTCAGGATGAAGCCCGTCTCGGGGCCGAGGGCATCGGCGTAGTCGACGACGGTGGTGCGGTTGGTGGTGCCGACCTCGCGCAGCCGGGCTCCGGTCGACACCAGCAGGTCGGGCAGACGGAAACCGTCTCCGATCTCCACCATCTCTCCCCGGCTGATGACAATCTCGCGTCCAGCGGCGAGCGCGGTCGCTACCAGGACCAGCGCGGCGGCACCGTTGTTCACCACGTGCACGCCGCGGGCTGTGGGCACCCGTGCCCGCAGGGCGGCGAGCGCGGTGCGCCCTCGGCGGGCACGTACACCGGTGCTGAGGTCGAGTTCGACGTCGGTCGGCCCGGCGGCCTCCCGCACCGCCGCGCGGGCGGCCGCCGACAGGGAGGCCCGGCCGAGGTTGGTGTGCAGCAGCACCCCGGTCGCGTTGATCACCGGCCGCAGTCCGCCGAAGGTGGACGGCAGCAGCGCGACCGCCGCGTCCGCCACGCCGGCGGGCGGGACGACCCCGTCACGGGCCTGCTCCTGGGCCTGCCGGACGGCGGACTTAACGATTCCGATCCCGAGCCGGCGCACCGCGTCCGCCAGCCTCGCGTCCCGCAGGATCACATCGGTGCGGGGAATCCGTCGCCGGGCGTCCGTCCCGTCCCGGACCGGGTCATTACCGCGGTCCCGACCGCTCGTCGGGGCCGGTCCGCCTGTTCCCACGGTCGTCTGCCGTGCGGCCCGCTGGTCCACGCGCTCCTCCCTGCCCGGCCGGCCTCCTGCCTGCCCGAGGAAGCCCATCGTCTCTCAGTGCCCCTGCCGGGCCACACGACACGCCGGACAGCCCGAGCAGGGGCCGCTGCACGTCGGACCACGGGGCACACAAAGGGGACGAATCATAGCTTTTCAGGCCGCCGAACCGGCCGCGGCGCCCCGGCCGACAGTGGAGAGGGTGGGAGTCGGCTCCCCGACGAAGGCGCCGCATGTGCCCCCTGTGCGACGGATCGGGACCTGCTGACTGGGACCGGGGCCGTCCGTAGCGTGTCGTGCCAGCCTCGGTCATCCTCGCCGGTCAACGAGCCGAGAAGGGAAGACAAGCGTGGATCGGACGGCCCGCTCGTGAGGCCCAGGTACAAACCGGCCTGCCTGGGCCGTGGTCGCTCTGGGTGGCGAGGTGGGAGCCGGGCGCGGAAAATCGGGTACCGGAGCACACGGCCCGGTCCGGGTGGTGTGTCGGCGCGGAAGGGAGCTCTGTGATGCCGATGACCCGTCCCGCGGTGCCGCCGGAGTCGATCGAGCAGTACGAGGCCCCCGCGGACCTGGACGCCTGGCCTGCGGACAGCACGTAGGTACGCCGGCGCGTGGAAGACGTCACCTACACGCTGTGCGTGACCACCGGCACCCGGCACATCGACGCGGCCCTGCTCACCGCACGCCCCGACGCCTGGTCGGAGGACAACCCGTCCGGGTACGACGGTTGATCCGTCTGTGCGGATGGTCGTCGCTCGGATCCGCCCGCGAGCCTGCGGCCCGCCCGAGAGCACCTGCCACACGGCCCCGTGGGCCGACACTCTGGAGACAGCATGGAGGCGCTGCGACGGATCGACGACTTCCAGCGGCGGCACACCTTTCTGGGCAAGCCGTTGGCCGTGCTGTACAAGTTCGCCGACGACCAGGGAATGTACCTCGCCGCCCTGCTGGCCTACTACGGCTTTCTGTCGCTCTTCCCGCTGCTGCTGCTCCTCGTCTCCGCCCTGGCAGTCCTGTTGGAGAACAATCCCGACATGCGACAGCAGGTTCTCGACTCGGCCCTGCGCAATTTCCCGGTCCTGGGCGATCAGTTGAAGCAGAACGTCCACTCCTTTCAGTCCAACGGAGTCGCCCTTGCCGCCGGAGTGGTCGGAAGCCTCTACGGCGGGCTCGGGGTGGCGCAAGCCGCGCAGCATGCCTTGAACAAGATCTGGGCCGTGCCGCGGTACGCCCGTCCCAACCCTGTCCGGGCAAGGCTGCGGGGACTCGCCTTCATCGCCCTACTGGCCGTCGGACTGATCGCCACCACCGCGCTGTCCGCTGCGGCCTGGGGTGCGGGAGCCTTCGGGGTACGGTTCGACGCCGGTTCGCGCTCGGCAGCGGTCTTCGCCGTCGTCGTCCTCAACGCGGCGTTGCTGGTTTCGAGTGTCCGTATCCTGACCCAGGCGGGGATCAGCCTGCGCATCCTGTGGAGCACGGCGGTCGGCGGCGCCTGCGCGTGGCAGGCACTCCAGTGGGGCGGTGCCTACTACGTCGGGCGCTTCCTGAACGGTGCCAGTGCCACGTACGGCATGTTCGCCATCGTTCTCGGCCTGTTGGCCTGGCTCTACCTGGGAGCCCTCGTCTTCGTCCTCACGGCGGAGACCGGTTCGGTCCATGCGCACCGGCTGTGGCCCCGCAGTTTGCTGACACCCTTCACCGACCGGGTCCGTCTGAGCCCGGCGGACCACCGTGCGTACCGCTCCTACGCCACCACTCAGAGGTTCAAGGGCTTCCAGAAGGTCACGGTCGAGTTCACCGGTGGGCTGCCGAACGATACGCCGGACGACGGAACGGCGGGCACGGACGGCGCGGAGAAGGGCCGGTAAGCCAGACCGGCCGGAGTTCACCCTCGTGGAGAGCCCCGAGGCTGCTGTGTCGTGTCGGGCCGCTTGGGAGTGCTCTTCGCGGTCCGGGTGGCGAACACGCACCGCGCGGCGGCAACCGGCAGCGCAAACGCGCGAGGTCCCTGTCCGCGTTCCCCTCCGCGCACGGTCCCCCTCCCGCCCCTGCTACGACAAGTGCCGGACCAGAGGAAAGACTTATCCGTGACCCGGTCCACCTACATGCCAGGGAACGACCCTCTGTTTTGACCGCGGCCGCCGGGGGACACGAAACGGGTGAAAAAGGACGAACGGCCAGCCTTTACGGGAGCAGCCTGCCGACTCGACCTGTCCCACCGCGCCCTCGCCCACATCCCGGTCGGCGCCGGACCGGAAGGAATCGCCGTCGACGTGGACAGCCATCGCGCGTTCGTCGCCTGCTCGCGCGACAACGCGGTCGCCGCCGTCGACCTCGACCGGTTCGTGAAGGTGTGGCAGGCCGATGTCGGGCGCGAGCCCATCCCCGTCATCTTCGACCAGCCCACCCAGCGGCTGTTCACAGCCGACGCACGCTCCGACACCGTCACCGTGCTCGACGCGGCCACCGGCACCCGCCTGGCCAGGATCCCGGTCGGCAGCTACCCTGCGGGCCTGGGACACCACCCCGGACTGCGCCGGGTCTTCAGCGGGAACACCGCCGCGGGAACGGTCACCGCGATCGACGCCGACCGCCTGGAGGTGATCGGAACGGTCGCGGCCGAACTCGGCGCCGGCAGCATCGCCGTCGACCCCCTCACGGGCTACGGGTACTGCGTCAACTTCATGGCCGCATCCGTCACCGTCTTCGACACAGTCACGCTGCGGCCGCTGAGGCGCATCGCGGTCGGCGAGGGGCCGTGCAAGGCGGTGGTCGACGCGGACAACGGGCACCTCTACGTCGCGGAGTCCCTGCACAGCACCGTCGCCCGCATCGGTCTGCACACCGGCGCCCTCCTCGGGCGGCTGCCCGCCGAACGCGCTCCCGTCGGCCTCCACGCCACCGCCGACGGCGGGTGGCTGTTCGTGTGCAACCGCGGCGCCGGAACCGTCAGCGCATTCGACGCCCGCTCCATGAGCGAACGGCATCGCATCGTCGTCGCCAACGGGCCCGGGGACTGCGCCACCGACCCCTCCACCGGTCGGCTGCTCGTGTCGAACGTCGGCAGCGGCACCCTCACCGTCGTGGATCGTCCCTGGCTACCGAGCCATCAGCCGCAGGCCCCGCACCCCGCCGAGGGCCTTGCGCTGCCCGACTTCGCCCTGCCAGACCTGCACACCGGTCGCATCCGCACCACCCGCGAGTGGGCGGAGAGGAAGTACGTCATCAACTTCTTCGCCAGTTGGTGAGGTCCGTGCAACGCGGAGGCGCCCGTTCTGGAGGAACTGCGCCGCCGTACCGCCCGGTCCGGGCTGGACATCGTTTTGATCAATGTGTGGGAGAGCGTGGCCGCGTCGGAAGAGGCCCGCAACTTCGCCGAGGTCTGGGGCGTCGACGGCACGGTGCTGCTCGACGAGAGCGGGCAGTACGCGGCCCGTCTGGGCATCCGCGGCGTACCGACGAACGTCCTGGTCGCCGCCGACGGCACCGTCCGCGGCGTCGGCATGACCAACCCCGCCGAACTCGACGCCGCTGTGGATGCCCTCCTCGCCGAGGGCTGAACACGCCCCGGCACATCGGCACTCGGGGCGCCGGTTGGCGGCCGGGCTCATGGCCATGTGCCCGGGCTCACGGACCCGGCTGTGCCAGCGCCTGCGCGTCCGCCGAGTGGGCAAGGGCAAAAGTCGCCGGTACGAGCGAGCATGCCCACGTCGCCCTGACCGACGGCACCCATCAGCGCGTCAGGGCACCGGCCACGCTGGTGGGAGCGCTTGCACACCCATCCCTCCGGTGCCACGGCGAGCTGGTCGCCGAGCGTGAGTGGCTGACGGCGTGCACGGGTCGGGCCGACGCCCGCTATGAGACTCGGTAGGGGCGCCGGGCGCCGGATTACTGGCCGGCCTTGGCGCCGGGCTCGCCGGAGGCGTACTCGATGGGACGGGTCTGCTTGTGGCCGGGCACGTTGCCGCGCAGGCTCCACCGGCCCAGCGGAAGGATGATCCGGCCGCCGTACGACTGCTCCAGCATCATCGCCCCGGCGGTGTACCAGGCGGCTGCGGAGGAGGCGACCAGAACCCAGCCCGCGGCCAGCACCAGACCGTGGGTTGTGCCGATGATGCCCGCGGCCAGCAGCGCCGAGCCCGCGGCCAGCAGTGCGAGGACGAGGAACAAGGCCAGGTTCTGTCCGAGCGAGGCGAGCGCTCCGAAGATGGTGGTCACCGCGAGGACGATCCACCAGAAGCCGAACGCCTGGCTCACCGTGGTCTCCAGCGGTAGCAGGCCGTTGGCCACCATGAGTTGCGTCATGCCCCAGGCGAGCCAGAACGCCCCCCAGGTGCCGTGCATGGCGGTAGCCACGCCATCACGAGCCCGATAGGCCCACATGCCGGCGGCCAACTGCGCCAGGCCACCGAAGAAGATGACCAGCGGCGCGAGAACGACCGGCGACACGAGTCGGTCGCCCCACCACTCGGCCAGGTTGGACGCCACCATGAACGTCGAGGAAGCGAAGCCGAACAGGCCCAGGATCGACGGCGCGGCGATCGGGCTGAGCACCAGGCGGCTGCGGCCGAGCCACGCCTCGTGACTGTCCGGGCCATCGGAATCGTGGTCGGCCGACAACCGGGATGTCGATCCCTGGCCCGGCGAAGCCGATGATCCGGGCGGAGGCTGCTGTTCCGGGTGCTGGGTCACGACAGGTGTCTCCTTCGGGTGCCGGGTCAGTTTCGCCAGTTGTGCGGATGGACTGGCGGGCCCAGTCGCCGGTCTTCAGGGTGGCAACGGATACCGAAGGCCGCAGGGCTGGGAACCAAGGCCAGCAAACAACGCATACGCAGCATGCGCACGCCGGGAGGCGCGGTCACCACTGCGATCACCCTTCTGGCCGCCCAGGTCGACGACGCCTTCAGCCCAGCAGGGGCGCGACGAGGGTCGCCGTGTGCCCGCAGTGTGCCTGCTTCCGGCCCGCGGCGTAGGGCGCCCCTCTGGGTGAGCGTCCGGTTCGCCGGTCACGTCCGGCGGCAGTCGGGCTTGTGAAGCGGCGTACCGTTCGTCTCTCTCACGGATGTGCGCTCCTCTGAGGAGTCCGCCGTCTGGCCCAAAAGGTGACGTCAGGCCGCGGTGTGCGTGGCATGGCTGTCAGCGGTGGCCGTGTGCCGCCGGGACTTCGGAGGAGAGGTGGCAGAGGATGTACGCAAGGCTGACGGAGCCGTGGCGCCGGGCAGCGCCCTTGCTGACAGTGGGCTGTCTCGCCGCCCCGGGTACGACGGGACGGGTCGGGGACGACGCCATCACGCACAACCCCGCCGGGCCCCGCCCACGTCGACGACAAAGCCACCGCCGGGCCGCGACCGACCTCCCCCTCACCGGATGAGTGACGCCAACGGAGCAGTGGCCACGGGCGACGGTCGATCGCAAGAAGCCCTGCGCACGCCGCCAACGTCTCCTTGCCTCCTCCTGCCCCGTCGATGTCCGAGCGGACCGGTCGAGCAGCTTCCCGTCCGCCTGTCCCTCGACGCTCCCTCAGGCACCACACCGGGCGTTCCTCACCCCGCGACAGGGCCGGAGCGGTGGCAGTGAGCCTGAGGCGGAGGCGTCCGACGCCGCGAAAGGGCCGCGGGCTGCGACGTCGGGTCATGGTCTCCGCCGCGTACCTTCTCGGGTTCTCCACGCTGGCGCTGGGCGCGATGTGGCTGGCCGTGCGGATCACTCCGCTGCAACCGGTGTCCACGGCCGGCCAGACGGTGCGGGTCGGCGCCGCGCCGCTGGACTGGAGCCTGTCCGGTCCCGGACGGCTCGACCTGTTCGGCCAGAGCATTCCCACCAAGCCGCACTTCGACGGGCCGATCAGGCCCCGGCTGGAACTGACACACATCCAGGAGGACGCCGAGGTGGCCCGCCTCCTGAGCTCCGGCGACCACGAACGGCTCACCCTCGAGGTAGGCCGGAAACTGGCGGCCGGCTGGCTCCGCTACGGAGCCTGGGAGACCGCCGTGGCCGCCGGGCTGGTGCTGCTCCCCCTCGCCGCCTGGACCGGTCTGCGCCGCATGCCACCGCGCCGGACCGTCCTCGTACTGGCCGGTGGAGTGGCGCTGGTGACCGCGGTCAACGCCGCCGGTTTCTACCTGATGGCCTCGGCGACCCCTCAGGTACTGCGGAACGTGCGGTCCCTCGAGGACCTGGTCGGCGACAGCCCTCTGTCCCCCGTGCCCCGGGCCGAGGGGCCGCCACTGGGTGATGTACGGGCGGTGGCCCTGGGCGACTCCACCGCCGCCGGCACCGGGAACCGGCCCCTGAACGAGCCCACCGCACTCGACCGGGCATGCCGGCGCAGCGCGGACTCCTACCCACGGGCCATGGCCCGGGCCAACGACTGGCGTGTCCTCAACCTCGCCTGCTCCGGCGCCACGATCCGCGACGGCGTCCTCGGCGTGCAGATCATCGGCGACCGGGTCGCCCCACCCCAGCTCGCGCAAGCACGACGGGCCACCGAGGCGTCCGTCATCACGGTCAGTGTCGGGGCCAACGACGTGCGCTGGGCGGAGCTGGTCAAACTCTGTGTGGCCTCCCCGTCGTGCGACGACCGGGCGTCCACCGCGTTCTTCCAGAACCGACTCGCCCGGTTCGCCCTCGACTACCGCACGCTCCTGCGCCAACTGGCCGCCCTTCCGCAGCACCCCGCTGTCCTCGTCAACGAGTACTACGACCCCTTCGGCCCGGACGTCGGCTGCTTTCGCGACGAAGGACTCACCCGGCAGAAGGTGCAGGTGCTGCGTTCACGGCTGGCCGCCCTCAACACCGCCCTGCGGCAGGGAGCCGAGGCAGCCGGCTTCACCGCGGTGAGGCCGGACTTCACCGGGCACGGCCTGTGCAGCGCTCAGCCGTACGTACAGGGGCCGACCGACCGCGCCCCCCTGCACCCCACCGCTGCCGGAGCCTTGGCCATCGCCCTCACCGATCAGGAGGCCCTGCCCGCTGACGCACGGTGACCGCTCACAAGGCGCGGCCGGTGCCACCGGTGCCAGAACCCGCGTTTCCCACCGGTTCAGGCCGGGTGACGTTCCAGGACCTCGCCGGTCCTCGCGTCCACGACGTGCACCGTCGCCGACTCGTCGGCCACACCGAGGACACTGACCCTCCAGACCGGGTCGCCGTCACGCCCGTCCAGCCGGACGGCGGTGACGATCTCCCCCGTGCCGGCCGCTTCACGGGCCGCCTCGCCGGGCAGGATTCGAGCCTCCTGAAGACGCTGCCTCATGTGCTGCCGCCCGGAGTCCGTCATGTTCGGGCCGGAACTCGTTTCGAGCACCTCGCCCCGGGTCGCCCCGAGCCGGACCGTGTGCAGCAGTCCTTCCTGGTCCGCGATCCGGCTCTCCCACACGGGCGAGTCGGACGCGGGCTCTTTCAGTTCCAGGGCGACCAGCTCACCGCCGGTCACCTCCGTCACGGACAGCCGAATGGCACGCTCGTCGTCGACCTCGACCATCTGGAACCGCTCGGCGGGTTCGTTCAGCGGATCGTCACGCCCGCAGCCCACCAGCAACGACAACACCATCAGAGGCACGGACGTAGCCACGGCGAACCGCTTCAACGGCCGCCCGCTCCCGTACCGAGAGACGACTCCCATTACTCCCATAGGAGCTGACTATCCACCTCACGTATGACTAGCCCAGATATGCGGGTAATGCACTCCATTGCACCTCTGCGCCGTTCATCCGCAGCAGTGACTCACGATTTGCCTCAATTGTCATGCCCGGTAGCTTGAACGTGTGCTGACACCGAAGTCATCCCTCTGGCTCCCCGTGCCGGGAGCCTCCTCGCTCCCGGCGGGGTTCCCGATTCCCAGCACCGATGCGTGACACGCTCCGGGTCCAGCTGTGGCCGCTGCCCACGCTGGGGATCACGCTCGCGGTCGTCGCGGGGGTGGGGCTGCCCCGGCTGGACGGGCGGATCGAGCACGACGTGCCGTTCTGGCTGAGGGATTACCTGTTCGGTGGCAGCGCGGACGCCGCGCGCTCGGTGCTGGCGGCGATCGCCGGCTCCCTGGTCACGGTCACGGCGCTCACCTTCTCGCTCACCGTGGTGACGCTGCAACTGGCCAGCAGCCAGTTCTCCCCGCGCCTGTTGCGGACCTTCACCGCGGACCGGTACGTCCAGACAACCCTGGCGCTCTTCCTCACGACGTTCACGTTCGCCCTGACCGTCCTGCGCACCGTGCGCACCGGCGAGGACGGGCAGACCGGTTTCGTCCCCCGGGTGTCGGTCACCGTGGCCTTCCTGCTCACTCTGGCCAGTCTGCTGGCGCTGGTCGTTTTCCTGTCGCACCTGGCCCGCGAACTCCGCATCGAGACGATGATGAACAGCGTCCACTCCGCCGCCGACCACACCATTGACCGGCTCCTCGCGAAGAGGCGGGACGCGACCCGTGGGAACCCCGCCGCCGGGGGCCCTCCTGCTCCACCACCGGAACCGCCCACCAGCGCGCTCCCCGTGACCGCCGGCGCTTCCGGCTTCCTCACCTCCGTGGACGAGGCGGCGCTCCTGGAGGCAACCGTCGAAGCCGACGCGCTCGTGCTCATCGACCGGCAGCCCGGAAGCTCGCTGGTCGTCGGCACACCCATGGGAGCAGCCTGGCCGCGCACCGGGGAGCCGTTCTCCCCCGACACCCGGGCGCGTCTTGCCGAACGAGTCTCCGAGGCGGTGCGGACCGGTCCCGAACGCACCGACCTCCAGGACGTCGCCTTCGGACTCCGGCAGCTCACCGACATCGCCGCGAAAGCGCTCTCCCCGGGGATCAACGATCCGACCACCGCTGTACACGCCCTGTCCTACACCTCCGCCCTGCTGTGCGAGCTGGCGAGCCGTGACCTGGGCCCCCGGCTGCTGCGTGACGACCACCAGCGGGTCAGAGTGGTGCTGCACCGCCCGGACCTACGGGACCTGCTGGAACTGGCGGTGGCGCAGCCCCTGCGCTACGGCGCCTCCGAGCCCGCCGTCCTGACCCGCATCGCGATGCTGCTGCGCGAACTCGCCTGGCGCAGCACACCCGACCAGCACCCGGCCATCGGCGCCGCGCTTACCCGGCTGCGCTCCACCATCGACGCCCAGAACCTTCACGCCACCGAACGCTCCCGGCTCACCGAGCTGACCGGGTTCGTCGACGAGGCCCTGGCCGGGCGATGGACACACGGCCGCAGCGGGGGCGGGGCCTGACCGCACGGTCCGCCGTCGCAAGCCGCCCGAGGTTCCGGCCGACGCCCCCGTGACCATCGCCCAGATCGCCCGAGAGGCCGGCGTCTCCCAGCGCACTCTGTTCCGCTACTTCGGCACCAAGGAGGACCTTCTGGGCGGCGACCAGCACCGGTTCGGGCAGGTCCTGACGAACACGATCAGCGAACAGCCCGACGAAGCCGGTGCCTGGGACGCCCTGCGCGCAGGGGGTGCCGCCGTGTCGGCCCTGCACGACAGCCACGAACAGGCCCTGGAGCGGTTCCGCCTCTTGCACAACACCCCGTCGCTGCGCGCCGGCTGGCTCGAAAAGCGACTGCGGTTCCAGGAGGACCTGCTGCCGCTCGTCGAGGCGCGTATGGGCGCTGCCGTCGGCAGTGGGGACCCGAGGGCCCGCGCGGTGATCGCAACGGCGTTCGGGTGCCTTGATGCCGCGTCAATGACGTGGGTCGGCAATGACGGCGAGAGCGACATGATGGACCTCTACGACGAATGTCTGGCGGCAGTACGCGGCTACTAGGCAGTTTCGCGCCTGTCGCGCCAGGCAGGCCGCCGGCACCCGCTCGCGCACGGGATCACCGTGGTCCACATCGCCTCCCGCGGGACCTACGGTGTCCCGCGCACCCACGCCGAACTCGTCCGCCCGGGCCTGCGCGCGAACCCCATGCGCGTCGCCTCGCCTCGCCTCGCCTGCCGACTGGACCCGGCCGCCAGCGAGGCACGGCCGAGCGGCGTTCGAGTGGCAGCGGAGGGGTGGCCAGGAAGTAGGTCCTGCCGCGGGGGGCATGGTTCCCCCCGTACTCGTCCGCCGACCTGTCGGTGGTGCTCGAGCCGCAGGACGACGAGGACGACGCCTTCGTCGCCGATGTCTCCGTCCGGGTGGCCGGACGGCTCGTCGTCCCGGTGCGCCCGGTTCACCGCGTCGGAGCCGCGCACGGTCGTCATGCGCCTCACCGGCGGCGAGGGCACCACGTCCGTGGTGGAGACGCATGCGACGCCGCTGACCGGGCTGCACCACGAACGTCCGCGCGCCGCCGTGGCCGAGGCGACCGTCGCCGCCTCGGACCGGCCCGGCTTCGCTCTCGCGCGGGCCGCGGCCCCCGTGCTGCGCCCGCTGATGCGCCGTACGGCCGGGCGTCTGCGGCGCGACGACCTGGCCTGCGCCGAACGGCGCTGGACGCTGCGCAGCACCGGGCGGTCCCCCGGCCGAGCGGGCACCGGTGGTCGCCCCCGCCGCGGCTCCCGAGCGGGCTCCGGTCAGGGCGAGGGGCGGCGTCCCGCGACGGCCCCGAGCGCCCTGAGCAGGGGGGAACGGCCCGATCTCGGGACCGTCCACAGCACTTGTCCCCGTACGCCCCAGTCGGCGAGCAGGGTGTTCGCGGCCAGGAAGCCGGTGGTGGCGGCTCGTTCCATGAGGGCGACGGGCAGGTCGCAGCGGATCGCGTCACCGGCCAGGGCCAGCCACGAGTGGGGGGTGCCCACGGTGGGACGCCGGCGGTGTGAGCCGACCTCGAAGAGCGGGCAGTCCGAACGCCACTCGTGCCGGGCGTCGACGACGCGCGCCTCGCCGGTCTCCGGGTACACCTGGTGCAGCCGGTCGACGACCATGTCCTGCACCTTCTTCGGTTCCGCCGCCGGGTCCACGGCGTAGGCGTGCAGTTCCACGACGGAGCCCCCGGTACGAGCGGCCCACCGGGCGGCCTCGCCCTCGTACCTGTCCAGGGTGCTGATGTTGTCCAGCCCGCCGTAGCCGCTGGTGCCGAGGAATCCCGGCCGGTCGGCGCGGACCGGCCGGTCGAGCCAGAGCCGGGAGACGAGGAAGGGCGGTGCGGTGCGCAGGGCGGCGATGCCCTCACGCCAGCCGGAGGTGCCCAGGCCGGGGGAAGCGGCGACGGTCTGCCGCAACCCTCCGGTGTCGAGGGCGAGCACCACGCCGTGGTGCCGACCGGTACCGGCGTCGGTGCGCACGTCGGCTCCTCCGCCATCGCGGGGAAGGATCTCGTGCACGGGCGTGCCGGTGCGCACGTCCACTCCGAGGCGCTGAAGGTAGGCGCCGAGCGGCTCCCACAGTGCCTGGGGGAAGGGCTCGCCCGGTGCGTCGAAGAGCAGGCCCTCGGCCGATCCGAGGAAGTAGATGTGGAACATCAGCAGCAGTTCGGCGGCGGACAGTTCGCGCGGATCGGCGAAGAAGCTGCGCGAGAACACCTCGAAGGCCAGATGGTGCGCGGCTTCCGGGAAGCGGACGCTTTCCAGGAATGCGGTGGCGGTGACGTCGTCGAAGCGTTCGTAGACCTCGGGCACGCGCACGTCGAGGAGCGGGAGTGCGGCCCGGGCGTCCATGGCGGCGAGGTCCCGCCAACCGAAGGTGGGGCTGAGGGCGACGAATCCGAGGGCGCTGAGAGGAGGGGTCCTGGGGACGCGGGCGAAGCTGTCGGTCAGGCCACCGCTGTGCCGCAGGGGGTAGTCGGGCAGCGGAGTGAGTCGTTCCAGGGCGGGGTCGGTCCGGCGGAGCAGGCCGCGAAGGTTGTAGTACTGGCGGAAGAAGGCGTGGAACCCGCGGCTCATGGTCACGGTGGTGCCGTCCACCAGCGTGGTCCGCCGGCCGGAGAGCCTGCCGCCGAGTGAGCCTTCCTTCTCGTACAGGATCACGCGGGCACCGCGTTCGGCCAGCAGGGTGGCCGCGGCCAGACCGGCGATTCCCCCGCCGACCACCGCGACGGACGGCTCCTCACCCCGTCGGAATCGTTCCGCGCCGGGTGCGGGGAACAGGATCTCGGCCTTGCGGTCGCGGCCTCGTCGGGCGGCAGTGGTGCGGCGGACGGTCACAGTGCGCGCTCCCTTGTCGTGGTCGAGCCGCCGTTGCGGGCGAGGAAGGTGTGCACGATGCCCGTCTGCCATCCGGCGACGGGGGCGACCCGCACCCGGGTCAGACCGGCTCGCGTCAGCCGGGCCGCGAATTCGGGGGCGAGGTCGAAGTCGATGACGCTGTGCCACAGATGGCGGTACAGGGCACGGTCGCCGGTGAACGTGCCCGCGGGGATGACGAGCCCGTGGCACACAGCCGTCCACAGCGCCCGGTGCACCCGAGATCCACTGAGGCTGTACTCGTGGGCGGCGAAGCGTCCGCCCGGCCGCAGGAGTGTCCGAACGGTCTTCAGGGCCGCGTCCGGGTCGGTGACGTTCCGGAACAGGTAGGCGGCGAAGACGGCGTCGAAGGGGTCTTCGCCGGCCGTCGCGAGTTCCTCCGCGTTCAGATGGAGGAAGCGCACGCGTGCGGGCCACGGCTTGGCCAGTGCCCGGCGCAGCATGCCCGCGGAAGCGTCCACGGCGGTGATCCGGGCCCGGGGTGAGGCCCTGAGCAGGGCCCGGGTGGAGGCGCCGGTGCCGCATCCCAGATCGAGAAGGTGCAGACCGGCTCCGTCGTCGGGGAGTTCGAGACGGCGGGCCGAGCGCAGGAGGTCGGTGCGGTAGCCGGGGTTGAGGGAGGTGAGGCTGTCGTAGGTGCGGGAGGCGTGGTCGAAGGCGCGGGTCAGGTCGCGGTCGCGCAGGTGGGTCATCGGTGGCTTCCTCCGATTCGGGCGATGGGCGGGGAGCGGCGCGGCAGGAAGGCCAGTTCGGCTGCCGTGGAGAGCATCGGCCGGACAGGGGCGCGGAGCCCGATCCCCCACTCCTCCCGAAGCGAGGTCGTGCCGTCGAGGAAGCGCAGAAGTCGCTCGGCCGGGACTCGGCGGAACAGGTCGGTGAAGAAGTCCGGGCCGTCGATGCGCCCGGTGTCCAGAGCACGCAGCAGGACGGCGTCCATGGCCAGCGCCCGTCGCCTGTGGGGTGCCGGGACGGTCCCGTGTCCGTCGCGCAGGGCGGCGGCGATGGCGCCGCTCTGCCGTTGCACCGCCGCGAAGGTGTAGCCGGTGGAAGGGCGGGTGGCGCCGCCCGCGGTCCCGATACGGAACACGGCGGCCCCGGCACGCCGCGGAAAGCGGGCGTCGGTCATGGGGATGGCTCCCTGCTCCGTCCGCTCCACCGTGAGCGCGCCGAGCCCGAGGACGTCGTGGCAGTAGTGACCGAGTGCCCCCTCGTACGCCTCGGTGGGCAGCGCCTTGCCGGAGAACTCGGTGTACTCCACGAGCGCCCGGTCCGGCGCCAGCGGCAGGACGTAGCCGAAGGCGAGCCCGTGGGCCGGCTGGGGGACCCGGAAGTCCATCAGATCAGCGATCGCGGGATCGAAGCGGTCGGTGCCGGTGCGCAGGAACCAGCCGCGGAAGTGCTGCAGCAACCGCGTACGCGCCGGCGGCAGGACGGGCAGCGGTCGCGAGTCGAACACACGTCGGGCGCGCAGCGTCAACGACCAGTCCCCTGGCAGCGTGCACCGGACCTCCGCGCCTCCTGGGACGTCGCGCACCGATTCCGCCGTGGCGCGCAGGACACGACCGCCGTCCGAACGGGCCAGGCGGCCGTGGACCAGACGTTCGAAGTCGGTGGAGCGCACCATGCGGTAGGTGAACGGGACCGGTTCGACGGTGACCGGACGGCCGTCGGCGCCGTGCACGCGCAGCACGGACCAGGAGGCGCTGACGACCTCGTCGAGACCGTCGACGCCCGTGTCCCAGTAGCACCAGGTCCGCTCCGCAGGGCGCAGCGGGCCGTCCGGCGGCTCGATCACGGTCACGGTGGCGACGCCGGTCTCCGTCAGCCGGTGCGCGAGGCTGAGACCGGCCGCACCGCCCCCGACGACGACCACGTCGCATCTTTCGACAGTGGGGCGGGGGGTCACCGTGCTCGCCGTTCGACGACGGGCGTTCCGTCCGGGCGGGTGCGCAGCAGATCGGAGTCCGCCGTCGGCGCGTCCGCGCCGGCACCGGCCACCTCACGCGGGTCGCCGCCTCCGGAGGGCGGCGGCGCCGTGCCCGCTACCGGACGCTGGGCGAGGCCGCTGCCGAGATGGCCAGGCCGGACCTCAAGCACCGCCGCACCGCCGCCGCGCGCTTCGCGGCGTACGGCGTCCAGCCAGGCGCTCAACGCGCGGCCCTGGAGACGCTGTGGCCGGTCATCCGGGGCTGCGGCGGCTCGGCCATCACTCCGGTGACGGCGGCGATCGCCGGCCCGGTGCGCAGGATGCCGTGCGCGGCATGGCAGAACGCCGCGGGCGCGAGGTGGCCGACCGGCATCAGGTGCTCCGCGCCTTCGTCGCCGGCCTCCTCCGCCGCGCCGAAGGCCACCGATCCGAACGCGGCCACGAAGCCTTCCAGCCCCTCCGGGGCAGCCAGCGTGTCACGCACGGCACGTGCGCCCGACTCGGGACCGTCGGCGTCGCAGCGAGCGGTCACGGCGCCCGGATGCGTCCGTGCGGCCCGGGAGAGACGGCTCGGGTCGCGTCCGGCGAGGGCCACACGCGCACCGCGGTCGGCCGGTTCGGCGGTGGTCGCACCGCCGAACACTCCGGTGGCACCGGCCACCGGGACACGGGCAGCGCTCGGTCTCACGCTTCACTCCTGGGTACACATCCGGCGAGACGGTCCTGTCGGTCACTGCTTCGGTCCTGCGAGCTGGGCCGGCACGGCGCCGATGCCCTGCGCAGGCAGGCACAGGGACCCTCGCACCATGCTGCGCCAGACCAGGTGGATGAAGCGCGCGGAGGTTTCCAGCCGGTCCTCCAGGAACACGCCGGACAGGAACGGCCGCAGGATGCCGGCGATGACGGCGTCCGACACTCCCGCCCGGGCCAGGGCCGCCCGGGTGGTGCCGTCCCCGCGCCTTCTGGCGGCGGAAGCGGGCAGAACGGCGTCCCGAGCGGTGTGTGCCGCCAGCGCGGTCAGGTCGCGTGCCGAGAAGCCCCGCCCCGGCAGCAGAGTCCCCGCCAAACCGGGCTCCCTCGTCGGGTCGGCGAGCCGCACCGGGCCGTTCGGTGTGTGCGACGATGCCCGCAGTGAACGGCCGCAGATGCGGGCTTTTCAGGTCCAAACGTCTCTTCACCTGCGGATACGAGGTGTTGAACACCTGGAATCCACGGTCCAGCAGAAGTCCGTGTCGCCGGTCCGTGCGCATCCGGCCGCCCACGCCGTCCGACGCCTCCAGCGAAGCCACCCGCCATCCGGCGCGGCACAGGCCCAGTGCGCACGCCGGGCCGGCCAGCCCCGCACCGACGACGGCGGCGTCCGGTGCCCGGCGGTGTTGGTCGGTCATGCTGCTCCTCGGTCGACGCGGTACTCGTGGCGCACGGAGGCCGGGGACTGCTTGCTCGGCACCTCGCCAAGGCCAGTACCCGGAGCGCGCTGACACAGGCCGCCTGCGAGCGCGGCACCGAGCGGCGGTCGATCGACGCCGAGTGAGGCAGCCGCGACCGCCGGTTCAGCGGACCACGTTCCGCGGGCCGATGCCAGGCGCCACGGCCAAGAGCCCCGGACAAGGAGACGTCACCGGGCGACCACCGACCCCAGAGTGGCGGACTCTGCACCACCTTCTTCAGTGATGCTCCCGCCCTCGCCGACGACAGGGGGCTTCACGTTGGGCGCCGCCACCATCGGCTTTCTGTCGCGGACGACGAACGGCGGGACTCCCGAGACCGGTTCAGCAGAGCGGTTCCGCGGGCCGAGGAGAAGGCTGTGGCGCACGTGGCCCTGTTCCCACGTGCGTCCACTCCCGGAGAGATCGCTTGCTGGAGCAAGCACCTGACGGCGCGCGGGTACGGTTCGGGGCGCATGCTGGTTGGTGAGTCTCAACGGTTCCGCTTTCTCGGACCGAGGAGCAGGCCATGCCATCCCTGCACTTTCATCTGAACTCCTCGATGTCCCCCTCCGAGGTAATGGGGGTACTGACCGACTTCAGCCCTTCGCGCGTCGAGCCGTGGCCTTCGATCGACGCCGAGCACTTCGAGGTGCACGAACGAGGCGACACCTGGGCTGAGGTCACCGAGGGCAATGACAAGTCGTGGGAGCACGCACGCTATGAATGGGATCCGGCGCAGAACAGGGTCACCGTGACGACGCACGACTCCACGCCCTTCGGGTCGGGTGGGTGGAGCTTCCAGATGTCGCCTGCAGACGTCGGCACACGCGTCGACGTCGAACTCGAGCGGCATCCCAGCTCGTTCAAGGCGAAGCTGCTGTCGCCGATCATTCCTTTCGCAGGGCCGGTGTTCCGCAAGTCCTTCACGGAACCCTTGAAGGCCGTGCAGCCACCCCTCGAAGTGGGCTGCGTGGCCGAGGGCGAACTCGACGTACTGCGCCCCCATATCGCGCAGCCGGTGCGCGGTGTCGGTCGGCACCGTGGCCAGGGTGGTGGCCAGCGATTCGAAACCCTCGGTGGCGATCGCGATCAGCAGACCCGCCTTGTCCCTGAAGTGGTGGGCGGGAGCGGCGTGCGAGACCTCCGCGCGGCGGGCGAGGTCGCGGAGGCTGACTGCGGCGACGCCGTCGCTGCGGATGACCTCCAGTGCGGCGGCGAGGACGGCCCGGCGCAGATCTCCGTGATGGTATGCGGATGTTGCGGACACTGCAGCAGGGGCGACGGACACGGCAGGCCGCCCGCCCCATGGCTGCCGCCAACGCCGCCCTGCCCTGGCCCGGCGAGCCGCACATGGTGCTCTGGTATGCCGCCACCATCCTTCACGAGCACCGGGGCGACGGCCACATCGCCGCGCTCCGGGCCCACGGCACCGGCCCGAATCCCTGGTCTCGCACGCCGCCGTCGGCGCCGCGCCGCAGGAGGTGTCCGGCAGCAGGCAGTGGGCTGACGAGGAGTGGGCCGCCGCGCGCGAACGGCTCACCGTCCGAGGTCTGGTGGAAGCAGACGGCAGGACGACCGACGAGGGGCTCCGGGTCCGTACCGCGACCGAGATGCTCATCGACGAGCTCGCCGCCGCCCCCTGGAACGCGCTCACATCCGATGAGACAGCCCGGCTGTCCGAACTGCTCGTACCACCGGTACTCGACATCGTCGGCGCCGGACTCCTCCCGACTCAGAGCACCCTCGGTATCGGTATGACATACGACTACGAGTGAGGGGCGACGCACGGTCCCGAAGCCATGTGAGCTACGGGAAAGGGCTCAACCACGGCCCCCGGTGTCCGGCTCGGCCCGCACGTCGGCCCTTCACCGACCGCGGCCAGGGATCGGTGGCGTGGCTGCACCAGGATCGGCAGGGCTTCCTGGCCATTGGCATCGACGACGTCGGGCGCTTGAAGCCTCGGGCGTCGCCGCGGCCGATGACATCGCCGGCTCCTTCCCACTGCCGCCCTCGAAAATCACCGCGCTCCTTGCAGGGCTGGAAGCGGCCGAACCCGCGCGAGGGCTCGGTAGGTACGGTCAGGGCACAGTGGACTCGCCGGCCGAGGCAGGCGAGTCCACCGACTTCCCGAGCCGCTCCGAGCAGGTCGGCCACCGACTTCCGCACGCACCGAGGCTAGGACAAGCCGTCGAGCGGCCGAAGGAAACGACGCTCGTACCGCTTGATGCAGCGGGTGTGACGAGCCAGCGCGAACGCTTCCTGACACTCCGGGTCGGACATGCTGTCCGTGCGGTACTGCTCGTACGCGGCGAGACTGGGAAACGAGAAGAGGGCGTAGGCGATGTCGCTGTCGCTCTCACTCGGCAGGAAGTAGCCGTGGTGCCTCCCGCCGAAACGGTTGACGAGCCCAACCCAGCGCCGGCCGTACTCCTCGAAGTCCTCAAGCTTGTCGGCGTCGATCTCGTACCTCAGATGAATAGTAATCACGCCTACACATTCTCCCTTGACGCGGGCGGCGCCTGTGGCTCATTGGTCCATTGCTCGGCGCGCTGCCATCGTGGGATCAAGGGTGCCGCAACAGAAGGCCGAGAGCGCCGTCGCGGCGGTCGGGGCACGGTCGGCACCACCACCGCGCTCGCATCGCACAGCCGTGTCGTCCTGACGCCGACCACCGCCTGCGGGCAGGCCGTCCTGCACGCCCGCAGAGAGACCGGCTTCACTCCCGCGGCACGCTACGTCACCGCCGACATCGCCCCAGCTCACCCTCGCACGAGCCGGACTCGCCACCGTGTTCATACCCCCAGACAGCCATCAACCCGGCCACGACGTCCGACCGCCCACCGCGCCAATCGGTGACGCACACGAAAGTGGCCTCGACTGAGCCTCCACCAACTCGAATTCGCAGGTCAAAGGGCTGGTGTGCTCGGATATCGGGGTACTCGTGCTGGTCGTGGGCGGGAGTCCGCGGAGAAGATCGCCTGTCAGCGGTTGACTTCGTGGAAGGTCGATGTACCGAGGCGAGCAAGAACCGGACAGTTGACTCCTTCCCCCGAGGGGAAGTGGTGCGGTCATGCCGCGAGGCGGGTGCCGCGGCGCCAGACGGCGCGGGTGTTGAGAGTGTCGCTGATGTTGTGGGTCGGGTCTCCGTCGACCAGCAGGAGGTCGGCGCGGAGCCCCTCGGCGATGCGGCCCCGGTCGCCGAGGTGGAAGCGGCGGGCTGTGGTGGCAGTGGCTGCACGCAGGGCCCGTTCGGGAGTGAGGCCGGCGGCCACCAGGTATTGCAGTTCGTGGTGCAGGCTCGCTCCGTGTGCCAGGCCCCCGAAGAATGGTTCGGGCATGGAGGCGTCGGTGCCGGCCAGCACGTCGACGCCGGCGGCGTCCAGGGCGTGCACGGTGGCGTCCAGGGCGTGCACGGTGGCGTACACGTCGGCGAGCTTGCCCTGCGGGTAGCGGTTGTAGCTGGAGCGCAGGGTCCTGTCCCACTCGCTGTCGAGGCGTGCGGCGACTCGGGGGTCGTCGGCGAGCTCGCTCCCGGTGATCCCCATCATCGATGCATCGAGGGTGATGCAGGGAATGACGAACATGTCCGCGTCTTTGACGATGCTGATGATCTCGGCGGTGTGCGGCTGGTCCATGAACACGTGGGTGACGCCGTCGATGCCGGCTTCGGCGGCCATCCTGGTGGCCTCCGCGGTCAGCGCGTGGGCCACGGTGAGGGCGCCGTACTTCTTGGCTTCGGCGACACCGGCGTTCACGGTGGCCTGGTCGAGCGAGGGCAGCCCGGGATGCCCCTCCACGCTGCCGTCGTCGATCATGAACTTGATGAAGTCGGAGCCGCGGGCGAGGAGCTGGGGCACGAAGGCGGCCGCTTCCCCTGGCGTGGTGGAGAACGGCATCAGGGGCATCACCGGGGGGAGATCCCACTTCGGCCGGAAGCCTTCGGGCATCAGCTCACTCGGGTGGCCACCGGGCGGTGTGATGGCGAAGCCCGAAGAGCGCACGTCAGCTAGGGTGTCGTCGGCGGCGATGGACCCCCGGTTCTCCCGGGTGTTCATCCCCTGCATCTCCAGTTCGGTCGTCACCCCGAATCTCAGGGCGAGCGCCAGGGAACCCGGGGCGGAGTGAACATGGGCGTCGATGAGCCCCGGCAGCAGCGTAGCGCCGCTGCCGTCGACGATCTCGCTGCCCGCAGGAGCGTCGCCACCGACACGGGCGATCCGCCCGCCGTCGATGACCACGGTTCGCACGCCTGTCGCCTTCTCCCCGTCGAAGATCTGCGCGCCTGTGATCGCGGTGAGCGCCATAGCGGTCGGCCCCGTTTCCTCGCTAGTCCATGATTTACATACCCAACGCTATGCAATTACCTAGCGGTATGCAAATGTGCGGGCCGGGCCTAGACTCGGTCGCATGAGCAGCGCATCCTTCTTCGAACAGTCTCCCGGCGACCAGGCGCTGGATCAGATCGGCCCGGCGCTGTCACGGTTGCGCCGCCGTGCACCGGCATCGAGCAAGGATCTGTCCCGCAACCTCGTACTCAATGTGATCGCCGATGCGCCGGGCGAGACGACCGTCGGTCGCCTTGCTGACGAGATGGGCGTCGCCCAGCCGGCGGCAAGCCGGACCGTCGCCGCCTGCATCGAGGACGGCCTGCTGCGCCGGACGGCGTCCCAGTCCGACGGACGCCGCACCGTGCTCGAACTCACCGAACATGGCGAGGCCGAACGCAACCGCTTCGCCGCCGAACAGCGCCAAGCGTTCGAGGAGATCACCGCAACCTGGTCACCGGAGGAGCGGATCCAGTTCGCACGCCTCTTGGCTCGATACGGAGCTGACGCCACTGCGTGGGCCAGGAAGCAGGCAGCCGACCGCGGCTGAAAGAGCGGTGCCCCGACACTCGTCATGGCGTGGAACCCCTCCTCGGTGGGCCTCGTCTTCTTCGTTGAAGATCGTGGTCGTAGGAGAGGACACAAGCTGAGTGACCGCGAGCGAGGCCAGGACACCGGCCCCCCGCTCGCCGGAGAAGCCTCCTGGTGGGCCGGGCTCAGGCTGACCGGAGGACTGGTCCTCACTGTGAGCGGGATCGGGCTGCTCTTGTGGCTGACCCTGCGCGGAGGCACAGCCGACAACGACTGGTTCCCCCTACGGCGGGGCCGGCAAGGTCCTGGCCGTCGGATGCGTCGTTGCCGGCACGACGCTCCTGGCCCGCCGCCGCCAAGGCGGTGTCCTACGTCAAGAGGCGGACGAGTGCGCCACCAGACTCCTGCGCGCTCTGCTCGTCCTGACGAACCTCGAGGTCAACCGCTGACGGATGACTTTGTCCTTGGACTCCCGCCTGTAACCAGCATGAGTACCCCGAGGACCGATCACACCAGCTTTTTGACCTGCGAATTCAAGTTGGCGAATGCTCACTGGATCACCCGCAGTCGGGGCCCCTGACTGGGCGCGGAACATCGTGTCGTGCTCCCGGCGAATGGTCCGCGGCAGCGTCACCGTTGCCCTGCGGTGGAGTGCCGCAGTGGGGCGCGTAGTGCGTGTTGCCGGTCCAGCGGGCCGGGAAGGCAATGCGGCGGAGATTTCGTGAAAAGCCGGACGCCACCCCCGCGACAAGCGGAGCATTCAGAGCAGGACCTGTCATGCACCGATCGGCGACATCTCACCACAGGAGTTGCGGATGAAGCGTCTACGGGAAACACAGCTGCTGGGCGTCGGCGTCATGGCGCTGCTGCTCGGTCTGGTCGCCGCCCCCACCGCGCAGGCGGCACCGGCCGAGGCGGCCACCGGCACCGCAGCCAGCGAGTGCAGCGGCAGCTGGGACGGCAAAACCTACTGGGCCAAAAGCCCGTCCGGTAGCAACGGGGGCGGTTACGCCCGCACCTACTGGAATTCCTCGACCAAACGGAACTGCGCGAAGTTCTGGTCCAGCCCCTACGACGGCCTGGCTTCGAACATCAAGCTGTACCTCCACGACGAGAGCGGCGACTACGCCGCCGACCCGCCGCCGGAGCACCCGGTCAACTACCACTACTACGCCGGGCCCCTCTACACCTGGTTCGACGCGACCAATGAGTGCATCCACCTGAGCGGCTCGCTGGTCCGCAGCGGGGTGACCTACACCCTCAGCACCCCGGACATCCGTTGCGGCTGACCGGCCGTCGCTGAACACTGACGAGAGCGCCGGATCGGCTCCCGGTCGGGGAGCGACGAGCTAGGTTCTGTCTGGAATTCGGATCATGAGTGCGGAGTGATGCTGCGGAGCCAGAGCATCGTGCCGCAGAGGTGCAGGCCAGCTTCGTAGCTGGTGGGGGTCTTGTCGTAGCGGGTGGCGATGCCTCGCCAGTTCCGTAACCGGTTGATGCACCGTTCAACCGTGTTGCGCTCTTTGTAGAGTTCGGCGTCGTGGGTGAGGGGCCGGCCGCCTCGTCGGCCCTTCTTCTTCCGGTTGGCGGCCTGGTCCTTCTTCTCCGGGATGACCGCCTTGACGTTGCGTTTGCGCAGGTGAGTGCGGTTCTTGCGGGACGAGTACGCCTTGTCGCCGGCCACCGCGTCCGACCGGGTCCTCGGGCGCCCGACCGGCCCG
>NZ_JBICYB010000042.1:0-44477 GCF_043200575.1 Streptomyces sp. NPDC048392
AGCGGATACGATCTAGACACTCGCATCCTCGCAGGTCAACGGCACCTTTCTGCTATCGGGGCGTCAGATCCCTTAATTCCGCTGAATACCCGGGGTTAAGGTCGCGCACGACGGGTGCCGACAGGTAGCGGATGGACTCGCCTAGGTCGTGCCAACTTCTGAGACGGCCACCATCGAGAGACAGCGGCTAGCCGTCCGGACGCATAGGCAAGTCTGGGAGGCCGTAGGAAGCGGGGCCGTTCGTGTCAATGGCGTACAGGTACTCGGCCATGCGGGGACGCCACAGCGCAGGATCTAGCGGGGCGGAATTGGCGTCGATCCAACCAGCCTTAGCGCTGGACCACATGACGGGCGGCGGCTCTGTAGCGGCAATGCGCGTCAGGATGCGGGAAACCTCGGGAATGTCACTGGTTCGGATTCGGTGGACCATGAGAAAGGGACTCCTTATCGCGCTGTTGAGCAAGGGTGTAGCAGGAAGTAGGCACGCCGGAAGCTAGAAACACATAGAGAGAACTCCCCGCTGACCAGGGGGTATGCAAGTCATGCAAGTAACCCTTGCGGTTTGGGTCCGGCCTTAGAGGTGCGTTGGTGCGGGAACGACACTCGACACATGCACGGCAAGCTGTGCAAGAAGCGGAGTTGTGTTTCTTGCACAAATCAGGGAACACAACGGCCCCCGGTGCGTAGCCGGGGGCCGGAAGGGTGTTGCTCACCTCTGGTAATCAGAGATCGCGCCGCTTGCGCGTCGGTCTCACCCTGTAGTGAGTGTGCCGGTAAAGCAGTGCGCTACGGGCCCCGAGACGAGCCGGTTAAGCCTGACCATTTCTGACGGGCCGTCAGGGAA
The DNA here is from genome assembly GCF_043200575.1 of Streptomyces sp. NPDC048392. Lineage (NCBI taxonomy): Bacteria > Bacillati > Actinomycetota > Actinomycetes > Kitasatosporales > Streptomycetaceae > Streptomyces > Streptomyces sp. NPDC048392. Next base: position 845 of record NZ_JBICYB010000042.1, read on the forward strand.
TCGCTGTGCGGTCGTCTGCGGGCACGGGAAAGCCCCGGTGGGGAGTTGTCCCACCGGGGCCCTGAAAGGCTCTCAGTGCCGCCCTAGGCGGCCATGCTGTCGGCGTCCTCGTTCTCCTCGGCCGGAGGCTCGGCCCAAGTGATATCCACGCGGGGGCCGATGATGGCTTTCTTTCCGGGGGCCGACCCGATGACGTTGGACTTACGCACCGTGATCCGGTCCACGAACAGCCGGATCAGTTCGCGCCGGTCGTCAATGCTGGCCTTGGCCCACCATGTCCCTTCCCCGATGGGGTCGCCGTCCCAACCGTCTTCCCGCTCCGTCCATTGGGCGATGGGGAGAACGGGCGTTGCGCTGTCGTCCAGTTCGGCTAGCCGTTCCTCGGCGGCCTCCATCCGCATGGACGCTTCCGCCTCGGCCTTGAGGAATGCGCGTCGTCCGATCTTGCCCGAGTAGCCACCGGCCTTGCGGTCCTCGTACAGGTCCTCAAGGGCCCGCACGGCGTCCGCCCTTTCGGCCAGCAATTCGGAGCGCTCACCGGCTTTCTCGGGGGCCTCATGCAGCACACCCCACCGGCGCGCAGCCTCGGCCATGATGTCGGCCGTCTCGGGGTCGTCCTCGGCCGTCGTGATGAGGGCGAACACCCGACGCGTCACGTAGTCGTCAAGGCCCATCATGTTGATCGTGACCGTGCCCTCATGCTGGCCCGGCTTGATCTTGTTTCCGCGCTTGCAGTGGTACGACGACTTGGAAGGGTTGGCCAATTTCCGGTGACCGACCATCACGTTGTCGCACTCGCACCAAAGGCGATCCATCGCGGTAAGTAGTGCTTGCTCGGCGCTGCGAGTCTGGCCCTTGCCTCGGCCGGTAGCGTCTAGGCCCGGCTGGATTTTCCACCACTGAGCGGGCGGAATGATCGGGCCGCACTCAAGTTCAATCGGTCGCATGGTCACCGGGTCGCGCTTGATCCGGTAGCCGGTCACCTTCCCCGAATCATTCTTGATCGGGTCTCGGTCGAATCCGGCAATCAGCGGGTCGCGCAACATGCGCTTGAGGGCCGCAGGGTCCCATTCGCTGTCGGCCGTCTTCTTGCCCACGATTTGGCCGCGCGTCGGAACCTTGGACTCACGGAAACCCACGCAGATTCCGTTAAGGGAACCGGCGCGGTTTCCCTCTCCTCGGCGGTTCTGTGTGGCCCCGCCCATGTCGGCCTCAAACAGATTGGCCGCCTGCCGCAAAACATCGCCCTCGGTCTTGAAGGGGCCGGAAAGTTTGGTGCGGGCGTGGCGGAGTTTCTGAATAACGATGATCTCTTTGGGGTTGTCCGGGTTGGGGACCTCAAGCGGGTACAGCTCGAAACCGTACGGCGGCTTTCCCATGAATCCACCGAGACGCTTAGCCATGCTGTGTGCATCGCTGACGGCCCGGCTCTTGTTCTTGCTCTCGTTGTGGGCGGCGTCAAGCCGCATCATGAGGTGGATCAAGTCCATAAGGTTGCCCTTACGGAAAGTCCCCTCCGAGGTGGACACGATGACCACACCGAGGTTCAGCAACTCCGAGACAATCGGGATTGCGTCCATGACCTCAAGGCGAGAGAACCGGCTCACGTAGTCAACAATGATCATATTGACTTGGCCTCGGCGGCACGCGGTTAGCAGTCGCTCGAATTCCGGCCGCTCCTTTTCCACGCGGAAAGCGGAGGTGCCGAGTGCTTCGGAGAAATGGCCGACCCATACAATGTCCTCGCCAGCGCGGGCCCGGCGTTCTGCCTCGGCCCGGTTGTTGCGCCGCTGGACAGCGGGGGATGTGGCGCTCTGATTCTTCCGCGCCTCGGACTGCCTGTCATAGCCTGCCGCGTGGTATGCCATGCCGGTCACTCGCTCCGTGGTCATGAGGGGAATTTAGCTCCCCCAACTGGGTTTAGGCAAGACCTCGCTCGGCGAGTCCGTCGCCCACGCGATGGGCCGCGAGTTCGTCCGCGTCGCCCTCGGCGGCGTCCGCGACGAGGCCGAGATCCGCGGCCACCGGCGTACGTACGTCGGCGCGCTGCCCGGCCGGATCGTACGGGCGATCAAGGAGGCGGGGTCCATGAACCCGGTCGTCCTGCTCGACGAGATCGACAAGGTGGGCTCCGACTTCCGGGGCGACCCGGCCGCGGCCCTGCTCGAGGTCCTCGACCCGGCCCAGAACCACACCTTCCGGGACCACTACCTGGAGGTCGAGCTGGACCTGTCCGACGTGGTCTTCCTCGCCACCGCCAACGTCCTGGAGGCCATCCCCGAGGCCCTGCTCGACCGCATGGAGCTGGTCCGCCTCGACGGCTACACCGAGGACGAGAAGGTCGTCATCGCCCGTGACCACCTGCTCCCGCGCCAGCTGGAGCGGGCCGGCCTGGACGAGGACGAGGTCACCGTCGACGAGGGCGCGCTGCGCAAGCTGGCCGGGGAGTACACCCGCGAGGCGGGCGTGCGCACCCTGGAGCGGTCCATCGCGCGGCTGCTGCGCAAGGTCGCGGCCCAGCACGAGCTGGGCGAACGGGAGCTGCCGTTCACCGTCACCGACGCCGATCTGCGCGCCCTGATCGGACGGCCGCACCACGTGCCCGAGGCCGCCCAGGACCCGGCCGAGCGGCGCACCTCGGTGCCGGGCGTGGCCACCGGCCTCGCGGTCACCGGCGCGGGCGGTGACGTCCTGTACGTCGAGGCGTCGCTGGCCGACCCGGAGACGGGCGCGGCGGGCCTGACCCTGACCGGTCAGCTGGGCGACGTGATGAAGGAGTCGGCGCAGATCGCGCTGAGTTTCCTGCGCAGTCACGGCGCCGAGCTGGAACTGCCGGTGGGCGACCTCAAGGACCGGGGAGCGCACATCCACTTCCCGGCGGGCGCGGTCCCCAAGGACGGCCCGAGCGCCGGCGTCACCATGACCACGGCACTCGCCTCGCTGCTTTCGGGCCGGCTGGTCCGCACCGATGTGGCGATGACCGGCGAGGTCTCGCTGACCGGGCGCGTGCTGCCGATCGGCGGGGTCAAGCAGAAGCTGCTCGCCGCGCACCGGGCGGGGATCACCACGGTGATCATCCCCAAGCGCAACGAGCCCGACCTGGACGACGTCCCGGCGGAGGTGCTGGACGGGCTCGACGTCCACGCCGTCACCGACGTCCGCCAGGTCCTGGAACTGGCGCTCGCACCGGCGGCGAACGGTGCGCGGCCGGAGGTCCCGGTCGCGGCGTGACAGACGCGCACCGGACGCGGTGGAGGCCCGGGTCCCGTGACGACGGTTTCCGGGGGACCCGGGCCCTCACCCGTACGCCGAGGCGCCGTCAGCCGTTGGCGAGTGCCTGGACTCGGTCCAGCGCGCCGTTGAACTTGTCGTGGTCGCCGACCGTCGGTCCCGACGAGGTGTACTGCCACATCGTGTAGTAGCCCCAGCCGGCCGGCAGCGTGCCCACGGAGGACGCGTACCGGGCGATCCACAGCGGGTTGTTCGCGGCGAAGCCCCCGTAGTTGCCGGTGCACTGGGTCCACCAGCTGGTGGCCGTGTAGATCACGGCGTCCCGGCCGGTACGGGCCTTGTACTGGTTCAGGAAGTCCCGGATCCAGGTCACCATCGCGCTCTGCGTCTTGCCGTAGCAGGCGGCCCCGTACGGGTTCCACTCGATGTCCAGCGCCCCCGGCAGCGTCCTGCCGTCGCGGGACCAGCCGCCGCCGTGGTCGACGAAGTAGTTGGCCTGGGCGGCGCCGCTCGTCGTGTCCGGGGTGGCGAAGTGGTACGAGCCGCGGATCATGCCGACGTTGTAGGAGCCGTTGTACTGCTGGGCGAAGTACGGGTTGGTGTAGTACGTCCCCTCGGTGGCCTTGACGTAGGCCCACTTGACCCCGCTGTTCCACAGGGTCGACCAGGCGACGTTGCCCTGGTGGCCGGAGACGTCGACGCCCTCGGTCTGGGTGGCGTCGCCCGGGACGGGGGTGCCCTGCCGCCCGTCGTGTTCCAGGACGCCCATGCCCATGTGGGCGGAGCCGCGCGGTGGGATGTCGGCGGACGACGAGGCGTGCGCCGGGAGGGTGAATACCAGGGAGAGCGCGGCGAGCAGGACCCCGCTGACGGCGAAACGCCGGCCGCGGGCCGATCCGGGTCTGTGCACGAGCATGACGTGCCTCCGATGGCTCGGTGGTGCTCGGTGGGGGATGCGCGTGTGGGGAGGACCCATGGGTGGCGTGCGCATGCCATTCGGGGGTCCGGTGAAGACGCTACGCACGTAGAACGGGGGGTGGGAAGAGGGGCCGGGAGCCGCCGTTGGTCTAAGCCTGCGAAATACTTGGCGAGCTGGGGCGATGGCGGCCCGTGGCGGAAACTTTCAGGAGCGGGAAAATTCGAGGCAGGGGCTGACGTGCGGGAAGACGGGAACGACGGCGGTCGCGGAGTCGACCCCGGGGTCGCGGGTGGAGTGTCCGGCGGTGGTGTGAACCAACCGGAGTTCCTGGCCCTGGAGCGGGAGCTGACGGTCCTGCTGCGCCGGGCCCGGGCCAACCAGGGCGAGATGGCCCGGGAGGTCCACCCCGACCTCGAGTCGTCCGCGTACGGCCTTCTGGTCCGGCTCGGTGAGTGCGGCGGACAGCGAGCCACCGACCTCGCCGCCTACATCGGCGTCGGCAAGGCGACGATGTCCCGCCAGCTGCGAGCCCTGGAGGAACTCGGTCTCGTCGCCCGGGAGCCCGACCCAGCCGACGGCCGGGCCTGGCTGGTCACCCTCACCCCGGAGGGCCAGGAACGCGTCGGCCGGGTCCGCGAGGCCCGCCGCGCCCGTTACGCCCGCCGGCTCGCCGACTGGGACCAGCGCGAGGTGACGGAGCTGGCCCGGCTGCTGCGCGAACTGAACCGCGGGATGGAGAAGTAGCGCCGGGCACGCGGCGGTTCGTCCGCGGCAGGGTCCCGCAGCCGCAGCCGCAGCCGCAGCCGCAGCCGCAGCCGCAGCCCCAGCCCCAGCCCCAGCCGCGGGCCGGGACGCGCCGCGCAGGGCCCGGCCTCCGTCCGTGTACGCCGTGTACGCGACCGTGCGGGGCCCGGCCTCCTCCGCCCGCGCGGTCGGGTCCCCGGGCCCGGACAGAGGCGGGGCGCCGTGCGGCACGCCGTGTACGCCGTTCATCGCCCCGCCGGTGATGCTGCTGGTCGTCTCCGGCGCGAATCACGGAGACGACCAGGCGCGCCGCATGGTCGGGCCGCGACTCGACCTCCCCCGCCGGCGCCGAGGCCGGGCGCACCGGCTGCCGGGTTCCGGCCCGCGCGGGGCCGGTCCCGGCCCGTGCGGAGCAGGGCTCTCGTCCGTTCACGGTCGCGCGCCCACGCGTTCAGCGCCAGCTCCGGCCCGTTCACAGTTCGGCGTAGACGACCGTCGCGTCGTCGTGCGTCTTGCTGCGGTTCAGGAACGCCCGGCCGCCCGCCGCGTCCGCGCCCTCCAGCTCCCGTACCCGGTCCACCAGGGCCTGCGCACCCTGCTTGCGCACCAGCGCGAGGCAGTCCGCCCAGTCGCCCTCCCGGAACTTCTCCACCCACCGCGCCGCCCCGTCCGTCAGCGCCGCCAGCGTCCGCACCCCGCCGCGCGGCAGCACCCCCGTCACGGCCCGCGCCGCCACCTCGGGATCGGCCGCGGCCGTGAAGAAGCCGCCCTCCTTGTTGCGGAGGTTGGCGTCGATCGTCGCGTCCGTCACGAGGGCCGAGCGGGGCAGCCGGGCCAGCCGGTCGTCCAGGACGGGCGTGACGGTGCCGTCCGGGGCCTCCACCAGCAGGGCCGAGTCGGAGAGGACCAGGTACTCGACCGCGGCGGGGGACCAGCGGGCGAGGACCACGGTCGCCTGGGGGGTGCGCGGGTGAGAAAGCTCACAGGTATCCGCGTGTGCCGCCGCGGTACGAGCGATGGCGCGGGACAGGGCCTCGGTGAGGGGGAGATCCGGGAGTGAAACGGTCAGTTCGGTCAGTGCTCCACCGAGGCGCGCCGTGAACCAGGGCACGGAATGCCGACAACCCGTCGCCGTCCGTGGCGGCGTCACGCCGTCCAGCACGACGAGTGAACCGCCCTGTCCCGAGGCCGGTAGTCCGACGCACGCGAAGTCTTCGTTGGGGTGGTCGGCCAGGCCTGGTTCCGAGACGAGTTCCGTACGCATCGAGCCAGTCTGCACGACCCCTTCACAGCGTCCGCAAAAGGCTGGCAACTTGCCGGGAATCCTCGCAGCGGCGCAGGTCAGGCGCCGGATTTGGGAGGGAATTCCACGCGCGGGCAACGCGTGGCGGCACATAGTGCCACCGCCCGTCGCAGACGTCCAACCGGCGCGCTGCCCCGCCGCCCGGCACGCGCCGGGGGAACTTGCCCCCAACTCCCGTCCGGGGTTCACTCCTTCGGGTGGCGGGTCGGACGATGCGCGCTCACCGCCCACCGACACTGGGAGGGTCGGGAACCGGTGGGGGGCCTGCCCCGCTCACGCGGCCTCCCCGCCCGACGCGCTGCCGGAGGCCGGGGAACAGCCCAGTGCTCGGCGGAGGGTGCACGCGCCCCCGGCCGGCCAGTTGACGGAGCGCCACCCGGGCCCACGGGTACACGAGTCAGGAATGCGAGCACCGGTGCAGAAGACGCGGCCTCGTCGCACAGACAAGCAGGCGGCCCCCGCGGGGAGCGCGCAGCGCACCCCCGGCACCTCCCCCCCTCCGCCGCCGGAGGCCCCCGTCGGCAAGGGCCGTCCCACCCACGTACGCAACCGCCTCATCGGGGCCGTCGCGGTCGTGGCGGCCGCCGTCGCCGGGGCCGGAGCCCCGTCGGTCGTGGCGGCCTCCGGGCAACTGCACGACTCCCAGGCACTGGTGACGCTCGCCGAGCAGACCCAGGGCGCGCTGACCCTCGCCCACTCCCTCGCCGACGAGCGCGACGAGGTCACCCCGTACATCGCGGCCGGCCGCCCCGAGTCCAAGGCGCCCTCCGAGCAGCGCAGCGCCCGCGTCGACCGTCAGGTGGAGGAGCTGCGCGCCGACACCGACACGCCCGCCTCCCTGCGCGAGGACCTCGACGCGGTCGCGGCGCTGCGCCGGGCCGCGCTCACCGGCAAGAGCACCGCCCTCGAAGCCCACCAGGCGTACTCGGAGGCGATCACCGAACTCCACGCCCTGGCCGAGAAACTGGGCGAGGAGATGCCGCCGCGCGCGGGCGCCGGCGCGTACGCCCTGGCCGAGCTGGACACCGCCGTCCAGCAGGCCGCCGCCACCCGCGGTCTGCTGCTCGCGGCCCTGAACGTGCCGAGCACCACCCAGACCGTCATCGACCCGTTCACCGGCCTGCCCACCGAGACGACCACCTCCTCGGACGCCGACGCCGAGCAGCGCGACGCCCTCGCCGCCGCCGCCCAGCAGGCCCGGGTGCGCTCCGACGCCGCCCTCGCCGACTTCCGCGAGGGCGCGCCCAAGGAGGCGCGGAGCAGCTTCGACGCCACCGTCGCCGGACCCGAGGTCAACTCCGCCGAGAAGTACCTCACCGGTCTCACCGACGAGCCGACGCTCTCCGACAGCGACCTCGGCACCAGTACCAAGAGGCTGGACGCCGCGCTCTCCGCCCGCGTCGACGCGATGCGCGGCGCCGAGTCGGCCCTGTACGAGAAGCGTGTCAAGGCGCTGGAGCAGCTGCGCGACGACGACGTCACCGCGCTGGAGATCCGGGTGGCCGTTCTCGGCGCCCTGGTCCTGCTCGCCCTCGGTGTCGCCACCGCCCTGGCACGCACCCTCACCCGCCCGCTGTCGGTGCTGCGCCGCGGCTCGGCCCGACTGGCCGGCGCGGAGGACCCGACGGCCGAGGGGCCGGTGGCCTTCACCGGCCGAAACGACGAGTTCGCGCAGGTCGTGCGTTCCGTCAACGCCCTGCACGCGCACGCCGTCACGCTCGCCGAGCGGGTCAACACCCTGGAGGCCGACCGCAAGCACCTCGTCGGCCAGCGGCAGAAGATGGCCGACACCCGCGAGGAACTGCGCGCCGAACTCGCCGAGTCCGCCGCCCAGCTTGAGGTGGTGCGCAAGAGCATCGGCTCCACCTTCGTCAACCTCGCGCTGCGCACCCTCGGCCTGGTGGAGCGGCAACTCGCCGTCATCGAAAGCCTGGAGGAGCGCGAGCAGGACCCGGACCGCCTCGCCACCCTGTTCAAGCTCGACCACTTCGCCACGGTCATGCGCCGGCACAGCGAGAACCTCCTCGTCCTCACCGGTACCGAGCACGTCCAGCACAGTGCCTCACCGGTGCCGCTGGTCGACGTGGTCCGGGCCGCGGTGAGCGAGATCGAGCGGTACGAGCGGGTCCGCATCGCCGCGCTGCCGCCGCACGCGCACGTGGCCGGATTCGCCGCCGACGACCTCTCCCACCTGCTGGCCGAGCTGATGGAGAACGCCACCTCCTTCTCGCCGCCCGACCTGCCCGTCGAGGTCTCCGGCTGGCTGCTCGAGAACGGCGAGGTGATGCTCTCCGTCCAGGACGAGGGCATCGGCATGGCCACCGAACGCCTCCAGCGGCTCAACGCCCGCCTCACCGACTTCGACCCGGACGCGCCGTACGACCAGGAGGGCGAGGACGGTCTCGGGCTCGGCCTCTACGTCGTGGCCCGGCTCGCCCACCGGCACGGGGCGCGGGTGCGGCTGCGGGAGCAGAAGCAGGGCGGGGTCGCGGCCGTCGTCGTGCTCCCGAGCCCTCTGCTCGCGGCGGCCCCGCCGGCCGCGCTGGCCCCGAACGTGCCCGCGTCCGACGGCACCGGCTCCTTCTCCCTGCCCGGTGCCGACGCCGAGGCCAACTCCAACGTCCTGCACGGGCGGGCGGAGAAGGGCGCCGGAAGGGCAGCGGGTCCGGGTCCGGAGGCCGCCGCCGACCCGCTGGTCGCCTCGGCGGAGGAAGCCGTACGCCGTGCCGGGGCGGACGCGGACACGGCCCCCGCGGCCTCGGCGGCGGAGGCCACGGAGCCGGGGCCCGTGGGCCCCGAGACCCCGAGCCGTGAGGCCGCGGGCCCCGAGACCCCGAGCCGTCAGGCCGCGGGCCCCGAGACCCCGAGCCGTCAGGCCGCGGGCCCCGAGACCCCGAGCCGTCAGGCCGCGGGCCCCGAAACCCCGAGCCGTGAGGCCGTGGGCCCCGAAACCCCGAGCCGTGAGGCCGTGGGCCGCGGGGCCCCAAGCCCGGAGTCCGTGGGCTCGGAGGCCGTGAATCCGGAGGCCGTGGGTCCGGAGGCCGTGGGTCCGGAGTTCGCGGGTCCGGAGTCCGTGAGCCCGGAGGCCGTGGGCCAGGAGGCCGTGAGTCGGGAGAGCTCGGGGCCGGAGCCCGCGCACCAGGAGACCCCGGGCCGCCCGGAGACGCCGATCTCCGAGGTTCCCAGCCGCGAGGCTCTGAGCCCGGAACCCGCCCGTGTCGAGGACCCGAGCCCGGACGCCACCCGCCCGGCGGGCCCAGGTCGCCCTCACGACTCCGCTCCGGACGAGCACGGGACCCCGGCCGGTGCGGTCGACCCGGAGCCCGCGCCAAAGGCGGCGTCACCCGGGGACGGGGCCGCCCCCGGCCACGATCTCCCCGACGACACGACCATGGCCCTCCTGCTGCCGGTCCGGGCGCCGGACGCCCGGACCGACCCGGCGCCCCCGGCCGGTCCGGGCGAGGCGCCCCCGGCCCGGGCAGCGGCGGACACGCACGCCCCCCGGTCGGAGCCGGAGACCCGCGCCCCCCGGCCCGGGCCCGCCCCCGGTCCGTACGCCATCGGCCCCGACGCCCACGACCGCACGCCCGACGAGGGCGCGGCGCGTACGCAGGACACGGCGGAGACGGCGGACCCGACCGGCACCGAACCCGTACCGGCCGAACCGGGACCGGCCGAACCGGGACCGGCCGAACCGGGACCGGCCGGACCGGGACCGGCCGTCCGACCGGCGGAACCCGAACGGGTCGAAGCCGAACCGGCCGAAAACGGACCGGACGAGCCGGGACCGGCCGTCCGACCGGCCGAACCAGGACCGGCCGAAAACGGACCGGCCGAACCCGGACTGGCCGCCCCGCCGGCCGAACCGGGACCGGCCGAACCCGAACGGGTCGGAGCCGAACCGGACGAACCCGTCACCGGCAAGGGGCTGCCCAAGCGGACCCCGAAGCTCACCACCCCCGCCGCGGTGCCGCCCCCACGCACGCCGGGCTCCGTCGACGCCGAGGCGCTCCGCCGGCGCCTGGGAGGATTCCGCCGGGGGGCGGAGGCCGGCCGCCGCGACGTCGAGGCGGAGATCACCGACCGGACGGAACCGCACGAGGCGCCGCCCACCGCGGCCGGCACCACCGAAGAAGCCACGGGGGGCACTGTCGAGGAGGCAAGCAGTTGACCGCGCCCAGTACCTTCGGACTGAGCAGTGAAGCCCGCAATCTCCACTGGCTGCTGACCAATCTCGTCGAGGAGGTGCCCGGCATCCAGTCGGTCGCGGTGGTCTCCTCCGACGGGCTCCTGCTGCTGTCCTCCGACCCCGGGCGCAACGAAGAGGCCCGGCAGGTCCGCGAGACCCCCCGCGCGGGCCCGCGCGGCTCCGCCGCCGACCTCGCCACCGTCGTCTCCGGCGTGGGCAGCCTGACCATCGGCGCCGCCCGGCTGATGGACTTCGGCGCCGTGAAGCACACGATGGTCGCCATGGACGAGGGCAGCCTGTTCGTGATGTCGATCAGCGACGGCTCGCTGCTCGGCGTCCACGGTTCCGCCGACTGCGACATGAGCGTCGTCGCGTACCACATGGCCCTTTTCGTCGGCCGCGCCGGACACGTCCTGACCCCCGAACTCCGCAGCGAGCTGCGGAAGTCCCTGGAGTCCGAGCCGACGGGGAGCGCCCGATGAGCAGCAGTCCCGGGAAACACGGCCGGGGACACCTCCCCGTACGCGGCGCGGACCGCAAACCGGCCCGCGTACGCCCCTACTCGCTCACCGGCGGCCGGACGCGCTTCGGACACGTCCTGCTCGTCGAGACGTTCGTCGGTGCCACCGCCGGCACCGCCGCGCTCGAAGCCGCCGAGGAGCGCAAGGAACTGACGAACGGTGGGCTCACCTCCCGCGTGATGCCGGAGATGCGGGCCATCGTCGAACTGTGCCGCCGTATGCGTACGGTGGCCGAGATCGCCGCGCTGCTGAAGATGCCGCTCGGCGTGGTCCGCGTGCTCCTCAGCGACCTGGCGGACCAGGGAAAGATCCGTGTGTACGGCACCGGGACCGGCCACGGCACGGGCCGCCCGGACCGTGCTCTGCTCGAAAGGGTGCTCAGTGGACTCCGCCGTCTCTGACGCCGCCGCGTTCGGCGTCCCCCCGCTCGTCGACAGCGACGGGCCCGCGCAGCCCTGGCAGACGGACCCCACCCGTGCGCCGATCGCAACGAAGATCGTCGTCGCGGGCGGTTTCGGTGTCGGCAAGACGACGCTGGTCACCGCCGTCTCGGAGATCACGCCCCTGCAGACCGAGGCGCTGATGACCGAGGCGAGCGAGGAGACCGACGACCTCACCGACACCCCGGGCAAGCTCACCACCACCGTGGCCATGGACTTCGGCCGCATCACGCTCGACGACGACCTGGTGCTCTACCTGTTCGGCACGCCGGGCCAGCAGCGCTTCTGGTTCATGTGGGACGACCTGGTACGCGGCGCGATCGGCGCCGTCGTTCTGGCCGACACCCGCCGCCTGAAGGACTGCTGGCCGGCGCTGGACTACTTCGAGAGCTGCGGACTGCCGTACGTCGTCGCGGTCAACCACTTCGACGGCAGCGAGCTGTTCGAGGCGGAGGACGTGCGGGAGGCGTTGACGATCCCGGCGCACATACCTGTAATGATCATGGATGCGCGCCGTCGGATCTCGGCCATCGAGACCCTCTTGTCCCTCGTGGGCCACGCGCTCGACGAAACCCCCGAGTAGTCCCCCTTAGGAGCGTCCCCGCATGCGGAAGATACTCGTCGTCGGAGCCGGCCAGTCCGGTCTCCAGCTCGCCCTCGGCCTCCAGTCGCACGGCTACGAGGTCACCCTGATGTCCAACCGGACCGCGGACGAGATCCGCACCGGCCGGGTCATGTCGACGCAGTGCATGTTCCACACGGCACTCCAGCACGAGCGCGACCTCCAGCTGAACTTCTGGGAGTCCCAGGCCCCGAAGATCGAGGGACTCGGCGTGTCCGTGGCGGCCCCCGGCTCCTTCGACCCGGGCCCCTCGCAGCGCGCGATCGACTGGCTGGGGCACCTCGACGGCTTCGCGCAGTCGGTCGACCAGCGGGTGAAGATGGCCGGCTGGATGGAGACCTTCGCCCAGCGCGGCGGCCAGCTGGTCATCCACGGCGCCGCCGTCGGCGACCTGGACTACTTCTCCCGCGCCTACGACCTCGTCCTGGTCTCGGCGGGCAAGGGCGAGCTGGTCCAGATGTTCGGCCGCGACGCCTCCCGCTCCCCGTACAGCGAGCCGCAGCGGGCACTCGCCGTCGCCTACGTGCACGGGATGGGCCCGCGTCCCGAGCACCCGGAGACGGAGGCCGTCCGCTGCAACCTGGTGCCCGGCGTCGGCGAGATGTTCATCATGCCCACGTTCACCACCTCGGGCCGCGCCGACATCCTCTTCTGGGAGGGCATACCCGGCGGCCCGCTCGACGCCTTCAAGGACGTCAAGGACCCGGCGGAGCACCTCTCCCTGACCCTGGAACTCATGGAGCGGTTCCTCCCCTGGGAGTACGCGCGGGCCACCAAGGTCGAACTGACCGACGCCGGCGGCACCCTGGCCGGCCGCTACGCCCCCACCGTCCGCAACCCGATCGGCCGCCTCCCGGGCGGCGGCCTGGTGCTCGGCGTGGCCGACGTGGTCGTCGCCAACGACCCGATCACGGGCCAGGGCTCCAACTCCGCCTCCAAGTGCGCCGCCTCCTACCTCGCCTCGATCCTGGAGCAGGGCGAGAAGGAGTTCGACGAGGCCTGGATGCGGCAGACCTTCGAGCGCTACTGGCAGACGGCGCAGCACGTCACCAAGTGGACCAACGCCATGCTGGCCCCGCCGCCGGAGCACATCCTGAACCTGCTGGGCGCCGCCGGCCAGCTCCAGCCGGTCGCCGACCGCTTCGCCAACGGCTTCAACGACCCGGCCGACTTCGAGAACTTCTTCTACGACCCGGCCAAGACCGAGGGCTATCTGATGGAGGTCTCGGGCGCCGCGGGCGCGTAGGCGCCGGGGCACCGCCGCTGCGGCCCGTGCCGTCGACGGCGCCTCGTTCACCGGGCGGGTCCGGTGGCCGCGTACCCCGCGTCTGAACCCTCCGTCGCACCCTCGGGAAGCCTCGGCGGGACGTACCGCCGCACGGGCTCCCCGCCGGGGTCGGGGCGTACGGCGCCCAGGACCGGGTTGGCGGCGATCGGGGACACCCCGACCTCGGCACCGGGGCGCGGTGCCTGGACGACCATGCCGTCCCCGAGGTACATCGCCACGTGGGTGGCCTCGGGGAAGTACACCACCAGGTCGCCGGGGCGCAGCTCGCCCAGCGGCACGTGCTCGAGCCGCGCCCACTGCTCCTGGCTGGTCCGAGGGATCGGCGTCCCGGCCCGCTGCCAGGCCACGGAGGTCAGCCCCGAGCAGTCGTACGACCCCGGGCCCTCGGCGCCCCACTCGTACGGCTTGCCGACCTGTTCCACCGCGAAGCGCACCGCCCGGTCGCCCTCGGCGGACGGCTTGCCGTCGTCGCCGAGCGCGCCGGAAGCGAGGAACCGCTCCTGCTCCTCGGCGACCCCGCTCTCCTCCAGCTCCGCCAGCGCGGCCAGTTCCCCGGGGGTGAGCGAGGCGAGGAGTTCCTCGACGGCGCGCAGCCGTTCGCGCACGCCGTCCCGTTCCTTCTCCTGGCGCTCGGCGAGGGCGAGCTGTTCGTCCAGCGCCGCGCGGGCCCGCCCGGCCAGCTCGTCGGCCTTCCTCGTGTCGCCGGTCAGGCGTCCCACCGTCTCGGCCCGCTCCCGCGACAGCCGGCCGATCACGTGCCCCTGGTCGAGCGCGTGCTGCGGGTCGCGGGCCAGCAGCAGCCGCAGATAGGGGGAGAGGCCGCTGCTGCTCTGGTACTGCTGCCGGGCCAGCCGCCCGGCCGCACCACGGCTGTCGTGCAGGGACAGCCGGGTCCTGGCCAGCTCGGCGTCCAGCCGCCGCACCTCGGCCCGCTGCCGCCTGAGCCGCTCCTCGGTGCCGTTGTAGGTCTCGGTGGCCTTCTCCGCCTCCCGGTACAGCCGCTGAAGATCCGTCAGCAGCTCGGCCACGGAGCGGTCGCCGCCGTCCGCCCCGCTCCCGCCGGGCCCGGGTTCGGCCGCGGCGGGCACGGGTGCGAGGACGATCCCGGCCGCGAGCGCCGCCGTACACACCAGACGCAGAAGCCTTCCTGACACACCATCACCTCCGATGCGGGGCGGCGGGTCCGCTCCGCACGGTGAGCATGTGGCGCCTTCGGGGGCTTCGCGCGCCGAGTGTGCGCGGTTCGGCGCAACCGGGTCACCCGTGGGCGTCGTCCGGCTTGCCGTCCGGCGTGGCGTCTGGATCGGTGCCCGGTCCGGCGTTCGGCCCGGTTGCCGGCCCGGTTGCCGGCCCGGTTGCCGGCCCGGTTGCCGGTCCGGTCTCCGGCCCGGTCTCCGGTCCGGTCTCCGGTTTCGACCAGGGCCACTTCCGGCCCGAACCCTTCCGGCCCTCGGGGTCGTACGTGTACTTCCACCGGGCGAACCGCAGCCCGCCGCGGGAGTCCCGGGGCACGCGCCGGTAGACGAGCACGGTGGGCGGGCCGCCGGCCGGGTCCGGTACCGGGATGCGGTACGTCTTCGGCGGGTGCCCGGTCATCCCGGCCAGGACGGGCAGCACCCGCCCGTCCATGGGGCCGCCCTCGAAGGGGGTGTCTTCGCTCTTCACCGCACCAGTGTCAGCGATCCGCGCACCGGTGTCAGATGTCCGCCGCCAGCGCCTCGACCAGCGCCGAGGTCTGCGGGTCGCGGCGGCCGGTGACCGTCAGCAGGGCGAGGAACTGCTCCACGAGCCAGTCCCGCAGTTCGTCGACGGGCGGCTGCTTGTCCTCGTCCAGCCAGATCAGCGAGGCCGCCTCCACCGCCGTGATCCACATCCGGACGGTCATCCGCAGCCGGGGGCCGGGCTCGCTGACGTCGAGGTGGCGCATGATGTGGTCCGCGGCGGCCCGGCGCACGCCGTCCACGATGCCCGAGGTCTGCGAGGTCTCGACCACGCTGCCGCCGCGCAGCAGGGCGCTGAAGCCGGTGTCGTGCTCGTCGACGAAGGTGAGATAGCGGTCCAGGGCCCGCGACAGCCGGGCCAGCAGCGGTCCCTCGCGGGGCTCGTCGAAGCACAGCCGCAGCTCGTCGGCGGCGGACCTCATCGCCGCCTCGTACAGTTGCTGCTTGCCGCCGGGGAAGTACCGGTACACCAGGGGCCGTGAGACCCCCGCCTGCTCGGCCACGTCGTCCAGGGAGACCTCCTCCGGCGGCCGGTGCGCGAAGAGGGCGAGCGCCGCGTCGAGCAACTGGACGCGGCGCTCCTCGACACTGAGCCTTCGGTAGGCGGGAGTGGGGGCCTGCGGGGTCATGAAGCGCAGCGTAACCCGCACACCCCCGCGCCCACCCACGTCAGCGGGCCGGACCGGCGGGACCACGCCGACGGCCCCGACGCCCTCCGCGGACGCCGCCCGGGGCCTCGCGGTACCCCGATGTCGTCCGGGCCGTGTTCGATCCGCGGTCCGGCCGCGTGACGGTCGGGCGTCGCGGTTGCGGACGGGGGTGTCAGGCCAGCAGCCCCGACGCCCTCCACAGCCTCCGCCCGGCGCCCCGCAGCACCCCGATGTCGTCCAGGAAGTCGGTCAGGCGCTTCGCGCCGGTCTGCATGATCTCCCTGCGGTGGCCGCTGGCCTTGACCTGGGCCAGGGCCTCGCGCTTGTCGAGACCGACGTTCGGGTAGACCTCGGGGTTGACGAAGGCGTTGGAGAAGACGCGGGCGAACTCGCCGGAGGTGATCCGGGTGAACTCCTGCGACCACTTCGGGGCCGTCACCATCTGGCGGCGCAGCTCCTCACGGGCGTACCGGACGTGGCGGGCCTCCTCCACGACGTGGATGCGCGTGACGCCCCGGATCAGCGGCTGGACCCGCTCGTCGGGGAAGGTCAGCCGCTGCATCCAGTCCAGGACCTCCTCGCCGAGCAGCGTGGCGGTGAAGGAGCCGGGCGTGGTGGAGATCGTCTTGAAGAGGCGGCCGAGGTGCTGGTGCACCGGGCTCACCGGGTACCACGGGGTCTCACCGCGCGATATCAGCCGGGCGAACATCTTCGAGTGCCGGCACTCGTCCTCGATCTCGGTCAGCGCGTACCGCACATGGGCGCTCGTCGCCGCCTTGTCGTAGATGTGCCGCACCAGCAGCTGCATGAGGATCAGTTCGAACCAGATGCCGAGCGACGCGAGCGCGGCGGCCTCGTGCTGCGAGAGCGCGATGCGCTGCTCCTCGCTCATCCGCTTCCACATCGGCGTGTCGTACAGCGACACCAGCTCCGGCGGCCAGAACCACTTGCCGTCCTCGAACGGCGCGTCCCAGTCCAGCTCCTTGTCCGGGTCGAAGGAGTGCTTGGCGGACGAGTCGAGCAGCCGTTCGGCCACCTGCTCCCGGTCCTTGAGCAGGCCGAGCGCGTCGCGCAGGCCCTCGAGCGCGTCGGCTTCCGTCAGGGTCGTCATGGCTGTCCCACCTCGTCGAACGGATCGTGTTACCCACGGTCACTCACCCGTCTTATGAGACTGCCTGTCAGCAAGCTCGTCAATCCCCTGCGTGGAACTTGTTGACCGCGAGTAAAGACGCGGGTGGTGGCCGGCTCACTGGACCGAGCGGCCCAGTCCCTCCGCAACCTCGCCCGGAACGGGTGCCGACGCCCCGGCCGGGTAGGGCGTCCGCAGGGTGAAGGCGTACCGGGTGGGGCCGTGGGTGCGCAGGTGGAGCAGCCGGGACTCCGCCTCCGCGACCGTCGGGCGATGGCCCGCCGGCACCCACCACAGCGCCGTGACCGCCTCTGCCGGCCGCTCGAACCACTCGCGCCGCCGCGCCAGCATCTCTCGGTGCCGTCCCTGGTACATGAACGTCGTCAGCGCGTTCGCGTCCCGCCACACCGTGAGGTTGACGATCAGCCGGGAGTCGCCGAAGACGGGGATGTCGGTCGCGTCCCCGCCCTCGCTCCGCAGTCGCCACACGAAGCCCTCCGCCGCGTCGGCGGTCGCGTTCACCGGGTCGAGCGCGTCCACGAAGTCCTTCAACTGCGGGGAGTCCAAGGGTGCCTTGAGGCGGGCGATGTTGACCTGGGCGAGTTCGTGCGCGGCAGCAGTCATGTACCGAACGTCAGTCATGTACCGAACGTTAGGTCGGGCGCCTGGGGTGCCGGTACCCTCGTCTCATCCAGCGAGCACCGCCTCCATCACCGCCCGTGCGATCGGTGCCGCCAGCCCGCCCCCGCTGATGCCCTCGCGGTCCGCGGCCGTGCCCTCGACCACCACCGCGACCGCGACCTTCGGTTCCATGTCCCCGTCGGCCCGCGCCCACGAGACGAACCAGGCGTAGGGCGTGCCCGAGTTGCCGACGCCGTGCTGGGCGGTGCCGGTCTTGCCGCCGACGGTGGCGCCCGGAATCGCCGCCTTCGCGCCGGTGCCGTTCTCCACCACGCCGGTCATCAGCTCCTTGAGCCGCCTGGCCGTGGCGGGGCGCATCGCCTCCCGGGAGGACCGCGACCCGGCGGTCGCCACCAGGCTGCCGCCCGCCCGCAGCGTCCGTTCCACCAGGTACGGGGAGCGCACCTGGCCGCCGTCGGCCACCGCCGCCGCCACCATCGCCATCTGCAGGGGAGTCGCCCGCGTGTTGTACTGACCGATCGACGACAGCCCGAGCTGTGCCCGGTCCACCGAGGTGTCGAAGGTGCTCCGCGCGACGGCGAACGGAACGCGCAGGCCGTCGTCGTTGAAGCCGAAGGCCTCCGCCGTCGCCGCCATGTCGCGCACGCCCACGTCCACGCCGAGCTTGGCGAACACCGTGTTGCACGACCACTCGAAGGCCTCCCGCAACGAGGCGTTCCGGCACCCGTCGGCCTCGTTCGTCAGCTTGGTCCGCGTCCCCGGCAGGGTGTACGGGTCGGGGGAGCGGGTCGGCGCGTCCAGGTCGCGGACCACGCCCGCGTCCAGCGCCGCCGCCGCGGTGACCACCTTGAAGGTGGAACCCGGCGGATAGGTCCGGCGCGCCGCCCGGTTGAGCATCGGCTTGTCCGGGTCGCCGTTCAGCCGGGCCCAGGTCCGGGTGGCGGCCGCGCTGTTCCCGGAGAGCGACTGGGGGTCGTAGGAGGGGGCGGAGACCAGCGCCAGGATCCGGCCCGTGGCCGGTTCGACCGCGGCCACCGCGCCCTTGCGCCCGCCGAGCCCCTCGAAGGCCGCCCGCTGCGCGGCCCCGTCGATCGTCGTCACGACGTCGCCGCCCGGGTTGTGGGCCCCCGTCACGTCGTTCCACAGCGGCAGCGGCGCGAGCATCGGGTCGGCGCCGGACAGCAGGCCGTCCTCGGCGTGCTCCAGCAGTGTCGTCCCGTAGGACTGCGAGGCGAAGCCGGTGATCGGCGCGTACATCGGCCCGTCCGCGTAGGTCCGTTCGTAGCGCAGGTGTTCGCCGGTGTCCCGGGACCCGGTGACCGCCTTGCCGCCGACCAGGATGTCGCCGCGCGGCTGCTGGTAGCGGGCGATGTCGGGGCGGCGGTTGGCCGGGTTGTCGTCGTACTCGGGGGCCTGGACGATCTGCACCCGGGCCGCGTTGACCACCAGGGCGACCAGCAGCAGGGCACAGAAGACGGCCGCGTGCCGGATGTGCCGGGTCACTGCGGCACCTCCCCGCTCACGGCGCCGCCCGCCCGTCGGCCTGGCTGCGGGCGGCGTGGCTCACCCGGATCAGCAGCGCCACGATCGCCCAGTTGGTGACGACCGAGGAGCCGCCCTGGGCCAGGAAGGGCATCGCCATGCCGGTCAGCGGGATCAGCCCGGTCACCCCGCCCGCGATGACGAAGACCTGGAGCGCCACGATCGAGGAAAGGCCGACCGCGAGCAGCCGGCCGAAGGGGTCGCGGGCGGCGAGCCCCGCCCGGTAGCCGCGCTCCACCAGCAGCCCGTACAGCAGGAAGACGGCGCTCAGTCCGAGGAAGCCAAGCTCCTCCCCGGCCGTCGCCAGGATGAAGTCCGACTTGACGGCGAAGCCGATCAGGATCGAGTGCCCGAGGCCGAGACCCGTGCCGGTCACCCCGCCCGCCGCGAACGCGAAGAGGGACTGGGCCAGCTGGTTGGGCCCGTCGCCCGCCTCGATGGACGCGAAGGGGTGCAGCCAGTCCTCCACCCTGCTGTGCACGTGCGGCTCCAGCCAGCCCACCGCGACCGCGCCCAGCGAGGCCAGCAGCAGGCCGACGGCGATCCAGCCGGTGCGGCCGGTGGCGACGTAGAGGAGGATCACGAACAGGCCGAAGAGCAGCAGCGAGGTGCCCAGGTCGCGCTCTAGGACGAGGACACCGACGCTGACCAGCCACACGGCGAGAATCGGGCCGAGGACGCGTCCGGTGGGCAGCTGCATGCGCCACACACGGCGCCCCGCGTACGCCAGCGCGCTGCGGTTGGCCGCCAGATAGGCGGCGAAGAACACCGCGAGCAGCACCTTCGCGAACTCGCCGGGCTGGATGGAAAAGCCCTCGATCCGGATCCAGATGCGCGCGCCGTTCACCGCCGGGAAGAAGATCGGCACGGTGAGCAGGGCGAGCGCGGCGGCGACGCACACGTAGGCGTAGCGCTGGAGGACGCGGTGGTCGCGCAGGAGCAGGACGACCACGATGAACAGCGCGACACCCAGCGTCGACCACACCAGCTGGGCGGGGGCCGCCCGGTCTCCCGGCGTCTCCAGGTCCAGCCGGTAGATCAGGACCAGGCCGAGCCCGTTGAGCAGTACCCCGATGGGCAGCGGGAGCGGGTCCGCCCAGGGGGCGCGCAGCCGCACCGCCAGATGGGCCAGGAGCGCGAGCACACCCAGCCCGGCGCCGTAGCCGGCGGCGTCGGGCGGGAGGGTGCCGTGCTGGGCGAGGCCGACGTTGCAGTAGCCGAAGACCGACAGCAGGACGGCCATGAGGATGAGAGCGAGTTCGATGCCCCGGCGCCGGGGGAGCCGGGCGACGGGGGTGGGTGCGTCCGCCTGTGCCACGGTGATCCCGGTTCCGGTTCCGGCATTCGTCATGTCCGGAACTTACCCAAATGATGTGGTGCGCGCGCGGTCCGGATCAGCACCAGCGCGGCGCGGGTCCGATGTTGTCGATGTAGCGGGCCGCACCCCAGGCCCAGGTGCCGTCCGTGAGGAGGTACCAGAGGGGGTTGCCCCGCACCCTGCCGCCGGGGGTCTTGCAGTGGATGCGGACGGTCTCGCCCCGGTGGGCGTACCGGATGACCTCGCCGCCGCGGGTCGGCGAGGTGCGCAGGGCGAGCCGGTCGGCCGTCACGACGCCCCGGTAGCGGCCCTGCTCCCGGCGGCCGTCGTTCCCGCCCCAGTCGCCGCCGCCGTCTCCTCCGTTGTTTCCCGCGCCGGCGACGCCGGCGGACGCGGAGTCCGGGCCGCCGCCCCACCCGTCGGACGCCGCGGCGGGTGTGACGGCGGCGGCGGTGACGAGCGCGCCGGCCGCGAGGGCGGTGGCGAGGCCGCGGACCAGGGGTGAGCGCGAGGCCGGTGCGGACAGTAGGGGCATGGGCGTACCTCCCGGGAGCGAACGGGTCTTCAGCTGACTGACCGCCACATTAGGAGTGCCCCGTACGGGCCGCCCGTCACACTGAGCCATCGGGGAGGACCGCGCGGCCGGGCGGGGCTAGGAGGAGACCAGGACGGAAACTGTGCCGGGGCAGGGCAGGGCAGGGCAGGGCAGGGCAGGGCAGGGCAGGGCAGGGCAGGGCAGGGTCAGGGCCGCTGAGGCAGCGTCAGCCTCGCCAACGCCCCGCCGTCCGGCGGGTTGGTGAACTCCAGCCGCGCCCCGAGCACCTCCGCCTGCCCCAGGGCGATCGTCAGCCCGAGCCCGTGCCCCTTCGTCCCGCCCTCGGTGCGAAAGCGCTGCGGCCCGTGCGCGAGAAGGTACGGCGGATAACCGTCCCCGTGGTCCCGTACGGTGATCACCGCGCCGTCCACGGTCAGCACCACCGGCGCCCGCCCGTGCCGGTGCGCGTTGGCGACCAGGTTGCCCAGCACCCGCTCCAGACGCCGCCTGTCGGTCTCCACCCACGCGTCCCGTACGACGTCCACGCGCGTGTCGGCGCCCGAGCCCCGCACGACCCGCCGGGCCAGCGTGCCCAGCTCCTCCGGCTCCGTCTCCAGCCGCTCCCGCCCGCTCTCCAGCCGGGAGATCTCCAGCAGGTCCTCGGTGAGGGTGCGCAGCGCCGCCACCCGGTCCCGCACCAGCTCGGTGGGGCGACCCGGCGACAGCAGCTCGGCCGCCGCGTGCAGACCGGTGAGCGGGGTGCGCAACTCGTGGGCCACGTCCGCGGTGAACCGCTGCTCGGCGAGCAGCTTGCCCTGGAGCGACGCGGCCATGGAGTCCAGAGCGGAAGCGACCGACGCCACCTCGTCCTGCGGACGCGTCGGATGCCGAGTCCGCGGATCGTCGACCCGCGCGTCGAGGTCGCCCGCGCTGATCCGGCGCGCCACCCGCGCCGTCGCGCGCAGCCGGCGCGTCACCCGCGTCACCGCGAACAGGCCGACCAGCAGAGTCGCCCCGATCGCCAGCGCCGACGACCACACGATCGCACCGTCCAGACCGTCGATGGTGCGCTTGCCCTGGGAGTGGTCGACCCGCACCGCCAGCGCCCGGCCGCCGTCGGCGGGACCCGCCGCCCACATCGTGGGGCGCCCCTCGTGCTCGGCGACCATCGTGCCGCGCCGGCCCGAGCGGGCCAGCGCCCGCAGCCGCGGCGGCAGCCCCGGCGGATCGACGCCGGCACCACGCCGCAGCGGGTCCCCCGCCTCGTAGGACTCCGTCGCCTCCCGCAGCCGCGACAGGGCGACGTCACGCGCCTGGCCCACGGTCTGGTTGGTCACCGAGACGTGGACCAGGACACCGAGCAGCGCGGCCAGCGCGCAGCACATCACGGTGATGAAGACGGCCGCCTTCACGGCGAGCGGTCCGGCCCACCGCGGGAGGGCGAGCCTCACCGGGCGCTCGCCGAGGACGACGCGGACGGTGCCGCCGAGGGCGAGGGCGACGCCGTCCCGGTCGCCGCGGAGGGACGCTTCGTGTGCTGTTCGCCGTCGGCGGTGCGCAGCATCTCGTCGCTGGTCAGCAGCATGGCCCGCTGGTCGGCGTCCCAGGTCCACTGGAGGCGGTACTCGTAGCCGGCGACCTCCGAGGGCGAGCGGACGATCACCGTCCGCCCGGCCAGCTCGACCGCGCTCACGGCGTCGTCGTAGGACATGACGCGCACCAGCCGGTCCTTCTCGACGGTGTAGACGCGCACGGCGGTCAGCTTGTCCGGCAGCAGCCGGAAACCCAGGGTCATCTCGGGGCGCCCGTCACCGGTCAGGTCGCGGAAGTACGGCCGCAGCACCGGGCAGCCGCCGCGCTCGTCGACGGTCCCGTCCGTGCCGCAGTCCGCCATCCGCAGGGAGGTCTGGTGGTACCGCGCCCCGGCGTCGGCGTAGTCGCCCGGATGCGCGGCGATCTCGGCCCGTACCGCGGCCACCGGGTCCGCCCCGCGGATGTCGCCGCCGGGTACGGCGACGCCCTTGACCGGCGCGTGCTCCACCTCGCCGATGTCGTAGGCCGGACTCGACGCCGGCGCCAGACCGGGCCAGAGCCGGGCCGGGTCGCGCGCGGCCGGCGTCGACCCCGCACCGCGCAGTCCGCCGGTGTCTCCACAGCCGGACAGCGCACCGGCCACCGCGGTCGCCAGGAGCAGCACGAGGGCGGCGGGGACGCGGGCGGGGCGCCCGCGGCGGCTCGGGAGCACTGCACTCCTGGGGTTCGGTGACCGACGTCGGCGGTCCCGCACGGCTGCGGGCGGCGCCGTACGCATCTTCGTACGGAAGGCCATTTTGCGTGCGCGCGGGCCCGCCGGGCCACTCGGCCGGCCCCTCCGGCCTCCTCGGTGGCCGGGTCGGGCCGCAGGTACGGCAGGAACAGGTCGTCGTGGGGCCGTCACGGCGAGCGCCGGGCCCGGACCGGCAGGACCGGGTCCCCGGCGCGGCTGCCCCCGCCGCATCAGCGTGTGCCCGACGACGAGACCGGGC
This sequence comes from Streptomyces sp. NPDC048392, assembly GCF_043200575.1. Lineage (NCBI taxonomy): Bacteria > Bacillati > Actinomycetota > Actinomycetes > Kitasatosporales > Streptomycetaceae > Streptomyces > Streptomyces sp. NPDC048392. The sequence continues at coordinate 24,164 of NZ_JBICYB010000042.1, forward strand.
CGGTGGTACCCGTGGCGGCGGCGGACGACGACCTTGCGGCCCGGGTCCAGCGCCTCGCCGGCCCCCGGCCGGCCACGTGACCGTCGCCGCCCCGCCCCGCTCCGTGCGCGTCCTCACGGACCGCGAGCTGCCGGACCCGCCCCGCCCGGGCCGGATGCTCAGACCGGCGGAGGTGGAGACACCGCACGCCATGGCCCGGGACCGCGCCATCTGGCAGCGCGTCCGAGGGCACGCGGCGGCGGCAGGCGGACACGGGGGCCGCCGCGCGTCGCGGGCCGCCGCCTGTCAGGGCAGTGCCGTCGCCCGCCGCCGGTCCAGCAGCGGCGCCAGCAGGTCGCCGTGGTCCCGCACCCGCGGCCCGACGTCCGGCGCCCGGAACACGAACTGCTCCGCCCGCCCGCACCCCGCCACCTCGCCCCACGTCACCGGGGTGGACACCGCCGGCACGGGACGGGCCCGCACGGTGTACGGAGCGGCCGTGGTCTTGCGCGCGGCGTTCTGGCTCCAGTCCACGAACACCTTCCCCGGTCGCAGGCTGCGCGTCATCCGGTGCACCACCAGCTTCGGCAGTGCCCGCTCCGCCTCCACCGCCAGCGCCTTCGCGTACTCCGACACCCGCTCCGACGGCGCGCCCCGCACCCCCGCCAGCAGATGCAGCCCCTTGGCCCCGGACGTCTTGGCGTACGCCTCGATCCCGTCCGCCGCCAGCCGCTCCCGCAGCCACATGGCGACCTCGCAGCACTGCACCACGGTCGCGGGCGGCCCGGGATCGAGGTCGAACACCAGCCGGTCGGCCTCGCCGGGATCGTCCGCGGTCCACTGATGGGTGTGGAACTCGGTCACCAGGTTCGCCGCCCACATCAGGCTCGCCAGGTCCTGCACCAGCACCATCCGGGCCGGGCCCTCGGAGCGGGGCACCTCGGCCGTGGTGACCCAGTCGGGCGTACCCGGCGGCACGTTCTTGGTGAAGAACACCTGGCCGTCCGGGCCGTCCGGGTACCGCAGGAAGGACACCGCGCGGTCCCGCAGATGCGGCAGCAGCACCTCCGCGGTCGTCGCGTAGTAGTGCAGCAGCTCGCCCTTGGTGAAGCCGGTCCCGGGATACAGCACCTTGTCCAGGTTGCTGAGGGCCACCCGCCGCCCCTCCACCTCAGTGATAGGCGCCATACCATGAGAATCTCACGAAACGCGGACAAACCGCCCGACGGTCGTCCGGTAGCCGCCCGACAGGAAAGGTGCTGCACGTGCGCTCCATCTGGAACGGCGCCATCTCCTTCGGCCTGGTCAGCATCCCGATCAAGCTGGTGAACGCGACCGAGAACCACGCGGTCTCCTTCCGCCAGATCCACACGGAGGACGGCGGCCGGATCCGCTACCGCAAGGTGTGCGAACTGGAGGACCGCGAGGTCACCCAGGCCGAGATCGGCAAGGCCTACGAGGACGCCGACGGCTCGATGATCCCGATCACCGACGAGGACCTGTCCCAGCTGCCGATCCCGACGGCCCGCACGATCGAGATCGTGGCCTTCGTGCCCGAAGAGCGCATCGACCCGCTCCAGATGGGCTCCGCGTACTACCTCGCCGCGAGCGGCGCCCCCGCCGCCAAGCCGTACACGCTGCTGCGCGAGGCGCTCAAGCGCAGCAACCGGGTCGCCATCGCCAAGTTCGCGCTGCGCGGCCGGGAGCGGCTCGGCATGCTCCGGGTCGTCGGCGACGCCATCGCGATGCACGGGCTGCTCTGGCCGGACGAGGTGCGCGCCCCCGAGGGCGTCGCCCCGGACGCCGGTGTCACCGTGCGCGAGCAGGAGCTGGACCTCGCGGACGCCCTCATGGACACCCTCGGCGAGATCGACCTGGACGACCTGCACGACGAGTACAAGGAGGCCATCGAGGAGGTCATCGCCGCCAAGGCCGCCGGTGCGGCGCCCCCGGAGACCCGCGAGGAAGCGGCGCCCGGGAAGGTGCTTGACCTGATGGCCGCGCTGGAGAGCAGCGTGCGGGCGGCCCGGGAGTCCCGGGACGGCGAGGACGCCGGGCCCGCCGAGGAGGCCGAGGTCCGGTCCCTGCCGCAGCGCAAGGCCTCGTCCCGGCGGACCCCCAAGGAGACCGGCGGCAAGAAGTCGACGTCCACGGCCGCGAAGAAGACGGCCGCGAAGAAGGCGGCGCCCGGGAAGTCGGCGACGAAGTCCGCCGGGGCCGCGAAGAAGACGGCGGCCAAGAGCACCGCCAAGAAGCCCGCGGCCAAGAGCGCGTCCAAGAGCGGCGCCAGGAGCGCGTCCAAGAGCGCCGCCAAGAGCGCGTCCGAAAGCGCCGCCAAGAAGACGGCCTCTCGCAGACGCAGCGCCTGACGAGCGCGCTCACTCCGCTCAGCGGGTGCGGTCGCGCGTACGGAACCTGAAGATGCCCAGCCCCACCGCGCTGAATCCGGCCGCCCAGGCCAGTCCCAGACCGAGGTGCCCCCACAGGGCGGTGTCCGCGAACGCGCCGCCGGCCGCGAACTGCATGGGCCCGAAGGACGGGAACCACTGCAGGATCGGCTCGTTGGCGAGCGGGTTGCCCAGCGGGTTCTGCAGGAACGTGTCCATCAACCCGCCCATGATGATCAGGAAGAAGCCCTCCAGGTCCCGCTTGACCAGCACCCCGAGAAGCAGCCCGAAGGCGCCGTAGGCGAGCGCGATGACGGTGAACCCGGCGAGTACGCCGAACCAGGCACCCGCCGCCGGCCGCCAGAAGAACAGCACCGCCAGCGCGGTGTAGAGCGCGATGCCGGTGGCCACCGCGGAGACGGCGAGGATCTTGGCGCCGACGAGGGTGGACTGCCGGTACCCGGCGAACACGAGCCGCCGGTCGAACGCGAGCGCCTTGCGCACGGCGTCGAAGACGACGAACCCGGCGATCATCGTCACCGAGTTCAGTCCCGCCGAGATCAGCGTGAGGTGCCCGCCGTCGACGTGCAGCATCTCACCGGTGGAGTACAGCTTGAAGTCCAGTGCCTCGCCGGCGGCCATCGCGTCCATCACCAGGTACCAGACGGGCACGAACACCAGGAGCAGCAGCCCGGCGAGCCGGTTGCGGGTCTGGTCGCGCACCGAGAAGCGCAGGGCGGTGGGGAACTGCCCGTACAGCGGCCCCGGGCCGGCGGCCGGGTCAGGCGTCGACACGACGGTGCTCCTCTCCGGCCGCCGCGCGCGCGGTGAGGCGGCCGCCGGCCAGGTCGGCCAGCAGGTCGAAACGGTCCTGTTCGAAGACGAGATGAGTGATCACCACGACGGCCTTGCCGCGGGTGCGCAGATCCTCGACCAGGTCCCAGAAGCGCAGGTACGTCTCCCAGTCGAAGCCCTGGTACGGCTCGTCGAGGAGCAGCACATCGGGGTCGTGCAGCAGGGCCAGGGTGAGGTTCAGCTTCTGCCGGGTCCCGCCCGAGAGCTCGTCCGCGGGAGTCCGCTCGTAGCGCTCGTAGCCCAGGGCGTGGACGAGTTCCCGGGCGCGCTCCAGGCCGGGCAGGCGGTGCGCGGCGGCGAAGTAGCGCAGGTGCTGCCCGACGGTCAGGCTGCCGCTCAGCACCGGCTCCTGGGGGCAGTAGCCGAGCGTCCCGGACAGGGTGACCTCGCCGCGGTCCAGCGCCAGGGTGCCGGCCAGTGCCTTGAGCAGGGTGGACTTCCCGGCGCCGTTCTCGCCGACGACGGCGACCAGCTGCCCGGCGGCGACGGTGAGGCCGGCGCCGCGCAGGACGTGGTTCGCGCCGTACGACTTGTGCAGGTCACGGGCGCTGAGTACGGCGGCGGAGACGGGCGGTTCGGGTGCGGACGGCATGGGCGGTTCGGGCGGCTCGGGTGCGGGTTCGGTCGGCATGTGCGGTCACCGTGGCCTTCCTGGGTTTTCCGGCGCTTTCGGACTTCCGGGCCTGCTACGCCCCGGGGGGCGCCTCCGGGGGAGGCGCTGCGTTCAACCCGCCCGCGTAGATGCTGAGCACCTCGGGGGCCCAGCGGGCGATGCCGTCGGCGGACATCGGGTCGGTGCCCAGCACCTCGCCGATGCGGTCGCGCAGCAGGAACACGGCCAGGTCGTTGGCGAGCAGCATGGCCGCGCGGGCCGCCGGGTCACGGCCCGGTGCGACCAGTCCGGCCGCCGCCAGCCCGTCCAGGGCGGCGCGGCTCACCTCGTAGAGACGGCCGAACAGCAGCCGTCCGGCGTCCGTGTCGCCGAGCAGCAGGCGGCGCAGGTACCCGGGCAGGGGCGAGCCGACCGGGAGGTGGCGGGCGAACGCCGCACTCAAGGACGCCGCTCCGGCGCCTGCGTCGAACACCTCCGCGCCGTCCTCGCCGGTCAGCTCGTCGAACATGGCCTCGAAGACCGCCACGACGTACTGGTCGACCTCCTGGCGCAGTCCGTCCTTGGAGCCGAAGTGATGCATGACGAGTCCGGGCGACACACCGGCCGCCGTCGCGATCCGCCGCACGGTCACCGAGTCCGGGCCGTGGGCGGCGAACAGGCCGAGGGCCTCGTCGCGGATGAGGGCGCGGGTGGTCCGGTCCTCCGGGATTGAACGCATGTACAGCATACTAAACAGACGTTCAGTCGACTGTCCAAGGGGAGTCGGACGCCCGGGGTATCGCGGACGGCGCGGGTTCGAAGACCGCGGCGCCCGCGGCGGTGGACTCCGTCGGTGTGAGAGAACCCGCGCGGGAGTCCGGCGTGGGCAGGGCCGGACTCTCCTCCCGGTGCTGCCCGATCGTTTCGGCCGGTGCGGTGCCCGGGGCGACCGGGCCGGTGGACAGGTGTGACCAGGCGGCGAGGGCGAGGGCGACCGCGGCGGCCGTGCCGAGCACCCGGCCCGCCCGCCGCAGCCGGGCGCGGCCGTCCAGCTCGCGCCAGGCCGGGCCGCGCCACGGATCCTCCGGGCGCCACGCCTCGCCGACCGTGTCGGAGGGGTGGCCGGAGGGCCCGGGGCGGGTGGAGCGTCCGGGGCGGGCGGAGGGCCAGGGGCGAGCGTCCGGGCCCGTGTCCCGGCCTGTGTCCGGGCCCGCGTCCCGGCTCGTGTCCGGGCCCGCGTCCCGGCCCGGAACGGCCGACGGCGGCTGCGGGCCTTCCTGCGACGCCTGGACGTCTCCCGGCTGCGGGCCTCCCCGCGGCTCACGGCCTCCCGGCGACTCGGCAGCTCCCCGCGACTCGGGGCCCACCGGCCGTTCCGGGCCGGCCGACGGATCCGGACGCCGGCCGGGGGTCCGGTCCCGTGTGGCGGGCTCCCTGGGGGCGGAGGCGCGGATGGCGCGCTCGTCGTCCTCCAGGAACAGCCGCCAGACGTACTCCGGCACGGACGGCGTACCGTCCGGCTCGCCCGGTGTGGCGCCGCCGCCCGGTCCGGAAGCGGTCATGGTCCCGCTCTCCCTCTCTCGTTCGGCCCCGGACGGGCGCGGGCGGGAGGGCGCGGGAGCCCGCCGACGGCCGGTGTGCCTCCTGAACCGAGCCGTCCCGTGCCGCGGCACCGTGCCGGTGTCGCTCCCTCCGGCGCCGGATGGTCATGGCCGGCGGTCTCCGTCGGCCGCCAACCCGCTGAACGCGCGGGGGCGTCGGCCCGTTCCCGTAGCCACCGGTCGTGACCGGGCCGTGATCGTGGTGCCCTTGCCGCGAACACATGAGTGAGCGGCGGCTTCGGCGCGGTAGAAAGGACACATGCCGGAGCGTGAGAAGCCCGTCGGGGGCCTGGAAGACGTCGACGCGGTCACCAGGGCCGTGCTGGACGCGTCGCGACTGCTGGTTGCGGTCTCCGCGCGGTCGCTCGCGGGGGTGGAGGAGCGGGTGACGCTGCCCCAGTTCCGGATGCTGATGGTGCTCTCCACCAGAGGCGCCACCAAGCTGGTCGACCTCGCCGACCACCTCCAGGTCGCCCCGTCGACGGCGATGCGCATGGTCGACCGGCTGATCGCGGCCGGGCTCGCCGACCGGCAGACCAACCCCGGCAACCGGCGTGAGACCCTCCTCACCCTCACCGAGGAAGGCGGGCGCACCGTCGAGCGCGTCGTCGCGCGGCGCCGCGCCGAGGTCGCGGCGATCGTCGAGCGGCTCGCCCCCGGCCAGCGGGCCGCCCTGATCGAGGCGCTCACCGTGTTCAGCGAGGCGGGCGGGGAGCCCGCGGACGCGGCCCCCGGCGACGCCCAGCCGCACCCTCCGGGCTCAGCGGCGGACCTCACCCCGACCCGCGACGCCTGACGGGCACGGGACTCCCGGGACTCCCGGGACTCCGGGACTCCGGGACTCGGATACTCCCAGGACTCCCAGAACTCGGAGGACTCCCGCGACTCAGGGCGCCGCCGGGGACGGAGTGGGCGTCGGGGAGGCGGTGTTCACGTTCAGGTCGGGGCGCGGCTTGAGCACCAGCACCCGCTCTCCCGGCTGCGGCGGAGGCGGGGTGACCCTCTCCCGGGGCAGCTTCGCCGGACCGGTCTGCTGGAAGGTGACCTGGTCGTACTCGACCAGCCCGGTCTTCTCCAGCACCGTGATGTGGTCCAGGACGGTGTCGTTGGCCAGGTCGGCGAGCTGCCGCACGAGCGTGTTCTTGGTGCTGGCGCGGATCTTGGCGATGGCCGGGAAGATCTGGCCGTGGGTCACCCGCATGATGTTGACCGCCGACGAGTCGAACTCCCTGCCGCTCTTCGCGTCCACCGTCGTCACGAAGTTCTCCTGCTGCGGGGAGGCCCGGTTGGGCAGCGTGATACCCAGCTCGGGGGAGATCTCTCGGCACATCGCGTCGAGCCCGGCGTGCCCGACGACCAGGTGCTCGCCGGCCGTCTTCATCGCCTTCGTCGTGCCGCGCTCCATCACCATCTCGCCCAGCGGGTACTCCCACAGCCCGGCGGCGCGGACCTTGACCACGAAGTCGCGGTCGGCCTCGGTGAGGGGACCGAACTTCGTACTGGCCACCACCCGGTTCTGGTTGCCGTCGGCCTTGTCCAGACCGAGCACGGCCGGGAAGGCCAGCGCGGTGAGGGTCAGGGTCATCGCACCGAACAGGACGACGACTCCGATCCTGCTGCGGGACAGGCGCATGGTGCCTCCAGGGGCGAAGCGAGAGACTCGTACTCGTACTCGTACGCCAGGAGGTACGGAAACGGCGGGCGGATCTATCACCGCTCCGGCACAAAACTTGCCGGCGGCCCGGTGCCGCGCCGGTTCAGCCGAGATCGGCGCCGTACACGCGCTCGACCGTGATGGTGAGCAGCACCCGGCGGTCGGACACCATCGTCGACCGGTACTCGTCCCAGTCCGGGTGCTCCCCGGCGGCGGCGCGGTAGTACTCCACCAGCGCCTCGACCTCCGGCCCGTGCGGATCGGTGCCCGGGCCCGTGAGGGTGGCGACGCCCTCCGCGGTGGCCCAGGACCTGCCGTCCGGGGCGGTCACCTCCAGCGTGGCCCGCGGGTCCCGGCGCAGGTTGGCCGTCTTGGCCAGCCCCTCGCGCGTGGACACCCGGACGACGCCGGTCTCCGGGTCGTAGGCGGGCATGACGGGCGAGAGCTGCGGGCGGCCGTCCGACTTGATCGTCGCCAGTACGCCGAGCCGGCTCCCGGCCAGCAGGGCACGGGGATCGAAGCGCGCTGTGGTGGTCATGGACCGATCATCACCCCCAGCCCCGGGGGCTGTCCCGCGAACCGCCCGCCGAACGCGCCGCCCGTGGTGGCTCAGGGCACGGAGGGTCCGCCCAGGTAGTCGCCGTCCTCGTCGTAGGGCCAGGCGTTGGCGACGCAGCCCTTGAGGCCCTTGATCTGCTGCATCATCGCCGGGGCGGGCCGTCCGGCACCGGGACAGGTCTCGTGGCCGTGCCCGATGCGGTGGCCGACCTCGTGGTTGACGATCAGCGCCCGGTACTCGTGGATCGGGCCGTCGAACTCCGGGGAACCCAGCACCCAGCGCTTGAGGTTGACCACCACGTCCGTGCCGACGCTGCAGTTCACCTCGCCCCGGGTGAGCAGGCCCGCGGCGCCGCAGATCCGGTCGACGGTGCCGGGCGTGGCGATCTTCACCACGAAGTCGTACGAGCCGGTGCTGACCAACCGGAAGGAGTCGGTCCCGTCCTGCGTCCAGCCGCGGCGGTCGGCGAGCACGTCGGATATCTCGGCGGCGGCGGCGCCCGGCCGGATGTCGACGCCCTCCTCGACCAGGACCTTGTAGCGCCGTACGCGGCCGCCGGTGCCCACGGTCGTGCCGTCGGCCCGGGCGGTGACGAAGGTGCCGGGTCCGGTCGCCGGGATGGCGATGGCCGAGGGCGAGGCCGAGGGGGAGGTCTTCGGGGACGGCGACGCGGAGGGGCTCGGCGAGACCGCGGCCGACGGCGTTCCGGTGGAGGCGCCGGGACCGGCCGTGCGCCCGGCGGCGTCCACGGCCTCGGTGACATCGGCCGCCTGGTCGTCCGTCACCGGGGGGCGGGTGTCCCGCCAGTACGCGACGGCGGCACCCGCGGTGAGCAGTACGGCTCCCAGCGCGAGAACGGCCGGTACCGCGCGGACGGGTCCGCGGCGCGCGCGTCCGCGGGCGCGGGACCGGCGCCCGTCGCCCTCCGGCACGGTTCTTCGGGTGCTCCGGCGGGCGGTGGATCGGCCCACGACATGCGTCCTCTCTACTGGTGCGTACCTCCAAGATCCAAGCGGACAGATGTACGAGAACGTCACGGAACACCACGTGGGGCTTCTCACAGCCGCTTTCGACCGGCCCGTACAACCCTTCGGCACCTCGGGAGGTCCGCGAAGCGCGGGCCCGGCGGACACACGTGCGCGTCGGGGCCCGCCCGTTCTCCGGGCGGGCCCCGACACGCTGCGGGAGACGGGCCGTCAGCCGGCGGCGGTCCGCTCCCAGCGGTAGAAGCAGCGCGCCATGGCGTCCTTCGGACCGCGCCAGGTCGCCGGGTCGTACGCCGAGACGTACGGCTCGAGCCGCTCGCTGACCCGGCGGAACTCCGGGTGCCCGGTCAGCCTGCCGATGGTGGGGGCCGGGTCCTCGTGGCTCTCGATGAGGTGCAGGTACACGTCGTCACCGAACTCGAAGAGGCTGCGCCGGTTGACGCCCACCAGGTGCGGCAGTTCGCCGCTGTCCGACTCCGCGAACACCTTCGCGATGTCCGGTGCCGCGCCGGGTGCCATCCGGGCGACGATCAGTGTGTGGTGCATGGGGGGTGCTGCCCTTCGCCGGTGTCGGTCGGGGTCGGTCGTACCGGCCGGGGTGCCGGTCGGCCGGTGTCAGTCGGCGAGCACCGACGCGGTCCGCCGCTCACCCGCCGCCTGCTCGATCCGGTCCCGGATCAGCGCCATCTGCGTACGGGAGTTGCGGTTGATGTTGTCCGTCATCCAGGCGTCGTCCACCGGCGCGTCCGGCTTCATGGCGAAGTCCTGCGTCCAGCGCATGACGGTGCCCTCGGCGGTCTCCGAGTACTCCCAGACGATGTTCATGTACTGGAAGGGACCGGTCTCGACCCGATGGGCGCGGACGGTGCGGGTGACGGGGTCGGCGACCCGCTCGGAGACCCAGCTCCACACCTTGCCGTCGGCGTCCGGGTGCATGGTGAGCCGGAACGTGACGCGGTCGCCGTCGCGCTCCAGCACCTCCACGGAGGCGTACTCGCTGAACAGCCCGGGCCAGTTCTCGATGTCGTTGGTCATGTTCCAGACCAGCTCCGTCGGAGCGGCGATGGTGATCTCGTTGTCGGTGTGCCCTGCCATGTCACACTCCCGTCTTCAGGGCGCCGTTGATCAGCGCGAGGAATTCCGCGGGCGTCTTGCAGCGCTCGGCCTGCTCGGGCAGGCCCAGCCCGTACCGCTTCTCCAGCTCGGCCACGATGCCCAGCAGGCCGAGGGAGTCCAGGCCGAAGGTGTCGAAACCGTCGTCGGCCCGCTGCCGGAGCATGACGGGGTCGACGTGCACACCGGCCGTGCGCTTCATCAGCGTCGCCAGCTCCTCGACGGTCACCTGGTAGTCCAGTTGGTCGGTCATGGGTGTCCTCCTTGACTCGGGTCGGCGCTCACCCGCGGGCGGCGCACAATCGGGGTCGGCGTCGGTTCGCCTCGGTCGTGGTGGTCGGTCGTCGGTCGTCGCCGTTGGTCGTCGCCGTTGGTCGTCGCCGTCGGTCGTCACCGTCGGCCGTCGCCGTCGGTCCTCGGCCGTCGGTCATCGGTCCGCGGGCGGCACGGCGCCCCGCCGCAGGACGAGGGCCGAGTTGGAGCCCATGAGCCCGCGGCTCAGGACCAGGGCCGTGCGTGGCTCGGCGGTCCGGGCCCGGCCGGCCACCACCTCCAGGTCGTGGCACACGTCGGACACGTGCGGGGTCGGCGGGATCAGTCCGTGCTCCATCGCGAGGACAGCCGTCGCCACGTCCAGCACCGGCGCCGCGCAGTACGCCCGCCCGGTCCCGGTCTTGGGCGCGGTCACCGGCACCCGCCTGGCGTGCGGGCCCAGCGCGTCGGCCAGCGCCAGGGCCTCGGCCCGGTCGGCCTCCGGGACGCCGAGGGCGTCCGCGAATACCACGTCGACCTCCTCGGGCCGGCAGCCCGCCTCTGCCAGCGCGCCCTCGATCGCGTGCGCCAGCCCCTCCCGGGACCGTTCCCAGCGGCCGGGGCCGGTGAAGGTCGCCGCGTGCCCGGCCACCGTCGCCCGCACGTCGGCACCGCGTTCCCGGGCCGCGGTCTCGTCCTCCACGAGGAGTACGGCCCCGCCCTCGGCCGGCGCGAATCCGCAGGCCGCCTCGGTGAACGGACGGTAGGCCCGGTCGGGTTCGGCCGCCCGGCTCAGCTCGGGGTAGCCCAGCTGGCAGACGATCGAGTACGGGGCCAGCGGCGCCTCCGTCGCGCCGCAGACCACCGTGTCGGTGCCGTTGCGCACGGCCAGTGCCGCCTGCGCCAGGGCGTCCAGGCCGCCCGCCTCGTCGGCGGCCACGACCCCGCAGGGCCCCTTGAAGTCGTTGCGGATGGAGACCTGGCCGGTGCTGGCCGCGTAGAACCAGGCGATCGACTGGTACGGGCCGACGTGACGCGAGCCCTGGCCCCACAGGTTCTGCAGCTCCCGCTGCCCGAACTCGCCGCCGCCCGAGCCCGCGGCGGTGACCACACCGACCGAGTACGGCGACTCGACGTCGGCCCGGCCGAACCGGGCGTCGGCCAGCGCGTGCTCGGTCGCGGCCAGCGCGAAGTGCGTGAACCGGTCGGTCTGGACGAGGTAGCGGTCCTCGACCGTCTCGGCCGCGTCGAAGCCGCGCACCTCGCCCGCGATCCGCAGCGGCAGGTGCTCGCAGCCCTCCCGGGTGACGGGCCCGAGGCTGCTGGCGCCGTCCGCGACCGCCTTCCAGTGCGCCTCGACGCCGATGCCGTGCGGGGACACCACGCCCAGTCCGGTCACGACCGCGCGCCGGCTCCCCCTGTCGGTCCGTCGTGCTCCGCTCATCGCAGCCCTCCTTCACTGCCGCTCAGTACGACAGCGGACTGGAAGCCGCCGAAGCCGCTGCCCACCGACAGCACGTGCCGCAGCGTCCGCTCCCGTGCCTCGCGCGGCACGTAGTCCAGGTCGCACTCGGGGTCGGGGGTCGTGTAGTTGGCCGTGGGCGGCACCACCTGGTGGGCCATCGCCAGCACACACGCGGCCAGTTCGATGGAGCCGATCGCGCCCAGCGAGTGGCCCACCATGGACTTGATGGAACTCATCGGTGTCGCGTAGGCGTGCTCGCCCAGCGAGCGTTTGACGGCCGCGGTCTCGTGGCGGTCGTTCTGCTGGGTGCCGGAGCCGTGCGCGTTGACGTAGTCGATGTCGGAGCCGTCGAGTTCGGCCATGTCCAGCGCCGTGTCGATGGCCCGTGCCATCTCCAGGCCCTCCTTGGTGAGCCCGGTCATGTGGTAGGCGTTGCCGAAGGTGGCGTAGCCGGAGATCTCGCAGTACACGTCCGCGCCCCGGGCCCGGGCGTGCTCCAGGTCCTCCAGGACCAGCACCGCCGCTCCCTCGCCCATGACGAAGCCGTTGCGCTCGGCGTCGAAGGGCCGGGAGGCGTGCGCGGGGTCGTCGTTGTTCGGCGAGGTCGCCTTGATGGCGTCGAAGCAGGCCATGGTGATCGGCGATATCGGCGAGTCCGCCGCACCCGCCAGACACACGTCGACGCGCCCCTCGGCGACCGCGTGGAAGGCGTACCCGACGGCGTCGAGACCGGACGTGCACCCGGTGGAGACGGTTTGCACCGGCCCGTGCACCCCGAACTCCTCGGCGACCGCCGACGACAGGGTGGCCGGGGTGAACGCCCGCTCCAGGTGCGGCTCGGCCCGCCGGTCGTCCACGTCCCAGCGCGAGCCGCGCTCGCTGACCAGGACGTAGTCGTGCTCCAGCCGGGTGGTGCCGCCCACCGCCGTGCCCAGCGTGGCGCCCGCCCGCCAGGGGTCCTCGCGGGCCATGTCGAGGTTCGCGTCCCGGACCGCCTCCGCGGCGGCCACCAGCGCGAACTGCACGTACCTGTCGCACCGCTGGACCGTGGCGAGGCCGAGACCGTGCGCGGACGGGTCGAAGTCGCACTCGGCGGCGATCTGCGAACGCAGGCCGGCCGGGTCGAACAGGGAGATGCGGCGCGTCGCCGTACGGCCGTCGGCCAGCAGGCCCCAGAACTGGGGCACGCCGATCCCGCCCGGGGCGACCACGCCTATGCCCGTGACGGCGACCCGTCGCCGGGTCACGACACCACCTCGGCCGCGGCGGCGGACCGCCCGTGCCCGGCGCAACCCGCGTGCGCGCCGTCGTGCGGGAGCGCGTTGCCCTGCGCGTCCTCCGTGTCGACGTGGCCCAGCTCCGGCCGCGGGGCCAGCGGACCCAGGTGGAACACGAGCCGCGCCTCGACGTCCCCCGTGTTGCGGAAGCGGTGGCGCATGTCCTGCGGGATCAGCAGCCCCTGCCCGGTGGCGAGCGAGTGCGGCGCCCCGTCCAGGTCCACTTCCAGGGCGCCTTCCGTGACGTACACGAACTCCTCGGAGTACGGGTGGTAGTGCTCGGCGATGCGGTCGCCGGGCTGCACGATGGCCACGCCCATGAAGCCGCTGGTCGACCCGGCGGTGGTGGGCGTGAGGAGGGCGCGGAGATCTCCGCCGCGGCGGCGGTTCGGCGCGATGTCGCCGAGAGAGACGATGCGTACCTGCTGGTCTGTCATGTCGTTCACTCCGGGGTGACGGGAGGAAGTGGAGGAGGGGGCGGGGTGGCCGCGCGGACCGGCGGGCGCGCCGTCGGGCCCGGTCGGCCGCGCGGTCGGAGAACGCGGTTCAGGAGCCGGTCGAACGCCGGTCGGTCAGGGGAGTCATACGGACCCGGGAGAGCAGCCGGGACAGCGTGGCGGCCTCGGCCGGCGACCCGTCGACGCCGACGGCGGCGGTGTCCAGCAGCCGCTCGGCACCCGCGGCCCCGTCGGGCCCGCGCAGGCCCAGCACGGCGGCGGGCGCGTCCTCGGGGTCGCCGTCCACGTCGACGAGCCGTACGACGAGGTCGTCGCGGTGGAAGACGGTGGCGGCGAGTACCGGGCCGTCCGGGTCCCGCGCGGCGGACGCGTCCTGGCGCGCCAGCAGCCGGGCCAGTTCCGCACCGGCGCCGGTGCGCACCGGGTAGAGCAGCGCGAGCCGCTGCCTGCGCGCGCCGGCCCGGTCGCGGGACGCCGCGTGGTGGACGGCCGGCATGGCGGCCCGGGTGAAGAACCGCCGGGCGGACCGCGGGTCACCGAGGTCCCGGTCCTGCTCCAGATACGGGTTGAGGGCCTCCTCGACGGCCCGCACCCCGGGCTGCCTGGCCACGTGGCGCAGCGCGGTCTGCAGGTCGCCCCGCACCTCCACGGCCCGCACGATCCGGTTGCCGTGCATGAACAGCGAGGTGCGCAGCAGCCGTGTGGAGCCGTCCACGTGCGCGTCGGGCGACACGTACTCGGACAGCAGCCGGGCGGTCTCGGCCTCGCTGCCCGGCCGTACGGTGAACGTGAGGGCGTGGCGCACGACGTTGCCCCCGATGCGGGGCGCGGAGCGCGGCTCACCGGGCGCGGGCCGCGCGCCGTCGGTCTCCCGCAGCACGCTGTAGCGCAGCGAGTGGGTGTCACGGACGCAGTCCTGCAGCGGCTCGACGGTGTCCAGGTGCTCGTCGCTGTTGACCCAGGCCAGGAAGGGCGCGGCGCTCTCCCACTCGCTGGTGAGCAGCCACTGGGTCGGATTCTCCAGGGACTGGCACAGCTGGTCGCTGACGTGTCCCGGAACGGCGGCGACCCGGTCGCGGATGCGCTCGTAGGCGTCCAGGAACTCCTGCTGCATTCCGTCGTGGATGTCCAGCATCAGGACGACCCGCACCCGGGATCCGTCGAACGCGGATATCGACACACCGCCCGCTTCGGCCGCCGCGACGGCCGAAGCCGCCGTGACGTCCGTCGCGTCCGTCGCGTCCGTGCTCGGGGCATCCGCCGACGCGGCATCCGTCGCTACGACGGGAGAGACCGTCATCCGGCCCACCTCTTCTCCGGGGAACTTCCTCGTGGACTGGGGGGCGATCGCCGCGGCGCGCGCCTGGCAGGCGGGGTGCGACGAACGCGTAAGCACGATCGTGGGCCGTGCCCGCGGGGACCGCGAACCAGGAGGGTTAAGCGGGTGAAGCCTGCGCCGCGGCGGGCCTCGCCGGACCTCACGGGGCATGCATGAAGGCCCCGACGCACATCTGTCGCGGGGCGTGTCCGCCACTCACGCGTGTCGCGGGCGCGTCTGTCACTGGCGCATGCCGCCGGGCGCGTCTGTCACTCACACATGCCGCCGGGCGCGTCTGCCACCCACGCCTGTCGCAACGGAGGACGAACAACCATGAACGAAAGAGCCGACCGGTCCGACGGAGCGGCCCCCGCGGTCCACCGCGTCCCGGTCCTCGTCGTCGGCGGATCCCTGGTGGGCCTGTCGACCTCGGTGTTCCTGGGGCGGCTGGGCGTCCGGCACACCCTGGTGGAGCGCCACGCGGGCACCTCCATCCACCCGCGCGGGCGCGGCAACAACGTCCGCACGATGGAGCTCTTCCGGGTGGCCGGGGCAGAGCCGGACATCCGCCGGGCCGCCGCCACCCTGGCCGACAACCACGGCATCCTGCAGACGCCCACGCTGTCCGGCGACGCGGGGGAGTGGCTGTTCAAGCAGATCGACCCCGGAGGCGGCCTGGCCCGCTTCAGCCCCAGCTCCTGGTGCCTGTGCAGCCAGAACGACCTGGAACCCGAACTCCTCACCCACGCCACCAAGCTCGGCGGCGACCTGCGCTTCGGCACCGAACTGCTCTCCTTCGAGGCCGACACCGAGGGCGTCACGGCGATCGTGAAAAGCCGCGAGACCGGCGAGCACACCACCGTCCGTGCGGACTACCTGGTCGCCGCCGACGGCCCCCGCAGCCCCGTCCGCGAGCAGCTCGGCATCGGCCAGAGCGGCCCCGGCGACCTCTTCCACAACGTCAGCATCACCTTCCGCTCCCGTCGCCTCGCCGACGTGGTGGGCGACCGCCGCTTCATCGTCTGCTACCTGACGGACGAGAACGCCGACGGCGCCCTCCTGCCCGTCGACAACCGCGAGAACTGGGTCTTCCACGCCCCCTGGCACCCCGAACGGGGCGAGACCGTCGAGGACTTCACCGACGAACGCTGCGCCGCCCACATCCGCCGCGCGATCGGCGACCCCGGCCTCGACGTCCAGATCACCGGCAAGGCCCCCTGGCACGCCGCCCAGCGCGTCGCCCGCAGCTACCGCTCCGGACGCGTCCTGCTCGCCGGCGACTCGGCCCACGAGATGTCCCCCACCGGCGCCTTCGGCTCCAACACCGGCATCCAGGACGCCCACAACCTCGCCTGGAAACTCGCCGCGGTGCTGGAGGGCTGGGCGGGCGAAGCCCTCCTGGACACCTACGACACGGAACGCCGCCCGGTCGCGGAGGCCACCAGCGCCCGAGCCGCCGCCCGCTCGGTGGAACACAGCCACCCCGGGTTCGCACCGCCGCCGTTCATGGGGGGCGGGGCACCGGGCGGCCCCGGCACGGGCGGAGCAACCGGGGCATCCGGTGGTGCGGGCGGTGCGGGCGGTGCGTTTGGTGGTGGTCCCGGGGGTGCCCAGGCTGGTGGTCCCGGGGGCGTGTCTGGTGGCGGCTCCGGGGGTGCGCGGGGTGGTGGCTCCCGGGGTGCGTCCGGTGATGGTCCCGGGGGTGTGCCCGGTGCCGGCCCAGGAGGTGCACCTCGTGGTGGTAGAGGAGGCGCGCCCGGTGGTCGCACAGGAGGCGCGCCCGGTGGTGGCACAGGAGGCGCGCCCGGTGGTGGCACAGGAGGCGCGCCCGGTGGTGGCCCCGGAGGCGGTCCCGGCGGCGCCCCGCAGCGCGGCATCCTCAACGTCGCCCTCGGCTACCGCTACCCCCAGGGCGCGGTGGTCGGCGCCGACCCGGCGACCCCGGTGGTCCCGGAGGGCCTCGACCTCACCGGCGCCCCCGGCAGCAGGGCTCCCCACCTCTGGCTGCGCAAGGGCGACGCCCGCGTCTCCACCCTTGACCTCTACGAGGACTCCCTCGTCCTGCTCAGCGACGCGGCCCAGCCCACCGGCTGGCACGAGGCGGCGACCCGACTGGCGTCCGAGACGCGGATCCCGCTGAAGCCGTACCGCGTGGGCGGGACACCCGAGGCCGACCTGATCCCGGACGACGAGGAGACCGACTGGGCGCGGGCCCACGGAGTGACCCGTGGCGGCGCGGTCCTGATCCGTCCCGACGGCTTCGTGGCCTGGCGCTCCCCGGGCCCCGCCCCCGACCCGGAGGCGATGCTGCGCCAGGTGCTGGGGACGGTGCTCGCCCGCACGTGAGGCGACCCTCCCGACCGGGGACCACTCCCCGCTCACCTGCCGGCGTCTGGCCGAGCGGCTGAACGGGGGAATGGCCCCCGGTAAGCGCAGGGGTGGAGCGGACGTGGCGGACAGGGCGCTGGTACTGGGCGGCGGCGGTCCGACCGCGTACGGGTGGCAGGTCGGGCACCGGCGGGACCGGCCGACGCCGGGGTGGACCTCGCGGACGCCGACGTCCTCGCCGGACGTCGGCGGGCTCCCTGCTTGCGCTGGACCTGGCCAGGGGGTCGGCCCCGGCCGACCTGTACAAGGAGCAGGTCAACGGCGAACACATCATGCCGGACGTGGACTTCACACTCGCCATGACGCTCACGTACCTGTGGGCGGCGCTGGATTCACGCGATCAGAAGACGGTGGTGAAACGCCTGGGCCGCCTGGCGCTCGTCATCCCCCGCCGCCGTCGTCCTCGGCGGATGGATCGCCGTGCAGGTGTTCAGCGAACGCGGCCACCGGGGCGGGACCACGGTCAACATCCGCACGGCCACGTCCAAGCGCGACCAATTCCACGGCTGCCGATCAGCCGTTGCCACGCCCGGCCCTCAGCCGGATGACCGCAGCCATCCACTGGCCGCCAATCGCACTCACCGTCACTGTCAGCGCGAAAGACAGCGAGTCGTCCCACGACTTGCCCCTCACCCAATGCCAGAACACGGCTGCAAGCCCGGCCACGGCAAGCGTGTAACCCAGCAATGCCAGCCAGCGCACCCCCCGGCACCGCGCCGGAGGGTGCGAAGGCGTTGCCTCATCACCTGACCACTGACGCTCCGTCATTCGACTCAGCTACCCCTTGAGGGCGAGGACCCACGTGTTCGAGAACCGTGTCATCACCGGCCCGGCCGACGCCGACCGCGTCACCGTCGCCCTGTCCGCCGCCTTCGCCATCGGCCGGGCCGCCAGTACCCCACCCGCGACGCCGGCGCACCCGAAGACGGCGCCTGTCAGCGCTCAAGGGGACGGGCTGCCTCTGGACTGGCCTGCCAGCCGGGTGACTCCACTCCAGGACTTGAGCCCGCACGTCGCTGCCGCACCACGAATACAGCCGCGACGACCGAGAGCACCAGAAAGAACAGGGCGCCGCCGCCCGACATCACCACCAGTACGGCTGCCCCGCCGCCCCCGACATCACCTTCACGGGCGACTACGTGGGGATCGTCCGCCTGGTACCGAACGGTTAGTGAGGTGCCGACAGAGCTCCTGCCCCCGCCGCTGCCTATCGGAAGATCCGCCACGACGGTCCGCCCGTCGGCCTCGAAGTCGACCTGGCAGTGGCCGACCATGCACGAGCCGCTCGTGTGCAACGTCGCACGAGCCCGCTCACCATTCTGGAGGGAGCGCAGATGGGCCGCTGGAAACGTCATCAGCGCCGACAGCGCACCCAGTAGCAGGGTGAGCACCAGCGAACCTAACAGGGACGCGCGAGGCCCCAAATCGCGGTTCTGCTGGTGCGCGCTGGAGGCACCCGCGTTCGATATCCCGTTCAGGGCTCTCACTGTCCAATCGCATTCGTGTCGAGGTGGTGTGCCACGTCTCACACGTGGACGGCACCTCGAATCCGTGTCGCTGAACAGGTTAAAAAGTTTGCCGAGTAGGCATCACGTATTGATTCGGCACATCGGACACTGCCTGGCTGCCTGCTGTCGGCAACAAAGGCCGGAGCGGCTTTGGGTGGAAGCTGCTGCCTTCTACGTTTCTTCCCGGCCGAGCGAGCACCGGGTCCACTCGCGGACGACGAATCGAACCGAGTCGACTTTCGCCACAGTTCGCCTGCGTACAAAGGTCACCAGGAGCGCCGGCAGCGCAGCTGCCGCGACCGCCGCGGTCTTCAAACTCGTCGAGCCCGCTCAGGTCCGGTGGCGGGCGGTGAACGCCCCTCATCTCGTTGCCCTCGTGCGGGCCGGAGCCCGCTTCGAACGCGGACTGCTCGTGGAGCGGCCCGAAGCCACTGCGGCCTGAGCGCCGTCAACCGGCGACTGCGCGGGACCAGTACTCGCGGATCATCGCCCACTTCTCCTCGAAGTCGGCGTCCCACCGGCTGCTGGTGAACGCCCGGATCCGTGCGTGACCGTCCGTGGACCCGGACGGGGCACAGGCCCCACCACTCACCACCGCGCTTGGTGGCGTCTCCTCCCTATCCGGGCGACCTCGGTCCATGGGATCGACTGCGACTGAAGAAGGTGCGGAACCCCATTGCCGGAATGCTCTACGACAAACCTAGGATCACGCGAACGCAGTCCTCAATTCGCTTCAGCTCGCTTGCATCTAGCAGACCGAGACGTTTCCGGAGGTTTGATTTAGGTACGGTGTGCAGGTCGGTACAGTTCACATAGGACTCGGGATACTTGGTTACTCCGCACTCGGGCCCGATCGGGACATGAGTTGCAGCGGGTCCAGACGTGCCTGTGACCACCGCGACGGTGACGGCTGCTAGCGGCTCTGCGATGCGTTTGACCGTGAGGATTACTACGGGGTGTGGACCAATTCTTGGCAGAGCGCAGCCCCAGACCTCGCCACGCACTGCGGTCCCGACATTCACCATTCGTATTCGTCTGCCGCTTCCAGTTCATCCGCAGTGGCGAGCAATGCACCTGTTGGGATGGGGGCCGCATCTTCTTTATAGAAGGCCCGAATCTCTTCAGAGGCTGCCACCTCTGCCGCCTCGCGTGAGAGGAGGCGGAGTCCCTCTCGAAGTGCATCAGAGACCGATGCCAGATTGAGCGACTGCATTACCAATCGCAGGTCTGCCATCTCATCAGGCTTTAGCCGGACTTGAGCCACCTCGGTGGAACTGGTGTAGCTGCCCGCAGGCAACCGTGGTGATCGGTACTGCCCGGACTTAGCAGGTTTCTTCTTGGTGATGGCGGCAGGCTTCAGGGTCCTGGAGATCGCGGCAGACTTGGCGGCCTTGTTGCGAGTGACGCTGGTCTCGGCGTGCTTCGTGCTGGCAGCGCCTGTCTTGCTCTTCTTGTTTCGGGTTTCAGGGGTCATCGTTGCTCCTTCCCCGGCTCTGTCATACAGATGTCATACATCGAGTGTCATGGGCCCAGTCCGGCTGGTCAAGGCGGCGGCTGCGGAGGGGCCTGGAAGTGTGTCGCGCATGTATCGCAGATAGTGCGCGAACAGTGAGAGACAACGAGAGAGAGCGGGAGTCAGTGAGACTGACTCCCGCTCTCTCCTGTCGGCATCCGCCCAGCTCAGCATCTTTTTCCTGCTGACTGCGTGGCGAGTGCCCCCGGCAGGATTCGAACCTGCGCACACGGCTCCGGAGGGCATGATCATGCGTCGCGCGATTCCGGCTCTGGCCTGTATCTATGCCCATCTGGCGCTTTGCCTGGACGGATGGGACTGCTGCACGGACAGGTGACACCTGACCTGGCTTGCTGAGAGGCGGCCTGGAAGGATGTTGCAGTGCCCAAGCCGTATCCGAAGGAGTTCC
>NZ_JBICYB010000043.1:0-33716 GCF_043200575.1 Streptomyces sp. NPDC048392
CGGCAACGGCAAGGGCCAGATCTTCGTCAAGGGCGAGGTCATCAAGACCGTCCCCGAGTCGAAGATCGTGGAGACCCTCATCGAGGAGGCCATGAAGATCGCCGAGCAGATGGAGAAGGACGGCGTGACCTCCGGCGAACCCTCCGTCTCCGTCGCGGGCTGATTCGCCCGCCGCTGCCGCGTCGCCCTGGGGGCGGCGCGGCATATTTGCGGCAGGTACAGTGCGGAGACCAGCAGATCTCAGGGTGAGGCCCCCGCACGTGTTGACGCAGACCACCTCCCGCGTGCTCGAACCGAGCGACCTGGACGCCGCGCTCGCCATCCTCGACCGCGACCCGGTCGCGAACGCCTTCGTCGCCGCCCGGGTGCAGATCGCCGGACTCGACCCGTGGCGGCTCGGCGGCGAGATGTGGGGCTGGTACGAGCACGGCATGCTGACGTCCCTGTGCTACGCGGGCGCCAACCTCGTCCCCATCGGCGCCACCCCCCGCGCCGTCCGCGCCTTCGCCGACCGCGCCCGGCGGGCCGGCCGCCGCTGCTCCTCGATCGTCGGCCCCGCCGACCAGACCGCCCAGCTGTGGCGCCTGCTCGAACCCGGCTGGGGTCCGGCCCGCGAGGTCCGCACCCGCCAGCCCCTCATGGTCACCGACCGCACGCCCGACGACATCACCCCGGACCCCTACGTCCGCCGCGTCCGCAAGGACGAGATGGAGCGGGTCATGCCGGCCTGCGTGGCGATGTTCACCGAGGAGGTCGGGATCTCCCCGATGGCAGGCGACGGCGGCCTGCTCTACCAGGCCCGGGTCGCCGAACTCGTCGGCTCCGGCCGCGCCTTCGCCCGCTTCGACGCCGACGGCAAGGTCGTCTTCAAGGCCGAGATCGGCGCCGCCACGGACCGCGCCCTCCAGATCCAGGGGGTATGGGTGGCCCCCGAGTACCGCGGCAAGGGCCTGGCGGTGCCGGGCATGGCGGCGGTCCTGCGCTACGCCCTCGCGGAGGTCGCCCCGGTGGCGAGCCTGTACGTCAACGACTTCAACACGGCGGCGCGACGGACGTACCTGAGGGTCGGTTTCCGGGAGGTCGGCGCGTTCATGAGCGTGCTGTTCTGAAGCGCGCGGCAGCGCGGTGGCCCCGGCCCGCGACCGACAACCCCCCTGTAGGCTCCCCGGCATGGACCTCGTGATCGGCCCACTGGACCTCTCCGCGCACGTGGACGAGGCCCTGGCCGTCCAAGCCGCCGCGTTCGGCCTCGGCCCCGACGAGGTGGCCGTCCGCCGTCAGATCGTCCTGCGCCACATGACCCACCCGGGCGCCAGAGCCCTCGGCGCGACCGACCGGGGCCGTCTCGTCGGCTTCGTCTACGGCATGCCCAACGACCGCGCCCACTGGTGGTCCACCGTCGTCGAGCCCTGCCTCCGCGCCGCGGGCACCGACGCCTGGCTCGACGACTCCTTCGTCATCACGGAACTCCACGTCCACCCGGCCCACCAGAACCGCGGCGCGGGCCGCGCCCTGATCACCACGATCACCGACAGCGCCACCCAGCCCCGCTCGATCCTCTCCGCGATCGACACCGACAGCCCCGCCCGCGGCCTCTACCGCTCCCTCGGCTACCAGGACCTCGCCCGCCAGGTCCACTTCCCGAGCGCCCCCAAGCCGTACGCCGTGATGGGCGCCCGCCTCCCCCTGCGCAGGCCCACGGCCGGTCGATAACCGATTTCCACCGCACCGGACCACCCGGCTAACCTCCTAGCACCACCCTTACGCAGCAGGAGACACGAGAACCATGGCCAACGCACCGGTCCAGCGCATGTCGAAGTTGATGGCGAAGACGCTGCGCGACGACCCGGCGGACGCCGAGGTCCTCAGCCACAAGCTGCTGGTCCGCGCCGGCTACGTGCGCCGCACCGCCGCCGGCCTGTGGAGCTGGCTGCCGCTCGGCAAGAAGGTCCTCGGCAACGTCGAGCGCATCGTCCGCGAGGAGATGGACGCCATCGGCGCCCAGGAGGTCCAGCTCCCCGCCCTGCTGCCGCGCGAGCCGTACGAGGCCACCGGCCGCTGGGACGAGTACGGCCCCGAGCTGTTCCGCCTCCAGGACCGCAAGGGCGGCGACTACCTCCTCGGCCCCACCCACGAGGAGATCTTCACCCTGCTGGTGAAGGACCAGGCGTCCTCCTACAAGGACCTGCCGGTCATCCTCTACCAGATCCAGAACAAGTACCGCGACGAGGCCCGCCCCCGAGCCGGCATCCTGCGCGGCCGCGAGTTCCTGATGAAGGACTCCTACTCCTTCGACGTCGCCGACGAGGGCCTCGCCGAGTCCTACGCCCTGCACCGCGCCGCCTACCAGCGCATCTTCGAGCGCCTCGGCCTCGACTACCGCATCTGCGCGGCCACCGCCGGCGCCATGGGCGGCTCCAAGTCCGAGGAGTTCCTCGCCCCCGCCGAGGCCGGCGAGGACACCTTCGCGGACTGCCCGAACTGCGACTTCGCCGCCAACACGGAGGCGATCACCTACGCGCTCACGCCGGTGGACGCGACGGACACACCCGCCGCCGAGGACATCCCGACCCCCGACACTCCCACCATCGAGACCCTCGCCGCCTCCCTCGGCGTCCCGGCCTCCGCCACGCTGAAGAACCTGCTCGTCAAGGTCGACGGCGAGATCGTCGCCGTGGGCGTCCCCGGCGACCGCGAGGTCGACCTCGACAAGGTCGAGGCACACTTCGCCCCGGCCGCCGTCGAGCTGGTCACCGCCGAGGACTTCGTCGGCCGCCCCGACCTGGTCCGCGGCTACGTCGGCCCCCAGGGCCTGGGCGACAAGGTCCAGTACATCGCCGACCCGCGGGTGGCGCCGGGCACCGCGTGGATCACGGGCGCCAACAAGGAGCACACGCACGCCAGGAACGTCGTGGCGGGCCGTGACTTCGAGGTCGACGCGTACGTCGACGTGGTGGTCGTCAGGGAGGGCGACCCCTGCCCCAAGTGCGGCACCGGCCTCAAGCTGGACCGCGCCATCGAGATCGGCCACATCTTCCAGCTGGGCCGCAAGTACGCCGACGCCCTCAAGCTCGACGTCCTCGGCCAGAACGGCAAGCCGGCCCGCGTGACGATGGGCTCCTACGGCATCGGGGTCTCCCGCGCGGTGGCCGCCCTCGCCGAGCAGCACGCCGACGACAAGGGCCTCGTCTGGTCCAAGGAGGTCGCCCCGGCCGACGTCCACGTCGTCGCCGCGGGCAAGGCCCTGCAGACCGAGCTGGCCGTCGAGGTCTCCGAGAAGCTGGCCGCCGCAGGCGTCCGGGTCCTGGTGGACGACCGCGCCGGAGTCTCGCCCGGTGTGAAGTTCACCGACGCGGAACTCATCGGCGTCCCCCGGATCCTGGTCGCCGGCCGCCGCTCCGCCGAGGGCGTCGTCGAACTGAAGGACCGCCGCACCGGCGAACGCGAGGAACTCCCGGTCGAGGAGGCCATCGCCCGCCTCACCGGCTGACCGCCTGGGGCGCCCGCCTCACCGGCTGACCGTCCGGGGCGCCCGCCTCACTGCCCGGGGCCGAGGGGGCGGGCGCAGCAGCCCGGCACGGCCGGGTGCCGCCGCGCCCACCCGTTCCGCTCCGGGGTTCTCCCAGGCCGTTGACGCACGCGGAGGCACGACTGCTCGCCAGGTCCTGTCGTCGAACCCGCACCGTCGTCGCCCGGAGGGACCGCGGGCCCCCACCGCACACCCCCACCGCACCCGACACAGGCGCCGCAGACATAGCACCCCGTCGTGCTACCGCCGGGGGCGGTGCCGCAGTGCCCCTGCTACCGCCGGGGCGGCGCCACAGCACCCGCGCCACCGCCGGAGGCGGCGCAGGCACAGCCCCGCCCCCGCCAGGCTCACAGCCAGCCCGCGAACTCCAGCAGCAGCTCCGCGTCCTGCTCCCGCCCCACCCGGCGGGCCCGCACCCCCGACTCGACCGCCCGGAACAGCGTCCAGCCGCGCAGCCGCTCCTGGTCGACCTCCAGCGACTCCGCCAGCCGCTTGATCCGCCGCCGGGTCGTAGCGGCGCCCGAGGGCTGGGCGATGAGGTCCTCCACCCGGTCCCGCACCAGCCGCGCCAGATCGAAGGCGCTCTCGCCGACCACCGGGTCGGGTCCCACCGCCAGCCACGGCATCCGGTCTCCGGCGAGCACCTTGCTCTGCCGGAACGTGCCGTGCAGAAGCCGCTGCTCCCCGGGGGCGGCCAACAGCTCCGCGCGGACCGCGAGCGCGGCGTCGACCAGCGGCGCCACCTCGGAGTCGGCCGCCGCTCCCGCCCGCATGGCCTCGGCCTGCCGCCCGGTCCGTTCGGCCACGGTCTCGAAGGGGTGGGAGGCGGGCGGCTCCACCCACAGCCGCCGCAGCGTACCCGCGGCCTCCAGCAACGCCTTCGCCTCCGGCAGCGACCGCACCGACACGTCAGGATGCAGCCGCTCAAGGAGCAGCACACCTTCGTCGGCCGACTCTCCCCGCAGCTGTACGGCGCCCCGCCCGCCCCAGTGGGCCAGCGCGGTCCGCTCGCTCTCCGGACGGGCGCGGCGCGGGGCCAGCTTCAGCACCGCGGGTGTCCCCTCGGCCGTCCGCACCAGGACCACCAGGCTGCTGCGCCCGCCGGGCACCTGCACCCGCTCCACGGTCAACTCGCGCGCCGCCACGGCCCGCTCCGCCGCTTCGGGCAGCTTCGCCAGCCAGTCGTCACCGTCCGGTGCCGTCTCGCCGCGGGCCCTGATCAGACGCCGCGGCGGTTCGAAGACCATGCGCGAGCCGTTCCCTTCCCGTACGGAAAACCGTACGCGTTACGCAGTCGGTGTCGCCGTCGCCGGCTCCGAGGCCTCCGGAGCGGGACCCCGCCCGGACGGCGTACCGGCCCGCTCGGCGAGCCCAGGGAAGGCTACGCTCCCTCCCCGCCAGCGCACCGCGCGGACCGCCGCCTCGCGGAGCGCCCCGGCCGCGGCGGCCCGCCCGTCGCCCCCGGCCGCCCGCACCAGGTCCGAGCAGACCCCCGCCACCCGGTCCTCCAGCTCGGCCGCCAGCCGGACCGCCGCCGCCGAGTCCGGCACCGGGAAGGGGAGCGCGTACCCCGCCGCCGCGGCGACCGGTTCCCCTCCGAGGTCGCGCACCTCGCGCGCCAGAGAGTCCCGTCGAGCCCGGTGCGCGTCGTACGCCGTTCGAGCCTCGGTGCGCCGTTCCTCGCCGATCCGCCCGCCGACGACCCCGTAGCCGTACACGGCCGCGTGCTCCGCCGCCAGCGCCGCCTGGAGGGCGCCCAGCCGCCGGTCCTCCGCCTTGCTCACCTGTCACCCTTCGTCAGCAGAAACACGTGCGCCGCCCCGGCCGCCGCCACCGACGCCAGCAGCCGCGCCGACTCACCCGGCACCTGGAGCAGCGCCGCGGCCCGCCGGTCAGCCAGCTTCCGCTCGGCGCCGGCGAGCAGGGCCAGGGCGTCCCTGGCGTCCGCCGGCACGGCACCGGAGTCGTCCGCCGGTCCGGCGGCCCGCGCGGAGGCCGACGGCGACGCCTTCGGCGATGCCGCCCGCACGGCGCCGAACGCCTCCGCGTGCCGTACGACCTCCTCCCGCAGCGGCCGCAGCCGCTCCGCAAGCGCGGGATGCGCGGTGATCACCGCCGTGTACCGCTCGGCCAGGTCCTCGCTGTCCCGGGCCGCACGCGCGCGTGCCCGGTCGTCGGCCGACGGGTCGGCCCCCGGGCCGGAGCCCGGGCCCCCGGTACAGCCGGCGAGCAGGGCGGCCCCGGCGGCCGACGCGAGCAGGCTCCTTCTGCGCGGGCCCCGGGACGGGCGCGGAGATGCGGAAAACGACACGGCAGACGTCCTCGAAGGCTCGTACGGAACCGACGGCAGAGCGGCGGCAAGCGGCGGCAGAGCGACGGGCGACGCGGCGGGAACCCGCGGTGGTGCCTGCCCGTGATCACGGTACCCGTGCCCCGGCCGGGCACCACTCATCGGCACCGCCGACCCGGGTGGACGGCAACACCCCCTGCGACCGGATACCCTTTCACCAGACACGCGCCCCATCCCACAACAGCACACGCGGCCGAGGAGTCACCCGGATGAGCACCACCCAGAGCGAGAGGCTGCGAGAGCTGCTCGAGCCGCTCGTCGCCTCCCAGGGACTGGACCTCGAGGAACTCGCGGTGGACTCGGTCGGCCGCAGGCGTGTGCTGCGCGTGGTCGTCGACTCCGACACCGGCGCGGACCTGGACCGGATCGCCGATGTGAGCCGCGCGCTCTCGGCGAAGCTGGACGAGAGCGACGCGATGGGCGAGGGGGAGTACACCCTCGAGGTCGGCACCCCGGGCGCGGAGCGCGCCCTCACCGAACACCGCCACTACGTGCGCGCCACCGACCGCCTGGTGCGGTTCCAGCTGCACGAGGCCGGCGAACTGGTCGCCCGCATCCTCGGCGTGGACGAGGACGGACTCGACCTCGAAGTCCCCGGGGTCAAGGGCCGCAAGGCCGCCACCCGCAGAATCTCCTTCGGCGACATCGACAGGGCACGCGTCCAGGTCGAGTTCAACCGCAAGGACACCAAGAACAGCAACACGACGGAAGAGGAGGAGGCGTAGCCGTGGACATCGACATGAGCGCCCTGCGGGGCTTGGTGCGGGAGAAGGAGATCTCCTTCGACCTGCTGGTCGGAGCGATCGAGTCGGCCCTCCTCATCGCCTATCACCGCACCGAGGGAAGCCGCCGGCACGCGCGCGTGGAGCTCAGCCGGGACACCGGTCACGTGACCGTGTGGGCGAAGGAGGACCCCGACGACCTCGAGGAGGGCCAGGCGGCCCGAGAGTTCGACGACACCCCGTCCGACTTCGGCCGCATCGCCGCCACCACCGCCAAGCAGGTCATCCTGCAGCGGCTGCGCGACGCCGAGGACGACGCGACGCTCGGCGAGTACGCCGGCCGTGAGGGCGACATCGTCACCGGCGTGGTCCAGCAGGGCCGCGACCCGAAGAACGTGCTGGTCGACATCGGCAAGCTGGAGGCCATCCTGCCGGTGCAGGAGCAGGTGCCGGGCGAGACCTACCCGCACGGCATGCGGCTGCGGTCCTACGTCGTCCGCGTGGCCAAGGGCGTGCGCGGCCCGTCCGTGACGCTGTCCCGCACCCACCCCAACCTGGTGAAGAAGCTGTTCGCCCTGGAGGTGCCGGAGATCGCCGACGGGTCCGTCGAGATCTCCGCCATCGCCCGCGAGGCCGGCCACCGCACCAAGATCGCCGTGCGCTCCACCCGCTCGGGTCTGAACGCCAAGGGCGCCTGCATCGGCCCCATGGGCGGCCGGGTCCGCAACGTCATGGGCGAGCTGAACGGCGAGAAGATCGACATCGTCGACTGGTCGGACGACCCGGCCGAGATGGTGGCGAACGCGCTTTCCCCGGCCCGTGTCTCCAAGGTGGAGGTCGTGGACCTGGCGGCCCGCTCCGCGCGGGTGATCGTGCCGGACTACCAGCTGTCGCTGGCCATCGGCAAGGAAGGCCAGAACGCCCGGCTCGCCGCCCGGCTGACCGGCTGGCGGATCGACATCCGGCCGGACACCGAGCACCCGTCCGACCACCCTGCCCCCCGGTCCTCGGAGCGGCCGTCGGAGCGGTCGTCCGGCGGCCGCGGGGAATAGATCCAAGCCGCACGGCGCTGAGATCACGACAGCTTTGCGTGCGGTACGTGTTCGATTCTTGCCCCGAAGGGGTGAGGTCGGTCCGGGGAGGTAGACTAAACGGTGTCTGGCCGGACACGCACCCGAGCCTGCCCTGAGCGCACCTGTGTGGGGTGCCGGGAGCGAGCGGTCAAAAGCGAGCTGTTGCGCACTGTGGCGGTCGAGGGTCACTGCACCCCTGATCCACGCGGTACGCTGCCCGGCCGGGGTGCGTACGTACACCCCGCACCGGTCTGTGTCGACCAGGCAGTGCGCCGCAAGGCGTTCCCACGGGCGCTCCGCGTCCCGGGACAGCTCGACGTAAAGGCGTTGCGCCACTACGTCGAGCGGGCACAAGGTTGCTGAAAGCAGCATGTAGGCAACGTGGTAAGGAAGACATGCCGCGCGGAACCCCGTGCGGCCTGGTACCTCGCGAGTCGAAAGCAGGTCGAGATTGCGATGAGCACTCGATGAGTACGCGATGAGTACGCCCATGAACTAGCGACGGTCCGGACGCAACCCGGACCTCAGAGGAGCGAAGTGGCTAAGGTCCGGGTCTACGAACTCGCCAAGGAGTTCGGTGTCGAGAGCAAGGTCGTCATGGCCAAGCTCCAGGAACTCGGTGAGTTCGTCCGTTCGGCGTCTTCGACGATCGAAGCGCCCGTAGTACGCAAGTTGACAGACGCCTTCCAGCAGGGTGGCGGAAACGGCCGGTCCGCCGGTCGCCCCGCGGCCCCGAAGAAGGCTGCCCCCAGGCCCGCCGCGCCGTCCCCGGCGCAGACGGCCCGTCCGGCCGCCCCGCGGCCGCCGACCGCACCCAAGCCCGCGGCTGCCCAGCAGCCCGAGGCCGCGCCGGCTCCCGAGCCTGCGCCGTCCCAGGGCCAGTCGCAGAGCCAGCCCCAGGGGCAGCGCCCGACGCCGGGCCCGAGGCCCGCGCCGCGTCCGGCCCCGGCCGCGCCGGAGTTCACCGCTCCGCCGGCGGCTCCGGCGGCTCCGGCGGCTCCTGCCGCTCCTGCCGCTTCGGCCGCTCCCCCCGCCTCGGCTCCGGCTCCGTCCGGTCCGAAGCCCGGCGGTGCGCGTCCCGGTGCCCCCAAGCCCGGCGGCGGTCGTCCGTCCGGTCCGGGTCAGGACCGTGGCCAGCAGGGCGGCCAGGGCCGTGCCGGCGGCCAGCGTCCCGGCGCCCCGGCGCAGCGTCCCGGAGGCCGCCCCGGCGGTCCGCGTCCGGGCAACAACCCCTTCACCTCCGGCGGCAACGCCGGCATGGCGCGTCCGCAGGCGCCCCGCCCGCAGGGCGGCCCGCGTCCGGGCGGCCCCGGTGCTCCCGGCGGCGCTCCCCGTCCGCAGGGTCCCGGCGGCCAGGGCGGCGGTCCCCGCCCCCAGGCTCCGGGCGGCAACCGTCCGAACCCGGGCTCGATGCCGCGTCCACAGGGCGGCGGCGCCGGTCCCCGTCCCGGCGGCGGCCCGCGTCCGAACCCCGGCATGATGCCGCAGCGTCCCGCTGCCGGTCCGCGTCCCGGCCCCGGTGGCGGCGGTCGTGGTCCCGGCGGTGCCGGTCGTCCCGGCGGCGGCGGTCGTCCCGGTGGCGGCGGCGGCTTCGCCGGTCGTCCCGGCGGTGGCGGCGGCGGTCGTCCCGGTGGCGGCGGCGGTTTCGCCGGTCGTCCCGGCGGTGGCGGCGGCTTCGGTGGCGGCGGCCGTCCCGGCTTCGGCGGTCGTCCCGGTGGTCCGGGTGGCCGTGGTGGCACGCAGGGCGCCTTCGGTCGTCCCGGTGGTCCCGCGCGTCGCGGTCGCAAGTCGAAGCGGCAGAGGCGCCAGGAGTACGAGGCCATGCAGGCCCCGTCGGTCGGCGGCGTGATGCTGCCTCGCGGCAACGGCGAAGCCATTCGCCTGTCGCGCGGTGCGTCGCTCACCGACTTCGCGGAGAAGATCAACGCCAACCCGGCGTCGCTCGTCGCGGTCATGATGAACCTCGGCGAGATGGTCACCGCGACCCAGTCCGTCTCCGACGAGACGCTCCACCTCCTCGCCGGCGAGATGAACTACACGGTTCAGATCGTCAGCCCGGAGGAGGAGGACCGCGAGCTGCTCGAGTCCTTCGACCTGGAGTTCGGCGAGGACGAGGGCTCCGAGGAGGACCTGGTCGTCCGTCCGCCGGTCGTGACCGTCATGGGCCACGTCGACCACGGCAAGACCCGACTGCTCGACGCCATCCGCAAGACGAACGTCATCGCGGGCGAGGCCGGCGGCATCACCCAGCACATCGGTGCCTACCAGGTCGCGACCGAGGTCAACGAAGAGGATCGCAAGATCACCTTCATCGACACCCCCGGTCACGAGGCGTTCACCGCCATGCGTGCCCGTGGTGCCCGGTCGACCGACATCGCGATCCTGGTCGTCGCGGCCAACGACGGCGTCATGCCGCAGACGGTCGAGGCGCTCAACCACGCCAAGGCGGCCGAGGTCCCGATCGTCGTCGCGGTCAACAAGATCGACGTCGAGGGTGCCGACCCGACCAAGGTGCGCGGTCAGCTGACCGAGTACGGTCTGGTGGCCGAGGAGTTCGGCGGCGACACCATGTTCGTCGACATCTCCGCCAAGCAGGGTCTGCACATCGACTCCCTGCTGGAGGCCGTGATCCTCACCGCCGACGCCTCGCTCGACCTGCGGGCCAACCCCGACCAGGACGCGCAGGGCATCTCGATCGAGTCCCGTCTCGACCGCGGCCGCGGTGCCGTGGCGACGGTCCTCGTGCAGCGAGGCACCCTGCGGGTCGGCGACACGATGGTGGTGGGCGACGCCTACGGCCGTGTCCGCGCCATGCTCGACGACAACGGCAACAACGTCGCCGAGGCCGGTCCGTCGACGCCGGTCCAGGTCCTGGGCCTGACCAACGTCCCGGGTGCCGGTGACAACTTCATCGTGGTCGAGGAGGACCGCACGGCCCGCCAGATCGCGGAGAAGCGCGCCGCCCGCGAGCGGAACGCCGCGTTCGCCAAGCGCACGCGCCGTGTGTCGCTCGAGGACCTGGACAAGGTGCTCAAGGCCGGCGAGGTCCAGCAGCTGAACCTGATCATCAAGGGCGACGCGTCCGGATCGGTCGAGGCTCTGGAGTCCTCCCTGCTCCAGCTGGACGTCGGCGAAGAGGTCGACATCCGGGTGCTGCACCGCGGCGTCGGTGCGGTCACGGAGTCCGACATCGACCTGGCGATGGGCTCCGACGCCATCGTGATCGGCTTCAACGTGCGCGCCGCGGGGCGTGCCGCGCAGATGGCCGAGCGCGAGGGTGTGGACGTCCGGTACTACTCGGTCATCTACCAGGCGATCGAGGAGATCGAGGCGGCCCTCAAGGGCATGCTCAAGCCGGAGTACGAAGAGGTCGAGCTGGGTACGGCGGAGATCCGCGAGGTCTTCCGCTCGTCCAAGCTGGGCAACATCGCGGGTGTCCTCATCCGCTCCGGCGAGGTCAAGCGCAACACCAAGGCGCGTCTGCTGCGCGATGGCAAGGTCATCGCGGAGAGCCTCAACATCGTGGGCCTGCGTCGCTTCAAGGACGACGTCACCGAGATCCGCGAAGGCTTCGAGGGCGGTATCAACCTCGGGAACTTCAACGACATCAAGGTCGACGACGTCATCGCGACGTACGAGATGCGCGAGAAGCCGCGGGTGTAATCACCGCGTCTTCCGGGATTGCCCGGTCCGGGGCCGGTCGGCGGAGCACAATATCCGTCGATCGGCCCCGGCCGTTCGTTGTACGGTTCAGATGCCCCCGCCCGTGGACCGCGGGGCCATCGATCCCGGACCGGCGGGTGAACCGGTTGCACATGTATGTGGGGACGCTGTCCTTCGACCTCCTCCTCGGCGACGTACATTCGCTGAAGGAGAAGCGCTCCGTCGTCCGCCCGATCGTCGCCGAACTCCAGCGGAAGTACGCGGTGAGCGCGGCGGAGGTGGAGCACATGAACCTCCACCGCCGGGCGGTCGTCGGGCTGGCCATGGTGTCCGGTGACGCGGGCCACCTCAGCGACGTGCTCGACCGGTGCGAGCGGCTGGTGGCCGGCCGCCCCGAGGTGGAGCTGCTGTCCGTCAGGCGGCGCTTCCACGGCGGCGACGACTGACCAGAGCACGCAGTTCACGCAGAGCACGACGCAGTTCACGCGAGAGAAGAAAGAACGGGAGACGGACCAGTGGCCGACAACGCGCGGGCGAAAAGGCTGGCGGACCTCATCCGAGAGGTGGTGGCCCAGAAGCTGCAGCGCGGGATCAAGGACCCGCGGCTCGGCTCGCACGTCACCATCACGGACACCCGGGTCACGGGTGACCTGCGGGAGGCGACCGTCTTCTACACGGTCTACGGGGACGACGAGGAGCGGCAGGCCGCCTCCGCCGGCCTGGAGAGCGCCAAGGGCATCCTGCGCTCGGAGGTCGGCAAGGCGGCGGGTGTGAAGTTCACGCCGACCCTGACCTTCGTCATGGACGCCCTCCCGGACACCGCCCGCAACATCGAGGACCTCCTCGACAAGGCGCGGCAGTCCGACGAGAAGGTGCGCGAGGCGTCCGCGGGCGCCGCGTACGCGGGTGAGGCGGACCCGTACCGCAAGCCGGACGAGAACGAGGACGAGGCCGACGAGGCCGACGAGACGGACGACACCGCTAAATGACCGAGAAGCGCACCACGCCCGACGGCCTTGTCATCGTCGACAAGCCGTCGGGCTTCACTTCGCACGACGTCGTCGCCAAGATGCGGGGCATCGCCCGCACCCGGCGCGTCGGGCACGCCGGCACGCTCGACCCGATGGCGACGGGCGTCCTGGTCCTCGGCGTGGAGCGGGCGACCAAGCTCCTCGGGCACCTCGCCCTCACCGAGAAGGAGTACCTGGGCACCATCAGGCTCGGGCAGACGACGCCGACCGACGACGCCGAGGGCGAGATCACGGGGTCGCGGGACGCCTCGAAGGTCACCCGGGACGCGATCGACGCCGGCATCGCCAAGCTGAGCGGCGACATCATGCAGGTGCCCTCCAAGGTCAGCGCCATCAAGATCAAGGGCGTGCGCTCCTACAAGCGGGCGCGCGAGGGCGAGGAGTTCGAGATCCCCGCCCGCCCCGTCACGGTCTCCTCCTTCGCGGTGTACGACGTCCGGGACACCGTCGCCGACGACGGCACCCCGGTCCTCGACCTGGTGGTCTCGGTGACCTGCTCCTCCGGCACCTACATCCGGGCACTGGCCCGTGACCTGGGCGCAGACCTCGGCGTCGGCGGGCACCTCACGGCGCTGCGCCGCACCCGCGTGGGCCCGTACAAGCTGGACGGCGCCCGGACCCTGGACCAGCTCCAGCGGGAGCTCACCGTCCTGCCCGTCGCGGACGCGGCCGGCGCCGCCTTCCCCCGCTGGGACGTGGACGTCAGGCGCGCCCGGCTGCTCACCAACGGCGTACGGCTGGAGATGCCCGAGGAGTACACGGACGCCGGTGCCGTCGCCGTCTTCGATCCCGAGGGGCGCCTCCTCGCGCTGGTGGAGGAGCACAGGGGCAAGGCGAAGAGCCTGGCCGTCTTCGGCTGAGCCGGCACGCCGTCACGATCCGCCCGTGGAGCGGCGACCACGGGGAACTCCACTGTCGCCGCTCCACGGTCCCCCCTCGGTTCCCCCACCTCCTAGGGTGTATCCAACCCACCCCTTCTGTTCACCCGTCCGGGCAGGCGCTCGGAGTGAACCGGGGGAGTGGAAGGGGGCGCGTTCGCCGCGGGATCTGTCCCGCTGATCATCACGCGCCTACCGTCGAACACACAGCACGGGTGTACGGCGGGAGGTTCGACGATGGCGTCGCGGAACCGGTCCCGGGAGGCGACGGGCGGCAGGGCAGGACAGCCGCCCGGGGACGGCTCCCGGGCAGCGTGCGGCGGACCGCGGGCCGCCCGTGAACCCGGTCCGGCGGGACTCGCGCCCGACGACGCTCTGATCCGCGTCCACGACCTCGCCGGCCGCCCCCGCGGCACGGGGTTCGTCGCCGACCACCACGGCACGGTGCTCACCAGCCACGAAGCGGTCGACGGCCTGTCCCGGCTGGTCCTGCGCACCGCCGGGGACCGCCGCCGCGTCGTGGCCGCCGCCGACGTGACCCCCCTGCCCGCCCTCGGCCTGGCCCTCGTACACACCGAGGGCCTCGGCGTCGACCCGCTGCCCCTCACCACGCGGGACCGTGTGGAGGCGGGGACCTACGTCCGCATCGCCGCCGGCGGCTGGCGCGAGGCCCGGGTCCTGGGCGCCACCGGCGTCACCTACACGGCCACCGACCGTTTCCACCTCCTCGGCGACGCCCTGGAGCTGGCCGTCGGCACGTCGGGGCGGGACGCCCTGCGGCTGGGCGGCGGCGCGGCCGGCGGGCCCGTGCTCGACGGGGAGACCGGCGCCGTCCT
This sequence comes from Streptomyces sp. NPDC048392, assembly GCF_043200575.1. Taxonomy (NCBI): domain Bacteria; kingdom Bacillati; phylum Actinomycetota; class Actinomycetes; order Kitasatosporales; family Streptomycetaceae; genus Streptomyces; species Streptomyces sp. NPDC048392. Next base: position 14,083 of record NZ_JBICYB010000043.1, read on the forward strand.
CGGCGTCCTCGGCACGGCCCTCAGCTCCGGCCACAGCGACGTCGGCTTCGCCGTGCCGGTGCGCCGCGCGGCCACGGGCCCGCTCGCCGACCTCCTCGCCGAGAACGCGGCGACGGTCCCGGTTTACGGCGCCGACCTCAACCTGGCCGGCGTGCTCGCCCTCACGGGGACATCGGTGGGGCAGGACGGTCCGCCGGGGGCGTCGGCGAGTGACAGGGGCGAAGGCGCGGGCGGGGACCTGGGGACGGGCGCGGGCCCCGCCGCCGGGCCGGACGGAGAGCAGGGTGGCGGGTCGGGTGGCGGACCGATCGGCGGGGCGGGGGGCGGATCCGGTGTCGGGCCGGGCGGCGGCCCCGGTCGTGGGGAGCCGGTCGAACGGGTCGCGGTGACCCGCGCGTTCGCCGCCTTCGCCGCGAGCCGCTCCCGCGTGCTGGGGCTGGTCGGCGCGCCGGGCACCGGCCGTACGACCGAGCTGGCCGCCCTCGCCGCCCGGCGCTCCCGAGACACCCGGCCGGCGCCCACGCTGTGGCTGCGCGGGGCCGATCTGCACGACGACGACAAGTCGCTGGCGGACGCGGTCCGCCGGTCGCTGGCCCGGGCCGCCCGCATCGTGACCGCCTCGGACCGCTCCCGCCCCGGCGGCCTCGGCGACGTCACCCCGGAACGCCTGGCCCACCTCGCCCGCACCGCGGGACGCCCCCTCCTGCTCCTTCTCGACGGCCCCGAGGAGATGCCCCCCGTCCTGGCCCACCGCCTCCCCGAGTGGAGCGAGGGCACGGCGACCTGGCTGCGGGAGACGGGGGCACGGCTCGTGGTGGCCTGCCGGGCGGAGTACTGGGAGTACGCGGGGGCGGAGTTCCCGCGGGAGCTGCTGTACCGGACGGCGCCCGGGGAGCGTCCCTCCCGGGCGGTCGCGGGGCGGGCGCGGCCGGGGCGGGGAGCCGGGGAGGCGTTGTTCACCCCGGCGGGGGAGACCTGTCCGGCGCCGGACGCCACGGGGGCGCCGCCCGGGGCGGCGCCCGAGTCGGCCGGTGCCGTGCCGCCGTCCGGGGCGCCCGGCGCCGCGGCGCGGCCGCCGAGGCAGGCTCTCGTGGAGCCGTGGGCGCGGACGCGGGCTGACGCGGGGCTGTCTGCGTACGGTCAGGTTGGCGTGGAGCCGTGGTCGCGGACGCCGGTTGACGCGGGGCTGCCTCCGCACGGGCAGGCCGCCGCAGAACCGTGGAGATCCGCCGCAGGGCTCGCGTGCGGGACGGGGGCCGCCGCGCTCGACCCGGGTTCCGACGGACGCGTGCCGGGAGCGGATGGGATGGGGCGTGCGGCACCCCGGGGAGGGTGGTCGCAGTCCCCGGCCTGCGCGGGGACCGAGTACGGGACGGCGGCCCCCGCGGAGGGGACGGACGCCGCCGGGCTGGTGCCCGTGGGTACCGGTGCGGGGCTTCCGGCACCATCACCGGCACCCGCAGGACCGTCACCGCACACCGCGGACTCCCGAGGATCGTCGTACGGCGCGGCAGCCACCGCGTCCACCCCGGATTCCGTCGGGTCACGCCCCCCGGCGACCGGCACCGGCCTCCCGCCCTGTGTCCGGCTCGGCGACCTGACAGACGCCGAGGCCCGGGAGGCGCGCGCACGGCTCCGCGTGCCGGACGGCGCCCTGGCGGACCCGGACGCCCGCCACCCCCTCACGCTCCGGCTGCTCTCGGAGGTGCTCGCCGCCCTCCCCGGCGGCCCCCCTCCGGTGCCCGTCGACCGGGACACGGTCTTCACGGCGTACCTGGACCTGATGTGCCTGCGCGTCGCCACCCGCCTGGCCGGGGAGAACGGCCTGCACGGCACCGCCGTACGGCGCCTCGCGGCGAAGGTCTGCGGGCAGGTCCACGAGGCGGCCAGGCGCAGTCTCGGCCCCGGGCAGGGCGGGCTGGACCGGGAGTCCTTCGAGACGCTGTTCCCCTGGGGACCCGCCCCGGCGCGGCTGGGCGGCGGCACCGGCTGGGCGCCGGCCGTGCTCGCCGAGGGCCTCCTCGTGCCCGCGGGCGACGGGTACCGCTTCGCGCACGAGGAGCTCGCCGACTGGATCCAGGGCACGCACCTCGACCTGGACGAGGCCCTGCGCGCCCTGGTCCACCGTCGGGACACTCCGAGGGGCACGCACACCCTCCCGGTGCCGCACCACCGCAGCGGCCCCGTCGTCGAGGCCCTGCTGCTCCTGGCGCGACAGCGGGGCATCCCGCAACTGGCCATGACTCTGGAGGAGTTGGTGGGTGTCCTCGACGCCGATCCGCACTCCTGGTGGGCCGCCCGGCTGCTCGCGGAGGTACTGACCCGCGTGCCCGACGCGGCGCCGTACACGGAGGTGCTGCGGCTGCTCGCCGACGGCATCGCCGAACGGCGGGGCGAAGGGCAGCCCACGACAGGGGGATTCGGTGCCGCCTTCTGGACGGCCCTGCGGCTGCCGGGGGCCGTCCGCCTGGACCTGCTGCGCCGCCTCGTCCTCGCCGACGGCCCCCCGCACGAGCCCGGCCCCCGCCACCTCGACCTCGTCGCCGCACTCCTCACCGCCGACCCGGCCGCCGTACAACCGCTCCTCGTGCGCTGGTTCGACGACGAGCGGCCGCTGCCCGCCACCCCGCACGCCACCGTGGCGACGGCCGCGCAGGCACTGCTGCACACCCACCGCCACCGCGGCCTGGACGGCCTCACCGAGGTACTCGTCGACAGCGCGCACCGACGCGCCGACGAGCTGCTCGCCGTGCTGGCCGAGGAGGAGCCGTCGGCGCTCTGCCGGGCGGTGGAGCGGTGGGCGCGCGACGAGCGCCCGGCGCGGCAGACGGCGGCGGTCACCCATGGCCTGCGCGCGGCACCGCACGCCCGTACCGGCACCGATCGCACCCTGCTCCGCCACGCCGCCCTGGTGCTGCTCGCCGGCCCTGCCGACAGCCCTCTGCGCGGCGGTGCGCTCGCCCTGCTCGTACAGGACCCCGGCAGCCGCGACCGCCACCTCCCGAGGGCGCTCGACCACTTCGCCGCCTGCGACCCGTACCTCCCGCCGAGCGCGGTGGCCGCCGCCCTGCCGACCCACCCCGAGCCCGTCCTCGAAGCCTTCCGGTCCCGGCTGCGCGGGCCGGACGCCGGTGAGGCGCTGCGCAGGCTCGCCGACGCCACCACGCCCGCGCTGGCCCACCGGGTGGCCGCCCTCGTCGCGCGGACCGTGGCGGAGCGCCCCGAGACCGCCGGGCACCTGGCCGCGTACGTCGACCGGCGCCTCGACCTGGACCCCGCGCCCCGCGCCGTACTCCTGCCCCTGGCCACGTGCCTCCTGGACGACGGTCCCGAACCGGTGCGGGCCGCGCTCGCCGGAGTCCTCGCCGCCGACGGGGACACCGGGAGCGCCCCGCTCCGTCGCGAACTGCGCGAACACCTCCTGGCCCACGAGCACGAACCCGCCGTCCTGGACGCGCTGCTGCACGCGGCCGCCCGGTGCGAGGGCGAGCAGCTGCGGGCCCTCGTCCACCGCACCGGCCTGCTCCTCGTCCGCACCCCCGACGGCGCCACCCGTTTCGACCGCGGCCTCGTCGACCTGGCCCGCCACCTCCCGGGGTTCGCCACCCGCCTGACCGGCTGGCTCACCGACGCCCCGCGGGACTGGGCCGCGCTGGTGGGCCCCAGCACCCGCCGCACGATCGAGCAACTGGCGGGCGTCCGCGTCCCCGCCTGACCCGGACCCGGCCCGCACGGCGTGCACCGGGTCACAGCGTCGATGCCGATGCGGGCGGGAGCCGGACGGCATGGCACCCTTAGACCTGCGTAAGGGTCACCACGTAACCGTCGAAACCACGGCAACCACCAAGGAGCAGACACAGTGCAGCGCTGGCGTGGCTTGGAGGACATCCCCGAGGACTGGGGACGCAGCGTCGTCACCATCGGCTCCTACGACGGCGTCCACCGCGGGCACCAGCTGATCATCAAGCACGCCGTGGACCGCGCTCGCGAGCTGGGCGTTCCCGTCGTCGTCGTCACCTTCGACCCGCATCCCAGCGAGGTCGTCCGCCCCGGCAGCCACCCGCCGCTGCTCGCCCCGCACCACCGCCGGGCCGAACTGATGGCGGACCTGGGCGTGGACGCGGTGCTCATCCTCCCCTTCACCAAGGAGTTCTCGAAGCTCTCCGCTGCCGAATTCGTGGTCAAGGTCCTGGTCGACAGGCTGCGCGCCAGGGCGGTCGTCGAGGGCCCCAACTTCCGCTTCGGCCACAAGGCCGCCGGGAACGTGGACTTCCTCGTCGAGCAGGGCAAGGTCTACGACTTCGAGGTCGAGGTCGTCGACCTGCACGTCACCGGTGAGGCGGGCGGCGGCGAGCCGTTCTCCTCCACCCTGACCCGCCGTCTGGTCGCCGAGGGCGACGTGGCGGGCGCCGCCGAGATCCTGGGCCGCCCGCACCGCGTGGAGGGCGTGGTCGTGCGCGGCGCCCAGCGCGGCCGTGAGATGGGCTTCCCGACGGCCAACGTCGAGACCCTTCCGCACACCGCGATCCCGGCCGACGGTGTCTACGCCGGCTGGCTGCACGCCCAGGGCGAGACGATGCCGGCCGCGATCTCCGTCGGCACCAACCCGCAGTTCGAGGGCACCGAGCGCACGGTCGAGGCGTACGCCATCGACCGCGTGGACCTCGACCTGTACGGCCTGCACGTCGCCGTCGACTTCGCGGCCTTCGTCCGCGGGCAGGCGAGATTCGAGACGCTGGACGCGCTGCTCGTGCAGATGGCCGAGGACGTCGACAGGTGCCGCGAGATCACCGCGGGGGACGCCCCCGGAGCCTGACGGCGCCGGGGCGATGCCCCTGCCCGGCCCGGGGCCGGTTTTCTTCCTCTGTCAGCCCGGCCGCCCGGGCACCGGCTGCTCCGCCCGGGCCCAGTGGCAGGCGACCTGGGACTCGTCGCCGCCGCGCAGGATCTCCGGGTCCCGGTTCCTGCAGGCGTCCGCGACGCCGGACCGTTCGGCCTCGCCACCCGCCAGGACCGGGCAGCGGACGTGGAAGCGGCAGCCGTCGGGGACGTACGCCGGGTCGGGGGGCTCGCCGCTGAGCACGACCGGGGCGCCGGGCGCCTCCGGAAGCACGGACAGCAGAGCCTGGGTGTAAGGATGCCGGGGCGCCGTCAGCACCTGCTCCACCGCGCCCGTCTCGACGATCCTGCCGAGGTACATCACCGCGACCCGGTCGGCGATGTTCCAGGCCAGCCCCAGGTCGTGGGTCACCACCAGCGCGGACAGGCCCAGCTCGGTACGCAGCCGCAGCAGCAGCGCGAGGATCTCGCCGCGCACCGACGCGTCGAGGGAGGCCACCGGTTCGTCGGCGACGAGCAGCTCGGGTTGCAGGACCAGCGCGCCCGCGATGACGACCCGCTGGCGCTGACCGCCGGACAGCTCGTGCGGGTAGCGCAGGAAGAAGCGTTCCGGTGGCCGGAGCCCGGCACGCGACAGCGCCTCGGCGACCGCCGTCCGCTCGTCTCCCGCGTGGCCGTGGATGCGCAGTCCCTCCGCGACGATGTCGTACACCGTGTGCCGCGGGTTCAGCGAGCCGCTCGGGTCCTGGAGGACCAGCTGGGCCCGCCTGCGGTACGCCTTCAGGGCCCGGGCGGAGTACGCGAGGGGGACGCCGTCGAAGGTCACGCGTCCCCCGGTCGGCCTGACCAGGCCCAGCAGGGAACGGGCGAGCGTCGTCTTGCCGCAGCCCGACTCGCCGACCAGCGCGACGATCTCACCCCGCCGGATGTCGAGGTCGACCCCGTCCACGGCCCGGGCGGCGGGCGTCCCGCGTCTGCCGGGGAAGTCGACGTGCAGCCCCTGGACGCTCAGCAGCGGGGACGTCGTGGTGCTGGTCATGGGGTACTGCTCCTCACTCCGTCGTCCTGGCCGGCGCGGTGCGGCCGGACGCGCCCGCGCTGTCGGCGGGCGCACCGGCTCCGGCGGCGGTGCCGCTGGTGGCGGCGGGACCGTTCCCGGCGGCCTCGGGCCCGACCCGGTTCACGCGCTCGGCGGCGGTCCCGTGTTCGGCGATGCTCCGGCGTTCGGCGGGCTCCCCGTGTTCGGCAGCCGTCCTGCCGTCGGCGGTTGCCCGGCTCTCACCGGTTGCCCGGCTCTCACCGGTTGCTCGGCTCTCACCGGCTGCCCCGCTCCCACCGGCCGCTCCGCTCCCACCGGCCGCTCCGCTCGCACCCGCCGCTCCGCCGGCGCCCGGGGTGCCCGTGCCGTCCGGCCCCACGCGCACGCACGCGGCCCGGCGCCGCGTGCCTGCCTCCCGCAGCGCCTGGTCCTCGGTGGCGCAGACGTCCAGCGCGACCGGGCACCGCGGATGGAACGCGCACCCGGACGGCACCGCCGCCGGGTCGGGCGGATCCCCCGGCAGCCCGCGCGGCGCGAACCGCGAGCCCGGGTCACCGATGGTGGGGAACGCCTCCGACAGCGCCCGGCCGTAGGGATGCCGGGCGTCGTCGTAGACCTGACGGGCCGGGCCCTCCTCGACCACCCGGCCCGCGTACATCACCGCGAGCCGGTCACAGGTGTCGGCCAGCACGGCGAGGTCATGGCTGATCATGATCAGGCCGACGTCCTGCTCACCCACCAGGCCCTCGATCAGCCGCAGGATCTGCGCCTGGATCATCACGTCGAGTGCCGTGGTCGGCTCGTCGGCGACGATCAGACGGGGGTCGCAGGCCAGCGCCATGGCGATCATCACCCGCTGCCGCTGGCCGCCGGACAGCTCGTGCGGGTAGGCACTCGCCCGGGCCGCCGGAAGACCGACCTGCTCCAGCAGCTCACCGGTCCTCCTGCGCGCGCCGGCCGGTGTGGCCCTGCGGTGCAGCAGGATGGGCTCCGCGATCTGGTCACCGATGCGGTGGACGGCGTTCAGGGAGTGCATCGCGCCCTGGAAGACGATCGACGCCCCCGCCCAGCGGACCGCCCGGACCCGGCCCCACTTCATGGTGAGCACGTCCTCGCCGTCCAGCAGGATCTCCCCGCCGACCCGGGCTCCGGGCGGCAGCAACCGCAGCAGCGCCAGGGCCAGGGTGGACTTGCCGCAGCCGGACTCGCCCGCGATGCCGAGCTTCTCACCGGCCTCCAGGGTCAGGCCGACCCCGCGCACGGCGGCCGCACCGCCGGGATACGTCACCTTCAGGTCCCGGACCTCGAGCAGACTCAACGGGACACCCCCAGCCTGGGATTGAGAACGGCCTCCACGGCGCGCCCGCACAGGGTGAACGCCAGCGCCACGACCGCGATCCCGATGCCCGGCGGCACCAGGTACCACCAGTCACCGGAACTCACCGACCCCGCCTCCCGCGCGTCCTGCAGCAGCCCGCCCCAGGACACGACCGTCGGATCCCCGAGCCCGAGGAAGGCCAGGGTCGCCTCGGCCAGGATCGCGGAGGAGATGATCAGGGTCGTCTGCGCGAGGATCAGCGGCATCACGTTGGGCAGCACGTGCCGGGACATGATGTGCCAGTGCCCGCCCCCCAGCGCCTTCGCGCGTTCGATGTACGGCCGGGACTCCACCGCCAGCGTCTGGGCCCGCACCAGGCGGGCCGTGGTGGGCCAGGTGGTCACGCCGATCGCGAGCACGATCGTGCCGAGCGACCGGGACAGCACCGTCGCCAGCACGATCGCGAGCACCAGCGTCGGCATCACCAGGAACCAGTCCGTGATCCGCATCATCACCGTGGCGTACCAGCCCCGGAAGTGCCCGGCCGTGATCCCGATGAGCGCACCGATCAGCACCGACAGCGCGGCCGCGAGCAGTCCGACGAGCAGGGAGACGCGCGAGCCCCAGACCAGCAGACCCAGCAGGTTCCGTCCGAACTGGTCGGTGCCCAGCGGGAATCGGCCGCTCGGACTCTCCAGCGGTTGTCCGGGCGCGTCCGTGACGCCGTCCACGTCCGACCCGACGGTCAGCGGAGCGGTCAGGGCGATGAGCACGAACAGCACCAGCGCGGCCAGCCCGAACACACCGGCGCGGCGCTTGCGGTACTCCTTCCAGAAGCGGGCGACGGAGGCGCGGCGCCGCCGCCGGGCGAGAGCCCGCGGACCGGGCCCGCCGGGCTCCACCGGAGCCCCGGACGCGGATTCGGTGGTCTCGGCGGTCATCGGCCCACCCTCGGATCGAGCATCGGATACAACAGGTCGGCCAGGGTGTTCATCAGGATCACCGCGGCGGCGAAGACGAAGAACAGCCCTTGCACCAGCGGGAGATCGGGCACGCTGAGCGCCTGGTAGAACAGACCGCCGAGGCCCGGCCAGGAGAAGACCGTCTCGACGAGGATGACGCCCGCCACGGTCCGCCCCAGGTTGACGAAGACCAGCGTCACGGTCGGCAGCAGCGCGTTGGGCACGGCGTGCCGGCGCCGCACGAGATCGTCCCTGAGCCCTTTGGCCCGCGCGGTCGTCAGATAGTCGCCGCCCATCTCGTCCAGCAGCGCCGACCGCGTGACCAGCAACGTCTGCCCGTACTCGACGGCGACCAGCGTCACCACCGGCAGGACCAGGTGATGCGCCACGTCCAGCACGTACGCGAAGCCCTCCTCGCGGCCCGACTCCATGCCACCGGTCGGGAACAGACCCGGGATCGGGTCCACACCCACCGACAGCACGATGATGAGCAGCAGCCCCAGCCAGAAGGACGGAATGGAGTAGAGCGTCAGCGCGAGACCGGTGTGGAGCCGGTCGCCGAGCCCGCCGTGCCGCCACGCCGAGCGGGTGCCGAGGAAGGCACCCAGCGCGGTGTAGAGCACGAAGGCCGTGCCGGTCAGCAGCAGGGTGTTCGGCAGCGCCTCGGTGATCTTGTCGACGACGGGCGCGTGGAACTGGTACGACGTCCCCAGGTCACCGGTCAGCGCCTTGAGGCAGTAGTCCGTGAACTGGTGCCACAGCGGCAGGTCGAGTCCGAACTCCCGCCGGTAGACGCCGAGCTGCTCGGCCGAGACCGGACGGCCACCGGTCATGAACTTCACCGGATCGCCGGGGATCAGCCGGAAGAGGAAGAAACTGGTGACGAGGACGGCGAACAGGGAGACGACCGCGCCGGCCAGCCTGCCCGCCACGTACCGCGGGTACGCGCTGCGGGTGCGCCCCCGCGACGCCGTGGGCGGCCGCGTCCCGGTCCCCGAGCCGGCCGCCGGGCCCGGCACGGAACCGGTCGCGGAACCGGTGGCGCTACTCACGGTCGTCGGCGGACGCCCGGCGGCGGACGGCGAAGAGCACCCCGAGACCGACCAGGACGACGACGCCCGCGGCGATCCCGATCACGGTGCCGGTCGACGACGAACCACCGGAGGAGTCACCGGAGTCCGCCGGCACCGCCGACCACCAGCTCCAGTAACCGTCCTGCCCGTAGATGTTGCCCGCGGCGGACGGCATCGTGGTGATCGACTTGATCTGGTCCGTGCGGTAGGCCTCGACCGCGTTCGGGTACGCCATGACGTTCATGTACCCGGTGTCGTACAGCCGGGACTGCATCTGCTTGACGATCTCCGCCCGCCTGCCCGCGTCGTACTCGCCCAACTGCTGTGCGTACAGCTCGTCGTACTTCTTGTCGCAGATGAAGTTGTCGGTGGCCCCGGTGTCCTTCGGCGTCGCCGGGAGCGCCGCACAGGTGTGGATGGACAGCACGAAGTCCGGGTCGGGGTTGACGGACCAGCCGTCGAAGGCGAGGTCGTACTCGCCGGCCAGCCACGGATCGGTCACGTTGTCCAGGCAGTCCAGGGTGATCGAGATGCCCAGCTCGCCCCACCACTCCTGGAGGTACTTGCCGACCGCCTTGTCGTTCGGGTCGGTGGCGTGGCACAGGACGCGGTAGCTCAGCGGCTTGCCGTCCTTGCCGAGGCGCTTGCCGTCGGCGTTCGTCCGGTAGCCCGCCTCGTCGAGCAGCCGGGCGGCCCGTTCGGGGTCGTACGCCAGCTTCTGCCCGGCCGACGGCTCGAAGAAGTACGAGGAGAAGCGCGGCGGGATGTAGCCCGCTCCCTCGACCGCGTGTCCCTGGAACACCTTGTCGACGATCGCCTCGCGGTCCACCGCCGTGAACAGCGCGTTCCGCACCTTCTGGTCCAGCAGGGAGGGGTCACCGTCACCGAACTCCGTACCGTCCTTCGCCCGTGCGCCCGGATTGGTGGCGAGGGCGTAGAAGCGGCGGCCGGGGGCGTCGTTGACGTGGATGTTCTCCTCGTCCTTGAGCGAGGCCGCCTGGGCCGGTGTCAGCGACGGCGACCCGGCGACGAACGACACCTCACCCTTGCGCAGTGCGGCGACGGCGGCGTCCTGATCCTTGTAGTACCGGAAGACCAGCTCGTCGAACTTCGGCGCGCCGCGCCAGAAGTCCCTGTTGGCCTTCAGACGCACATAGCTGTCCGGCTTGTAGTCGGTCAGGATGAACGGCCCGTTGCCCACGACCGGAAAGCTCTTGTCGTTGTTGAACTTCGAGAAGTCCTCGACCTTCTCCCAGACGTGCCTGGGCACGATCGGCACGTCGAGCGCGGTCATCGTGGCCTGCGGCTTCTTCAGCCGGATCACCAGCTGGGACGGGCTGGGCGCGGTGACCTTCGCGAAGTTGCCGACGAAGCTGCCGTTGGCGGTGGCGGCGCCCGGGTCGGTCATCATCTTGTTGAACGTCCACGCCGCGTCCTCGGCGGTGGCCTGCTCGCCGTCCGACCACTCGGAGTCGGAGCGGATCGTGTACGTCCAGGTCAGCTTGTCCGGCGACGCCTTCCACTCGGTGGCCAGACCGGGTATGACGTGGTTGTCCTTGGCGTCGTAGTTGGTCAGGTACTCGTACGTCAGCCGGTGGATGCTCGTACTGAGCAGCCGTACCGCCAGGAAGGGGCTGAGCGAGTCGACGCTCTGCGCCACGGCGACGGTGAGCACCTTGTCGCCCCCGCCGCTGCCGTCGCCCTCGTCGGCCGACGCCGAGGGGGCGACCGTCCCCGACGCGAGGAGGAGCGCGGAGGCGCCCAGGGCGGCGAGGACGCGGGCTCTCCACGGGCGGGGGGCGGTACGTTCACTGCCGTGCTGATCGTGTGTGCTCATGACTACCTGACCTCGCGTCATCGCACGCGCGGACGCCGGGGCGCTCTCGCGTGGGGCGGGCTCGAACAGTGGTGAACGCGGAATGAAGTGTGTGTCTACCAGCGGCAGTCTGCGCGCGTCAACGGTCCGACAAACCCCATGTGGCCTGCGGAAACGGCGAGTTGACCGGTCCGTCACTCACATTGGCACAGACCACTGGCGCCTCCCTGGTGAGAGCGTGACGCTCGCGTCACACCAATTTCGCCTGCGAACGCGCGAAGGCCCGCGCCGTCGGAGACGACACGGGCCTACGGTGGCTCGCTGACCTACTGCTGAGGCGGGGGTGGAGGCGTCTGCCCCTGCTGCTGCCCCTGTGGTGGATATCCGTAACCGGGCTGGGGGTGGGGCTGCCCGGGCTGGGGATACGGCTGAGCCGGCTGGGGCTGCTGCGCGTACGGCTGTCCGGGCTGCGGAGGGTACTGCTGCGGCCCCGGCTGGGGAGGGTACTGCTGCCCCGGCTGGGGCTGTCCCGGCAGGGGCTGCTGACCGGGGACGGCCTGCTGCCCCGGCAGCGGCGGAGCGGCGACCGGCGGCGGGTTGCCGTCGGACGTCCACAGACCGTGCGCCTGCTGGTGGCGGACGAAGTCCTCGGCGACCATCGCCGCGAGGTTGAAGTACGCCTCCCGGACCTTCGGCCGCATCATGTCGAGGTCGACCTCGGCACCGGCGGCCAGGTGCTCGTCGAACGGGACCACGACGACACCCCGGCAGCGGGTCCGGAAGTGCCCCACGATGTCGTCGACCTTGATCATCTTTCCGGTCTCGCGGACCCCGGAGATGACCGTGAGCGACCGGGAGACGAGGTCGGCGTACCCGTGCGCCGACAGCCAGTCCAACGTCGTACTGGCGCTGCTCGCCCCGTCCACGGACGGCGTCGAGATGATGATGAGCTGGTCGGCGAGGTCGAGCACACCGCGCATGGCGCTGTAGAGGAGACCGGTGCCCGAGTCGGTGAGGATGATCGGGTACTGCCGGCCGAGCACGTCGATCGCGCGCCGGTAGTCCTCGTCGTTGAAGGTCGTGGACACGGCCGGGTCGACGTCGTTGGCGATGATCTCGAGCCCGGACGAGGCCTGGGAGGTGAACCGCCGGATGTCCATGTACGAGTTGAGGTACGGGATCGCCTGGACGAGGTCGCGGATGGTGGCCCCGGTCTCCCGGCGCACCCGGCGGCCGAGTGTACCGGCGTCCGGGTTGGCGTCGATCGCGAGGATCTTGTCCTGCCGCTCGGTGGCGAGCGTCGAGCCGAGCGCGGTGGTGGTGGTCGTCTTGCCGACGCCGCCCTTGAGGCTGATGACGGCGATGCGGTAGCAGGACAGCACCGGGGTGCGGATCAGATCCAACTTCCGCTGCCGCTCGGCTTCTTCCCTCTTGCCGCCCAGCTTGAACCGCGAACCGCCCGCCGCCGGACGGCTGCTCTTCGCCTTCTGCCTCTTGTTGTTGAGCAGCCGGTCGGACGACAGCTCCACGGCCGCCGTGTAACCGAGCGGCGCTGCACCCGGGTTGGTGGGCTGCCGCTGATCGTGCTGCATGGGCTGCGGCCAGGCGGCGCCGACCCGAGGGTCCGCGGGCGGCTGCTGGTGCTGCGGGTACTGCTGCGGTGCCTGCTGCTGCGGCGGTTGGTGAGGCCCGTACTCCGGCTGCTGTGCCGGGGGCGCGGTCTGCCCGGTCTGCCCGGGCTGCGTCGGCTGTGGTGCCGGGGGCGCCTGGGGTGCGGGCTGGGGCGCGTGCGGTACCTGACCCGGCTGGGCCGTCTGCTGGGGCGGCGGTGCCTGCGGGGCGAAGCCGTGCGGAGCGGGCTGGGGCGCGACCGGCGGAGCCTGGCCGCCCCCCTGCGCCTGCTGCGCCTGCTGCGGTAGGCCGGGGTACGGCTGCCGCGACGGCCCGTGCGGGGCCTGCGGGAAGCCGTAGCCGCCGGGCTGCGCGGGGGAGTGGGGCTGGGAAGCCTGCGCACCGGACTGCGGGAACCCGTAACCGGTCTGCGGCGCGGGCGGCGCGAACGGCTGGTCCGGCGCAACCGGCGCGGCGGCCGGCGGATTCCACGCGGCAGGCGCCGGCTGCGGAGCCTGCGGCTGGAAAGGAGGCTGCTGGGCCGGTACGCCCGGCTGCTCGGGAGCGACGGGGGAGGGCTGCGGCTGTGCGGGCCAGTGATGGGCGGGCGCGGGCGCGGCCGGCGGGTACGACGGAGGCAGCGGCGGCACCGCACCCGGCGCGGCGGGCGGCGCGTCCCGCGGAACGGCGTCCTGCGGCACGCTGTGCCCCTGCGGCGCGGCGTCGGCAGGCACCGCGTCCCGGGGCTCGTCCTCCGCCGGGACCCTGTCTTCCGGCTCGTCCTCGGGTTCGGAGCCGGGGACGGCAGCCAGAGCGACCGGCCCGGGCCCGGAGTCGGACACATCGGAGACGTCCGAGACGTAGGAACCGACGCTCCCGTCCTCGCCCTGGTCCTTGCCCTCGGTCCCCGAGCCGAGACCGTCGCCAGGACCAGAACCGGTGTCCCGTTCCGCAGTGTCGGTGCCGTCCGCTGCGGTGGATTCGGGGCCGTCGGAGCGCCCGGGCTCCACGCCGGCGTCCGCGACCACGAGGGCCTCGTCCGGCGTGTCACCGGCCTCGTCCGAGCCGGACACCGCGTCCTCCGCCGCGGCCCGTTCGGCGATCTCACGCTTGAGGGCGACCGCGGAGAAGCGCATGGTGGCGCCGCTTCCAAGGTCGCCGTCGTCGAGATCGCCGGTGCCCGGTTCGACCTCGACCTCGGGCTCAACCCTGGGCTCGACCTCTGCCTCGACCTCTGCCTCCGCTTCGGGCTCGACCTCAGCTTTGCGCTCGGCCCCGGTCTCGGCCTCCGGCTGGACCTCGGGCGCCCCGGCGGGCGGCGGCGGTGCGGGAGCCTGGAGCTGGAATCCGCCGGCCGGAAACGTCGGCAGGGCCGTGGGAGACCCGGGGGCCGCGGCAGGTGCGGGGGCGGCCACGGCCTCCGGCCCCGACGACTGAACCGGCGGTTCCGGCTCGGTCTCGGTCTCGGTCTCTGACGCGGGCTCCGGTCGCGCGGACTGCGGCTGTTGTGACGGTCGCTGAGGCTCGAAGCCGCTCCCGACCGGCAGCCTGGGGACGCCGGCCGGCCCTGCGCTCTGCGGGGCGGGTGGTGTGAACGGCGCCCCCGGGCCCGGTGGGGGCGGGGTGAACGCGGCACCCGGGGCGGGCGCCTGCGGCGGTGTGAAGGGCGCCCCCGGGGCCGGAGAAGGAACGGAGGAAGGCCCGTTGGACGACGCGCTGGACGGCGTCGCGTGCGGCGGCGGAGTCAACCCCGGCAGCGGTGGCACCGGACCCCGAGGAGCGGGCGGGGCGGGAGGAGCCGGCGAACCGGCCGGGCCGGAAGGGGAAGAAGAAGCGGAAGGACCGGAAGACGAACCGGCCCCCTGTCCCCGCCCCTCTCCCTGCTCCGCGTCACTGGACGCGTTCTGCGTGTACCAGGCGGGCGGCGCGTAGTCGATGGTGAACTCGCCGGTCGTCTCGACTGAGGACTCCGCGTCGGGTTGGTCATCGCCGGGTGTAGCCCAGCCCCCGCGGATCCCGTCCCGATCGCTGCTCACAGTTCCTCCTGATGTGGTCGAGCACCCGCATGCCGTGCCGGGGCGACCCTTGCTTGTCGTTCGAAATGGTCCGATGCCGTTCGAGGTCGTCCGATCCACCGGCTTTCCCCCTGAGACGCCGACGCCCGCTCCACGGGTTCTGGTGTCGCGCCCGACACCAGCCTAATCACCGCGGGGCTCCCCCCGGCAGCCCCCGCCCTCGCCCGGAGTTCCGCCCATTGCGTCACAGTCGGCTCGGAAGTGCCACACACGTTGCGTATGTGCGAGATCTTCATGCGACATCCACGAACAAGTCGGATGGAATCCGGCTGCCACCGCCGCTCACACCGCCTCACCGACCAGCCTCCGCACGGAGGATGACGGCACCCGCCGCCGCCCCCTCCGCCCGAGTGATCGTGAGCCCGGAGCAGTTGGCAGGGATCTTCGTCGTCCCGTCGCGCGAACTCCCCGGAAGCCGCCGGAACTCACCGGCCACAACCGGACCGTCGTACTCTTCCGGGCGGAACGGCTGGGCGGACGCGGCCTGTTGCACCAGGTCGCCGTCGTCGCCGTCGTCGCCTTCGTCGACTCCGCATGGTCTGGGAGGACCGGTTCCCCGTCCCCCGGTCCGGGCCGGAGCCGGACGCGGGCGACAGCCGGAACCGGCGACAGCGCGACAGCCGGAACCGGCCCAGCGCGACGGCCACAACCGGTCCGGTGTGACCCTGGCGCACGGAGCGGTGTCGTCACCAGGGGCGGCGGCACCCTCGTAGTACGACATGAGGACGGACGTCCCCCGCTGGACAACGGCGACCGCCGCCCCCAGCCAGGACATGGGCGCCGCCGGCGGCCGCGGACTGATCGTCCGGGAGAAGTGCCGGAGCGGCGACGACCTGCCCGCCGAACCCTGCGGAACATCACGTACAGGCGGCGGAGGCTGGACCCGGCCACGGGCGAGACGCTCTGGACGTACTCCGCCGCCAAGGGGGGCCGCGGCCTCCGAGCGACGACCGCATCGCACCGAACGCGCTGGTCGCCCTGGGCCCGAAGACGGACGAGGAGGCGCCGTACCTCTACTCCGGTCTGCCGGGCGAGGCGCAGATGACGACCATGCGGACGACAGCGCACCGTCGTACAGAACGGGCGCGTCTTCTTCGATGTCGAGGCCGCCTACGGGCCCGCCGACAAAACCGGACACCGGACAGCGGAGCTACCTCGGGCCGGGTACGGGAAGCGGCGCACCACGGAGGCCACGACGGCCGCCCCGGGAGGCGGGGCTCGGTACCGCCCGTCCGCCGGGGAACGGGCGGCACCCGTCCTCGCGCCGTAGGCCCCCGCCTCCTACCGGGCGTCACCCCCGGCTACTGGGCGTCGCCCCCGGTGCCCCCGGCGGCAGGCTCCAGGTCGAATTCCCCGTCCCGCGCGCCGAGCACGAAAGCCCGCCACTCCGCCTCGGTGTACCGCAGCACGGTGTCCGGGTCGAGTGACGACCGCATGGCGACGGCACCCTCCGGGAGGTAGGCGATCTCGACCCGCTCCTCGTCCGCCTCGGTGCCGGGCGCGCTGTGCCATTCGACGCCCGAGATGTCGAGAGAGTAGAGCTCGTCCCTCTCCCGGTCCTTGCGTGTCCTGAGTTCCTGGTCCTCGGCGTCGGCCATCGCGGCTCCGGTCCTTCCTGCTGTGCCAACGAGCTGTGCGGCCACCCTACTTGCCGCCTCTCCTCCCCATATGCGGTTCGCGCACGGTTTCACCGGGCAGGGAGCGCGGCGCACGGACCGCGGCGCACGTGAGCGAGCCCGCCCGGCCCCGGGGCAGCCGCCTCCGTCCAGGCTGGTACGCTGTGTGACGGCCGTTCGTGTACGCGCCCCCGGAGCCCAGAGCCCTGGAGGACGCGCCCAGCGGATCCCCGCCTTCCGAGTTACGGAAGATCCCCCGAGAAGTAGACCGGGGGCACTCGGTGGCCAGTCACAGACCAAGAGGAGTACGCGTGTCGCTCGACGCCGCAGTGAAGAAGCAGATCATCACCGAGTTCGGTACCAAGGAGGGCGACACCGGCTCCCCCGAGGTCCAGGTCGCTCTGCTGTCCCGTCGGATCTCCGACCTGACCGAGCACCTCAAGACCCACAAGCACGACCACCACTCCCGTCGTGGTCTGCTCATCCTGGTCGGTCAGCGCCGTCGGCTGCTGCAGTACCTCGCCAAGAAGGACATCCAGCGCTTCCGTGCGCTGGTCGAGCGCCTCGGCATCCGCCGCGGTGCGGCGGGCGCCCGGTAGGACGTCGTGAAGGGAGCGGTTCCCATCATTCGGGGGCCGCTCCCTTTGCCGTACGTGCGCGGTGTCGCCGCCCCTTTGTAGTGTGGTAACAGACACCGCGCACGACGTATCCCGTACCCGTACGAGTACGGGTACGGGATACAAGGAACGAAACCAGGAGGAGCGGACCTCGCCGCCGCCGGTCCTCGGTAGTGGCCCCCGGGAGCAGACCCCGGGTGCTTCGATCGAAGACCGGCCCGCATTGCACGGGAACGCTTCTCCGGCACCGTCTCCCCCGCCACACGGGCGGGGAGGGGCAAAAGACGACAAGCATCGGAGAAATCACTAGTGGAGAACGAGACCCACTACGCCGAGGCCGTGATCGACAACGGCACGTTCGGCACCCGCACCATCCGCTTCGAGACGGGACGGCTGGCCCGGCAGGCCGCCGGTTCCGCCGTGGCCTACCTGGACGACGACACCATGGTGCTGTCGGCCACCAGCGCCTCCAAGAACCCCAAGGACCAGCTCGACTTCTTCCCGCTCACGGTGGACGTCGAGGAGCGGATGTACGCCGCCGGCAAGATCCCCGGCAGCTTCTTCCGCCGTGAGGGCCGGCCGAGCGAGGACGCGATCCTCACCTGCCGCCTGATCGACCGCCCGCTGCGCCCGTCCTTCAAGAAGGGCCTGCGCAACGAGATCCAGGTCGTCGCGACGATCATGGCACTCAACCCCGACCACCTGTACGACGTCGTGGCGATCAACGCCGCCTCCGCGTCGACGCAGCTGGCCGGCCTGCCCTTCTCCGGCCCGATCGGCGGCGTCCGCGTCGCGCTGATCCGCGGCCAGTGGGTGGCCTTCCCGACGCACACCGAGCTCGAGGACGCCGTCTTCGACATGGTCGTCGCGGGCCGCGTCCTGGAGGACGGCGACGTCGCGATCATGATGGTCGAGGCCGAGGCCACCGACAAGACCGTCAAGCTGGTCGAGGGCGGCGCCGAGGCGCCCACCGAGGAGGTCGTCGCCGCCGGTCTCGACGCCGCGAAGCCCTTCATCAAGGTGCTGTGCCGCGCCCAGGCCGACCTCGCCGCCAAGGCCGCCAAGCCGACCGGCGAGTTCCCGATCTTCCTGGACCACCAGGACGACGTCCTGGAGGCACTCAGCGCCGCCGTCCGCCCCGAGCTCAGCCAGGCGCTCACCATCGCCGGCAAGCAGGAGCGCGAGGCCGAGCTGGACCGCGTCAAGGGGCTCGCCGCCGAGAAGCTCCTTCCGGAGTTCGAGGGCCGCGAGAAGGAGATCTCCGCCGCGTACCGCTCGCTGACCAAGTCCCTGGTCCGCGAGCGCGTCATCAAGGAGAAGAAGCGCATCGACGGCCGCGGTGTCACCGACATCCGCACCCTGGCCGCCGAGGTCGAGGCCATCCCGCGCGTGCACGGCTCCGCCCTGTTCGAGCGTGGTGAGACCCAGATCCTGGGCGTCACCACCCTCAACATGCTCCGCATGGAGCAGATGCTGGACACCCTCTCCCCGGTGACCCGCAAGCGCTACATGCACAACTACAACTTCCCGCCGTACTCCGTCGGCGAGACCGGCCGCGTCGGCTCCCCGAAGCGCCGCGAGATCGGCCACGGCGCCCTCGCCGAGCGCGCCATCGTGCCGGTGCTGCCGACGCGCGAGGAGTTCCCGTACGCGATCCGTCAGGTGTCCGAGGCCCTCGGCTCCAACGGCTCGACGTCCATGGGCTCGGTCTGCGCCTCCACCATGTCGCTGCTGAACGCCGGTGTGCCGCTCAAGGCCCCCGTCGCCGGTATCGCCATGGGCCTGATCTCCCAGGAGATCAACGGTGAGACGCACTACGTCGCCCTCACCGACATCCTCGGTGCGGAGGACGCCTTCGGCGACATGGACTTCAAGGTCGCCGGCACCAAGGAGTTCGTGACCGCCCTCCAGCTCGACACCAAGCTGGACGGCATCCCCGCCTCCGTCCTGGCCGCCGCCCTCAAGCAGGCCCGTGACGCCCGCCTCCACATCCTCGACGTGATGATGGAAGCGATCGACACGCCGGACGAGATGTCCCCCAACGCGCCGCGGATCATCACCGTGAAGATCCCCGTCGACAAGATCGGTGAGGTCATCGGCCCCAAGGGCAAGATGATCAACCAGATCCAGGAGGACACGGGCGCCGACATCACGATCGAGGACGACGGCACCATCTACATCGGTGCCGCTCAGGGCTCGCAGGCCGAGGCGGCCCGCGCCACGATCAACGGCATCGCCAACCCGACCATGCCCGAGGTCGGCGAGCGCTACCTGGGCACGGTCGTCAAGACGACCACCTTCGGCGCGTTCGTCTCCCTGCTGCCCGGCAAGGACGGCCTGCTGCACATCTCGCAGATCCGCAAGCTGGCCGGCGGCAAGCGCGTGGAGAACGTCGAGGACGTCCTCGGGGTGGGCCAGAAGGTCCAGGTCGAGATCGCCGAGATCGACTCCCGCGGCAAGCTCTCCCTGATCCCCGTGATCGAGGGCGAGGAAGGCTCCTCCAACGACAAGAAGGACGACGCCGACCAGTGACGTCCCGTAGCGCCGGGGGGGGGGCCCCCCCCCCCCCCCCGGGGCGGGGCCGGCCCCCCCCCCCCCCCCCCCAACAACCCCCCCCCCCCCCCCCGGGCCGGCGCCCCCCCCCCCCCCCCCCCCCCCCGCCCCCCCG